>CAILUI010000221.1 GCA_903837355.1 uncultured Victivallales bacterium
CGAGCAGTGTCCGTCATTGGGGAAGAAGCCGGCATCGACGACCGTGCGTTCGCCCGTGCGGTCGTTGATGACCACCAGGGCGCCTTTCCTATCCGGCCCGGTGAAGGTCCAGATCAGCAGTTCCCCGTCGTTCCGCCAGTGGTAGTGGGAGGCCATGTCCCAGGTGGGGTGCAGGCGCAGGTCGCTGCCGTCGGTTGCCGCGGTCAGCAGCAGCGTCAGCCAGTGCTGGCCCGGCGCCGAGACAAAGGTCCGCAGCAGGAACATGAAGCGCGATCCGGCCGGGTTGAAGGCGATGTGGTTGACCACCAGTTTGCGGGGTTCGCAAAGCACGCGCTCGCGGGCCAAAAACTCCGCCAACTGCGCATAGGACAGGACCTGGCGATGCCGGCCGGTCGCCAGGTCCATGACGCTGACGCCATCTTCCGCCGGCGCCAGGACGTCGGCGAAGGGGTCCGGGACTTCCTCGTAGCCGTAGCCGGGCCGGAAGTCGTAGACCCGGCTCAGGTTGATGCACAGGGCCTGGGTGCCGTCGCGGGCGACGTTGGCCACGGGCAGCGGCAGGACGCGGCGGGCGCCTGTTCCGGCGTTGTGGGCGCAGGCGCCGAACTGGCCGTCCTCGAAGACGTTGTAGAGGCAGGTATCCGACTGCCCGCCCAGCCATTGCAGCATCGCGCCCTGCTGGAAGTTCCAGGCCCGCGTCTCGGCGAAGGGCGTGAACGGCAAATCCCCCTCTGCCGCCCCGGGCGTCGACCGGGGTACATGGCCGATCGTGGCCACATCCTCCGGTGTGGGGAAACGGTCGCGGAACAGGACCTCCTGGCAAAGGTGCCGGCCCTGCGCGTCCGCCGCCGGCACATCGTAGTAGCCGAAGAAGAAGTGTCCGCGCGGCGGCGTGATCCGGCGCAACGGTGCGTTTAGGTCCGTGATCTCAGGCATGGTCTGCTCGCTCCTGTGCGGCCTACGCTCGCGGCCGTCTCGGCGGTCGCATCCGGCTCCAGGGTTTCCAGCGGTTGCTGCCGTGAGTTGTTCAGGGTCTGCTCCGACCGTAGTTCCCAGCAGACCTCGATGCCCACGGATCCAATCCCTGCAGCACCCTGTCCATCCCGGGTGCGTACTCTCCCGCCGCGCCGCGTGGATGAACGCGTCCACGGCGGCAGGCTCGATGTTGCTTGGCAGCGGGCTGCCGGTGGAAGGAATGAAGGGCGTGCCGGCGCCAGACTGGCGGAATTGCTCGCGCACTGCGGCGGTGATCTCGGCCGGATCGCGTATCGAGATCATACCGTGCCAGGCTGTCCTTGCGCAGTCCGTAACGCCGGCCGCTGCCATCCTCAACCACCCATTCCTCACGGTCTTCCGGAACCAACCGCGGCGGCGCGGTGCTGGCACCGGCACCGTCGTAGAAGATGAGGTCCGCCCGGTGCCGTTCGAGCAGTGCCAGGTAGGCCCGGTGCCAGGTCGCGTGGTCGCCACAGGCCAGTTCCCACGGCGCGAGACCCGCAGCCTTCCAGGTGTAGTCGAACCCCCAGGTGAACAGGGCAACCGGCACCGGGGTAACCACCCCACCTGCCAACGTGCGCAACGCGCCGGAACGGCCGCAGCCGGACGTACTCATCATGGTTGACCTACTGCAGACTTCGCCCTGTACGAGCATCAGGGCTTCGACGCCATCCTCGCCTGCCATTCGGCGCCGACCTCGACCTTGGGCTGGCCGGCGGGCGGCCAACTGGCCCGCAGCGGGTCGGCATAGCACCCTATCTTATCGACCGGGATCGGCTCGAATCCGAGTTTGAGGGCGGGGGACTCCGGCCTGAGTCGGTAGTCGTCCTTGGCGGCATCCACGAAGCGCGGGTCGGCCACCAGGGAGTGCAGGTCCATGCCCTGTGCCTGCCAAGCCTCCCACTCGTCCATGAGGATCGCCTCCCGCAGTTCCACCTCGTCCACCCACAGCGTCCCCTCGTCCGGGCACAGCATCACTCGCACGTAGAAGGTCTCCTCGAGGCCCGGATGCCAGTTGGCGTCGCCCGGCTTGGGGAGACGGAAGGCGACCTCATACTGCCGCCAGTCCCGGCCAACCATCACCTGGTTCGTGAAGCGCACGTCATGGACGCCACCCTTGTACGACAGCGCCTCCACGGTGACGGAGGTATTCTCGGCGGCGGACTTGAGCCACACAGAGAAGCGGTACGCTTGGCCGGGGACGACGGTCTTGATGTGGGCGCCCTCAAGCATCACCTGGCGCTCCCAAGCCGGCTTCCCGTCGAGTGCGGGGGAGGCGACACCGAGCAGACGCAGGGAGCGCTGGCCCTCATGCACCGCGTCGGTGACGGGCTCGGCCTTCGACTCCGGGAGCGGCAGGCGGCAGGTCCAACCCGGCGGCAAGCCCGTCGCAGCGCCCTCCTCAAAGCCCCCGTTGGCAGCGAGGTTCGGCCCGATGGTTTCTCTGACCGCGAACTGCCCGGTACGGACGGGGTGACCGCCCTGCCAGAAGAGGTTCTGGTCCGAGGGATTGTCAGCGAACGAGGCATTGCGGTACAGAATGGCCTTTGCCTCGGTGCCCGGCGGGACGAGGATATTGCGCCGGATCTGGTTGTGGTGCATGGTGCGCCCATCGGACAGGGCGGCGGCGCGTGGGTCGCGCAGCGTGCTGCCCTCCCGGTGCCAGGCGGGCTGGCCGGCGACGGCGTCGTAGTGTTTGGCCCACCCGTTGGTCTCCATCCCCATTCTCCAGAAGAAGTGGTCCACGGTCCAGCCGGTGAACTCGATCTGCTGCTCGCCGCAGTCCACGATGATGTTGTTCTCGATCAGGTTGTCGCGGCCATCA
>CAILUI010000222.1 GCA_903837355.1 uncultured Victivallales bacterium
CGCTTTGGTGCGGACGGCAAGCCACTTCCAGTTGGTCGGAAGGAAACTCAGCAGCAGATCCCAGTCCTCATTCACCGTGTGCCTGGCCTCCTGGTTGAGGGTACAGCAACCAAGACAACAATAGCATCGCGGTAGACGAGACGCAAGCTTAATTAGTTAGCGCTTATGGGCATACGCCCCCGGGGAGCTTCGCCCTCCAAAGCCGTTTTCCGGGATCCGGCCTCCGGCCGGCGGCTCAGCGGCGCCGGCGCGCCTGGGGAGCTTCGCCCTCCAGAGCCGTTCCAGCGGCATGCCTGTCCTCGCTCACGGGGCTATAGTGAGACAGTGGGTGGCCGGTAGCCGGTGGCCGGTGACCAGGGCAAGGAGGCCAGAGCGATGCAGGGCGACATGATTCTGCGGGGCGGGCGCGTGATCGACCCGGCAAACGGCGTCGATGCCGCGCGGGATCTCTGCATCACCGCGGGGCGCCTCGCCGCGGAGCCGGCGCCGACAGCGCGGGTGGTGGACGTCAGCGGCCTGGTCGTTTGCCCCGGGTTCATTGATCTGCACGTGCACTTGCGCGAGCCGGGCCAGACGCACAAAGAGGACATTGCCACTGGCACCCGGGCGGCCGCCGCGGGCGGCTTCACCGCCGTGGTGGCGATGCCCAACACGGCACCGCCGGTGGACTGCCCCGAGATCGTCGCGCAGGTCTATGGTCTGGCGCGCGAAAAGGCGGTGGTGCGGGTGCTGCAGAGTGGGGCGCTCACCCTCGGGCGGGCCGGCAAGGAACTCAGCGACGCCGCGGCGCTGGCGCAGGCCGGGGCGGTCGCCCTGACGGACGATGGCACCTGCATCCAGACGGCCGGGCTGATGCTGGAGGCCGTCCGCCGGGCCGCCGCCGTCGGGCTTCCGGTCATCGACCACTGCGAGGACGAGAGCGTGGCGCGACACGGCGCCATGAACGCCGGGGCAGTCGCGCAGCGGCTCGGGGTGTCGGGACAGCCGGGGCTGGCCGAGGATCTGATCGTCTGCCGCAACATCCTGATCTGCCGCGAGACGGGCTGGCCCATCCACATCCAGCACATCTCCACCGCTTTCAGTATCGCCCTGGTACGCGCCGCCCGCCGCGAGGGGTTGCCGATCACCGCCGAGGCCTCGCCGCACCACATCTGTCTGACCGAGGCGTGCTGCGCCAGCCACGGGGCCAACGCCAAGATGAACCCACCGCTGCGCACGGAGGCCGACCGTCGGGCAGTCATCGCCGGCCTGGCCGATGGGACGATCGGCGTCATTGCCTCCGACCACGCGCCGCACACAGCCGTCGAGAAGGCGGTCGGGTTGGAACGCGCGCCCGCGGGAATCGTCGGCCTGGAAGCGCTGGTGTCGCTGTGCCTGACCGAGTTGGTGCACGGCGGGGTGTTAACGCTGCCCGCCTTCGTGGCCACGCTCACCGCTGGGCCGCGCGCCGTGCTGCGCCTGGCGCACGGCACGCTGAGTGTGGGCGCGCCGGCGGACGTGACCGTGCTGAACGTCAACGCGGAGCACGTCCTGCACCCGGCCGAGTTCCGTTCGCGCTCGACCAACTGCCCCTACGAGGGCCGCGTCTGCCGCGGCCGCGTGGAAGGCACTCTCGTCGATGGCGAGTGGGCCTTCAGCCGCCTGCCGGGGATCGCGGGACGGGTAGGCTGAGGAGGGCGGGCGCCACGAGCTCAGCGGCCGGTCTCCCGAGAACGGCTCAGCGCCTGCAAGCAGGCCGTGGAGCTTCGCCCTCCAGCAGATGCCGGCGGGAATCCCGCCGTCCGCAGGACCCATGGAGCTTCGCCCTCCAGCAGATGCCTGCGGGAATCCCGCCGTCCGCAGGACCCGTGGAGCGTCGCCCGCCAGGGGGGGGGGTACGACGTCTCAGCGGCCCGCGCCGGCCGCCGTCCCGAGCAGGCGCACCTCCTGCTGCGGGAAGGGGATCTCGATGCGGTGCTGACGGAAGACGTCGAGCACGGCCTTGTAGATCTCGAGCTGGGCCGCTTCGTAGTCCGGGACGTTGACCCACGGCTGGACGGAGATGTTGATCGAGGAGGACTCCAGGGCGTTGATGCCGACGACGGCGGCGGGGTCGCGCAGGACGCGCGGGTTGGCCTTGAGGATGCCGTCCACCAGGGCGAGGGCCTGGCCGAGGTCCGCCGAGTAGGCGACGTCGACGTCGAGTTTGAGCTGGCGCACTCTGCCGTAGTTGTGCAGGATCTCGCCGACGATCTTGCGGTTCGGGATGGTGACCCGCGAGCGGTCGATGTGGACCAGCACCGTCGAGAAGAGCTCGATGCTGATCACCTCGCCGCTGACGCCCAGCAGCTCGATGTACTCGCCGACGCGGTAGGGCTTGGTAAAGATGATCGTCAAGCCTGCCACCAGGTTGCCGAGCACGCCCTGCATGGCCAGGCCGATGCCGACACCCGCCACGCCGATGCCGGCGATCAGGGGCGCAATCTCGACGCCGAACTTACCCAAGGCCATGACCGCCGCCATAGCAAAGATCGCCAGGCGCACCACGCGGGTCGCCAGCATCCGGACCGGGGGCTCGAAGTGACGGCTGGTCAACCAGCGGCCAACCCACTGCCCCACCCACAGCGCCAGCGCAACCCCCGCGCCGAGGATGGCGACGGCGCCGACGATCTGAAAGCCGTATTGAACCAGGAAGCTGATGGCTGTTTCCATCAGCCTATCGACCATCGCGCTGTTATCCATTGGCGCTTCTCCCGTGCCTGTCTTCTACTTCCCCCACGGGGTCGCCCCGCTGAGGATCTCGTAGGTGTTGGTGAGGGTCATGGAACCGCCCTGCGGCAAGTCCTGGGAACGACTCCACTGCTCGAGGTTGACGCGGCCCTGCGCCCCGTTCCAGTTGCAGTAGGCGGTGGCGACCTCCGCCGACTTGAAGGTGTTGAGGATCGCGATACCGGCCGCATCGTCGCGGATGGCCCACTGCCCGGCAGGTCGGACCGTATCGCGCAGCCAGAGTTCCTTCTCGGCCGTCGGGTCCTTCGGGTTGGCCAGGGAATGGCTGCGCCAGGAACCGTCGGCGTTCAGCAACCACAGTGCCGCGGTGGCGGTGCTCTGGACCTGGAAGGCAGGATGGACGCGGAAGGCGGCCGGGCGAGCGGCGTTACGGTTGGTCAGGATCGACTCGACCGTGATCGCCGCGCGGTCGGGCAGGAGTCGGAAGGTCCGGCGCAGCGTGAACCCATTCAGCAGGGCGGCTTCGAGCACGACGTGCTGCGGTCCCGACTCGAGCACGGCATAGGGCTCCATCCACCCCGGCCCGCGGTAGCTGGTCGTGCTGTACTCCTCGTAGCCGCCCTCGTTGGGGACGCAGCCCGTGTCGGGATCGCCGAAGAGCTTCAGCACCTGCCGGCCCGTGGCCGTGGCCCGCAGCCGCCAGAGGCGCCCGCCGAGGGCCGGGATCACGTCCGCCTCGAGGTGCGGACTGCGCAGCGTCAGGACGTCGACGGCCTGACCGCGGCCCCGCTGGGTCGCGAGCCATTCCTCGAGCCCGCCCCCCTCACCTTCGCGGATGTGCGTCACGCCCTCCTGACGGGCGATGGTGGCGAAGCGCTCGACGGCGCCGACGGCGCCCTCGCCACCGTCCGAAACCAGCTTCCCGTCGCGGTAGCGCAGAGCGCCACGGCTGAGGGCGATCTCGGTGTAGAGCAGCGGCAGCCGGGCGACCTGGACACGGTGCAGGAGGACGGCATCGCCGGCGACTGCAGCCTCAGCCCGGTCGAAGAGGGCCTTGGCGCTGGCCAGCATCTCGGGATGATTGAGGTAGTCCGCGGGCGAGGTGTAGATACGCACGTGGCAGGTCCGATCGGCGCACACGGTCTCCTGCAGCAACGTGAGGTAATCGCGCAGGGCCGGAGCCGCGGGGCCGTAGTAGGCCTCGGTGAATTCACGGATGGCTTTGGCGCTGTCGTAGGAGGGGTCCCACAGGGTCTTGGCCATGAGATAGGTCCGCAGTTCGGCCAGTTCGCCGCCTTTGCTGAAGTAGTTGGCCTCCTCGTAGATGCCGGTGACGCCATTGCGGACGAAGAACTCGATGTTGGGCCGGATGACGCCGAGGTTGGGAAAGGGCTGGACGCAGTGCGCGTAGTTGATGACGTAATCCCAGATATGCAGGCGTTTGCAGATCTTCGACCAGCCCTTGATGTCGGCGACGAAAGAGCGGTTCGTGGGACAGGCGTCGAGGGGGTGGCTGAAGCAGCACTCGATGGAGCACAGGCGCACGGCAACGTTGGGGGCGGGCTTCACATGCTTCGGCGGCTGGCGGGTGTACTGGTAGGCCAGGGTGTCGATGATCTTGTCGGGGTGCTCCGCGGCGATGGCGTTGGCGATACCATTGACGAAATGCAGCAGCGGTCCCGCCTGGCCACCTTCCTTCTCGGCCAGGGCCGTACAGGCAGCGCACTGGCAGTAGCTGTGCCAGTCGTTCTGCGAAACGCTGATGATGGTGGCCTCGGGCGACTCCTGGATCCAACGGCGCACGCTCTCGGTGGCGACGCGCAGCACCTCCGGGTTGGTCAGGCAGAGCTGCGTATTCTCTGGGCCGAGACGGGTTCCGTTGATCTCCGAGAAGTACTCCGGGTGGGTCGCGAAGTAGGTCTCGGGGGGCACCAGGCCATTGAAGGTGTGCACGAAGCCCTTGTAGCGGATGTGCTCGCCCCAGGTCGCGTCAGCCTGGGAGTAGAGCCCGTTCAACTTGTTGCGCACGCCGAACTCCGGTGGCCGGCAGGAGGGGTAGTCGGTGTCACGGTACTCGAGCGGGGGGACGTAGATGCGTTTGAGGCGCTTGATGGTGAAGGTGCCCTGCCGCGGCACCGTGCTGCAGTCGGCGGTGAACCAGCGGCAGCCGAGTTCGTCCTCGAGAAAGGCATAGACGGCATAGAGCACGCCGCGCTGCCCGCCAGCGAGAACCAGGGCCGGACCGGCGGTCTGCAGGTGGATACCCTCGAGGCCGAGGCGCTGGTAGTTGACCTTGACCCCGCGCTGGGCGATCAGGGCGCTGCGTCCGAGGAGAATCGGGATGCGCGCGCCGACCGTGGCATCGGCGAGGATGGGCAAGGTGCTGCCGGTCAAGCGCTCCCAGTGCAGGGCCAGTTCGGCGGCGGCCTGGCGCTCAGAGGGCGTGGGGGCATCGGGGATGACGATGGCGTGGGTCTCCGGGGTAACGGCCTGACCGCCGATGACAATGCGGCAGGTTCCGAGGGCGGCGCGCCGCTCCGCCAGGCCGACCGCCTCAGCCTCGAGACGCTTGCAGACCTCAGCCATGGCGGCGGCGGCGGGGCTGTTGGCGGGCAGGGCCGCGCTGGCTGCCGTCACGGCGCGGCGCAGGTCGCTCAGGCTGGCTTCGGCGGCAGCGATGGAACCCCCGCTGCGGGTGCCGAGGGCAGCCGGGTTGGCCAACAGGCTGGCGGCGGCCTTGGCAGCCCATTCCGAGCCGCCGCTCTGCTGCAGGGCATCCAGACAGGTCTTCAGCAGCTCGGCGGGGGCCATGTTCATGGTCAACTCCTTAAGCCGCAGCGGGGCATCCGGCCAACGCAGGCATTCCGCGCAGATCATGGTCGTGACCCAGCGCTGCCGTTCCTGGGGGTCCTTGGCCCGTTGGGCGAGGAGGCAGGCAATGTCGGCCTTGACGGCGTTGTCGGCACCTTCCATGAGCCGGACCGCGGCGGCCTCATCATTCCTGGAGAGGTGGTAGCGCGCCAGGAGCTGCCGCTGTTCGACACTGGGGCTGGGCTGGGCCAGCAAGGCAGCGATGGTCGCCGCCGCGCTCTGGGTCTGGGCCACGACGATGTCATCGACGTAGAGCCCTGAGTCGGCGGCATCGATCATGGCCAGGGGGTGGAACGTGACCTTGTCGGCCGGGACTACGAAGGTCGTGGCAACCTCTTGCCAGTCGTCGGCTTTGCTGATCGTGACCCCACCCGAGAAGGCCCAGCCGTAGGAGTTCCAGGAGTAAGCGTACAAGGCGTAGCCCTGGCCGCTGCCCATGGCGCCTTTGACGAAGCCTTTGGCCTGGTAGGTGGCAAAGGGCTCCACGGCCAGGTCACCCCGATGGCGAGCCAGTGCTGGCGCGCCCCGGCCTTGAGGACGCCGGCGCGGCTACCGGCATGGGCCACTCCGGCCACGCCGCTGGCCTCGAAGCCGGGGTCGGGGAAAAGGTTCTGGCCGGACGCCGCGACACTGCCCAGCAGGCCGACACACGCTGCCGCGGCACTGCGTACCCACATCCGTAAACGCATGCTCCATCTCCTTCGGCTGAACGGGCAGATAGCCCGCCGAACATGAACGATCGCTCCATCCGCCCCGTAGTGTGATGGTGAGTACGGCATTGTCAACCACACGCGGCGCACAGCGCAGTTGCGCGTCAGCTTCCGCGGCGCTAGCGTAGCCGAACCAGATCCAGGCCCGCCGAGGGCGGGCACGCCAGGGTAGCAAGCGAGGAGTGACAGACCATGAGCGACACGATTCGGGTGGGCCTCATCGGCGCCGGGCAGATCGCCACGCACCACATGAACCACTACAAGGGCATGCCGCAGGTCAAGATGGTGGCGGTGGCGGACCTGTTCCCGGAGAAGGTCCAGGCCGCCCAGGAACGCTACGGCATCCCCCATGGCTATGCCGATTTCAAGGACCTCCTGAAGCGTGACGACATCGACGCGGTGGACGTCTGTGTCCACAACAACAAGCACGCGCCCCTGACCATCGCCGCACTGGAGGCCGGTAAGCACGTCTACTGCGAAAAGCCGATGGCGGGCACGTACCGCGACGCCGAGAGCATGTATCTGGCGGCTCAGAAGGCCCAGCGCAAGCTCAGCATCCAGATGGCTACGGTGTTCTCCCCTGAGAGTCGTGGTGCCAAGCGCCTCATCGACGATGGGCAGCTCGGCAAACTCTACTATGCCCGCTCGTTCGGCTACCGGCGCCGCGGGCGGCCCTTCGTGGACGGCTATGGCACGGCGAACTTCGTCGACAAGTCGATCTGCGCGGGGGGTGCCCTGTTCGATATGGGCATCTACCACATCGCCAACATCCTGTTCCTGGTTAACAACCCGAAGGTCATGACCGTCACCGGCTCGACGCACCAGGAACTCGACATGTACGAAGACCGCCGCGCCTTCAGCAACTTCAGCGTCGAGGAGATGGGGCTGGGCTGGGTACGGCTTGAGGGTGGCATCACCTTTGACATCGAGGAGACCTGGGCCGTCCACCACGACGGCCAGGAGGCCAGCAAGGTGCTGGGCAGCAAGGGCGGCATCAAGCTCAGTCCCCTGACCTTCTTCTCGAGCGCCGCCGACATGCCCATGAGCTCGACCTTCGACCTGAGCGGCTCCGACACGCGCTGGCACTCGTGCTTCCCGGAGAGCGTCTGGTACGATTCCTCGCAGAACCACTGGATCGGCGCCCTGCTGGGCAAGGTGCCGTTGCTGCCCACGCACGAATACGCCCTGAATACCGCCCTGATCAGCGAGGGTATCTTCATGTCCTCCCGGCTAGGCCGCGAGCTGAGTGCGGACGAAATCCGGAAGACCTCGAAGAGCACCGCCATCGACCCCTACACGCCGGAGAAGGTCTGGAAGTGAGCGATCTCCTGCGGGGCTCGGCGCCGGCAGCGCTGGCGGCCCCGTTGACCAGGAGCACGAGGTAGAGCGAAGGCCGAGGCAAATGGGAGGGATGGCCATGCGCGGGTGGGTAATCGCAGGTGCGGTGGTCTTGCTGGCGGGGCTCCTGGCGGCGCAGGAGCCCGTCGCGCCGCCCGCGGCGCAGGCGGTCACGTTTGTGGCCGATACGTCACAGGTGCCGCATCTGCAGCCCTGGGGGCGCGCGGCGGAAGCGCTGTGCGTGGTGTGGTATCCGCGGCTGGTGGACATCCTGGCGAGCGACGACACGGTCGGCTTCCAGCCGACCATCCGTATCATCTTCGAGAAGGAGATGAAGGGCGTTGCCTACTCGGGCGGCAATGAGATCCACATCGCTGCGTCCTGGGTCGAAGCGCATCCGCACGACTTCGGTATGGTGGTGCATGAACTGACGCATCAGGTGCAGCGCTACCCGCCAAACGGTGAGGGCTGGTTGGTCGAGGGCATTGCCGACTACGTGCGGCAGCGCCACTTCGAGCCGGATGTGGCGGTGCCAGCCATCGACTTCGCGCGCGCCAAACCAACAGATGCGTACAAGACCACGGCCGGACTGCTGATCTGGATCGAGGCGAACGCCGCTCCCGGGATCGTGAAGAAGCTGAACCGCGCGTTGCGGGAGCAGACCGACACCGCCGCCGTCTTCAGTGCGAGCACGGGGAAGACGGTGGCGGAGCTCTGGGCGGCCTTTGCGCGGGCCTCGGGCTACGCCGGGCCCCTGGCGGCGCCGTAGGGCGACGGCGCCGCGGGGCGGGCCTTAGGCCCCAAGGATGCGGCGCACGATGGCGACGTTATCCTCGACGATGTTGTCGTTGTCGCCGCGGTGCATGCCGACGTTGACGACGTCACCCGCTTTGATATTCCCGAGGGCGAACTCGAAGGCCATGGCCGCATCGATGCGGCCAGCGCCGAGGATCTTGTAGGCGATGCACGGTTTCTGCAAGCGCCGGCAGCACTCGGCGGCAGGGAAGATGTCAGCCAGGTGGAACTTGTCGCCGCGGCCGGCATGCAGGCTGCCGCAATCGAAGAAGCAGACCATGTGGAAATCGACCAGGTTGAGGCTGTCGACCCAGTAGTGCGTCTCCGGGGCATGTCCGGCCACCCCGATCGGGATGCCCTTGGTCTTGGCGTGTTCCACCCAGGCTTGCAGCGTCTTCGCATCGCGCTTGGCATAGAGGTCGTCGACGATGCCGCCGTGGAAGAAGGCGGCTTTGGCGCCGATCTCGAGGGCGCGGTCCACGGTCGCCTGCATGGTCGGGAAGTTGCGGTTGCTGAGTTGGGCGACCCATTGCAGCGGCCCGCCCGCCGCCAGGTACTCGGTCACCGTCTCGATCACATGCGGGGTCTCGTTGTTGGACACGAAGGTGTTGATGCCGGCGGCGTAGGCCCGGGCCCAGGTCTCCTTGATGCGCTCCGGCGTGTGCCACGTCCGCATCGCGGTGTCGCGCGCCTCGTTCTGGTGGCTGAAGCCGCCGAAGGGATTCGCGCCGATGAGCAGGCGGGTCATCTTCAGTCCGCAGAAATCAACCGTCGGCAGCATGGTGCCTTCTCCTGTGCCTGGATGAATCTCAAGGTCGCCTAGACGTAACCATACTATGGCGCGCGGCCCACGGCGGTGCCAGCGTTACGGCGTCCGCAGCAGGCGCAGAGTCCAGTCGCCCAGCACGCTCCAGAAGTAGGCGCGCTTGCGGCCGATGCCGCCGCCGACCTCCTCGACATCGCGGGCGGCAGACTCGTTGTCGAAGTAGCGCACCCAGCCGGCGCCGAACGTCCGGCCCTCGGCCAGGGCCTCGTAGACACCGCGCGGTTCGTCGTAGAAGACCTTGGCGCGGCCGATCAAAGCCAGGCCCTGAGCGTAGAACAGCAGCGCCTCGCCGCCCTGCCAGAAACCATACTCGGGATGGTTGTAGGGGCGGTCGGCGGCATGCTCCGGAGCGATCGCTTCGCAGCCGGTGTGGTAGTAGAAGCAGGGTGACGCCGGCAGGGCGCCGTTGGCCCAGAGGGTACGGTAGAGGGCGAGGTCGGCCTTGCCACCGGCGCAGGCGTCCTGCAACGACGGCGTGAGCGTGGCCCCGACCTTGGACCAGCTCCAGGGCTGCTTCCCGGCCGCGTCGGTCAGGGCGGCGAGGTCCGGCTTGTCGAAAGAGGAGCCCCAGGGGTCGCTGTGCGCCCGCAGGTCGCGCAACTCGGCCGGAGCTTGAAGCCAGCGGACCAGGTCGAGCAGCGTCGCCTGACCACCGCCGAGACCCGCGGGCCGCAGGGCAACGGTCGGGAGGCAACGGCGCAGGAGTTCAGCGCCATCGCCCAGCCCGAAGCCGATGGTGGCCGCGGCGACCGGGGCCGTGGCCGGCCGGGTACGGAACTCGTGGTTGCGGTCGAGGTACTCGGCCAGCAAGCGCCGTTCGAGCGCCGGATCGGCCTCCCAGACGCCGCGCAGCCAGTGTGGCACGCTCGGCTCATCGGCAAAGCGCACCGTCTGGGGACGACCCTGCGCATCCAGCAGCCCTTCGCCGTCCAGGCCCTTGACGTCAGGGCGGGGGCGCAGGGCGATACCGCGCGGGTTGAGGCGCGAGACGATGATGTCCGGCCGGGCGAGCGGGTTGGGCAGCGCCCGGTCGGCGGCGGCACACTCGGCATTCTCACTGTCCGCCAAGGGCACGATGTCGAGAGCGACGACCTGGTCTCCCGGCTGGCCGTCGGGCCGGGGGGCCAGCACCTCGCGGACGTCGCACTGGCCGTCGTTGACGTAGAAGAAGTCCTCGAAGGTGACCGTGCTGCGCTCGAAGTCCGTACAGCGTCCGCCGCGGGGAGGCACGCCGTCGGGAAAGACGCCGAGCACGGCGGGCAGGCGCTCGCGGGGCTCGACGTAGAGATCGTCCCAGCGCCCGTCCAAGTCGCAGAGCACCAACTCGCAGCGCCAGGCCACCGGTTCGGGGACAACGCGCAGACAGGGGACCGGGTTGGCAAAGCGTTTCTCATTTGGCGTCCCCTCGTTCAACACCGGCTGCCGCAGGTCGCGCCAGGCGTAGTTGCGCACGAGGAAGGCCTCGGGGAAGGCGCCGACCAAGACGGCGCCGGCAAGGGACGGATCGAGGTCACGGACGCGCTGGAAAAAGCGCCGCAGGGCGAGCAGCGTGCGGCCGTCCTGGTGACGCTCGCCGGCGTAGACGGTGGCCGCGATCAGACGGGGCTGCCAGCCCTCTCTGGCCAGATCGTCAGCGTAACGGTCAAGGGCGGCACGGAGGTCAGGGGTGACGACCGCCCCAGGCAGGGGCTCAAGCAGGCGCGCCTCCACCAGCACCAGCAGCAGACGGGCAGCGGGAACGGGCGACGACGGCGGGGTGGCGAGCGGCTCGAGACGCATGATCTCGACCACGCCGTCGCGGTTCTCGTCGAAGCCATCGAAGGAGGCGCAGAGCGCGGCTAGGGGGTCGTTGCCCTGAGCCATCGCCAGGGAGGCCCACAGCAGCACACCCCACAGCGGACAGTAGAGACGGTGCATGGCTATGGCACTCAGCCCTCGCAGACCTTGGTCAGGAACTCGCGGTAGTAGCGGTAGTCGGCGAACGACATTTCAGGGATGGTGGCGTGGTCGAGGGTGGGGATGTAGCCACCGCGCTCGAGCAGTGGCGGCACCCGGCGCAGCACTTCCTGCTCAATGGCTTTGGGCCCCTTGGCGATCTCGCGCTTGTCAATACCGCCGACCATGACCAGGTCCTTCCAGGTCTGCCCGATCTTGACCACGTCCATGCCGGCGGCCACTTCATAGGGGCCAAGCACGTTGACGCCGGCCTCCAGCCACAGCGGCGTGATCAGGTCGATGTTGCCATCCGAGTCGACCATGAAGGTGCGCACGCCGCGAGCCCGCCAGTGGCTGATGACACGCTGGTAGTGCGGTAGGAAGAAGCGGCGGAACAGGGCCGGCGAGAGCAGCGGCCCGGTCTTGTAGGCCAGGTCTTCCCAGAACAGCGCGTAGTCGACGGAGCAGTCGGCCAGAGCGCGGTCGAAGGTGGCGATCAGGAAATCGCCCCAGAACTCGCAGACCTCCTCGATCAGTTCAGGTTGGTCGAAAAAGGCGACGGACAATCCCTCAACGCCCATCAGTTCTCGCAGGAGCCCATACCAGCCGTGGGTGTGGATGCGGATGGGGTAGTCCCGCGTGCGCCAGCGCTCCGTGCGGGCCTGCCAGTCAGCGGGATAACGGCCCGGGTCGGTCGGATCCCAACGTTTGCGGCACTCGGCGAAGTCCTGGCGCGAGTGGACGCCGAAAGAGAGGTACTGCGGGATGCTGGCGCCCATCTTCGAGTGGCGCGCCACCGCGCCCCAGCCGTCGCGCCGCGTCACCGTCTCCGCGTCCTCGGCCAGGATCTGGTCACCGAAGCCGGGCCGCAGATAGATGCTGACCCCGGCGGCGGTGGGGACGCTGTCCTCCAGCCAGGGCGAGCCGCGGTCGAGGCCGTAGGTGTCGATCCAGGTGACCTCGCCGGGGATCTTCGTTGGGAAGCCCTGCTCGTACCAGAGCTGGGTAGTATCGCCGCGGAAGGACCACTCCCAGCGTGGCCAGCGGTCCACCGTCTGAAACTGGACGTAGCGGTTGAAGCGTTCGCGGTCGGTCATCGCCAGACCCCTCCCCCTCAGCGGACCTGCGAACGAACGCTGCCAAAAAGCTCGCGCAGGCGCGTCTGCCGGGCTGCATCCAAGTACGGCGGGTCCACCACCTGCAGGTTCTCCGCCAGCCGCTCGGGAGTGCGCATGCCGACGCAACAGGTGCTGACCCGTTGCGCCAGCACGAAGCGCAGGCCCGCGGCGGGGATGGAGTGGGGCTGCAGGAAATCGAACAGGTGCGGATCGGTGTACGGCGGCGCGTCGGGCAGATTGCCTTGAGCCACGTGCCGGCGCACGCACTCGAGGGCCGCGGGCACACTGACCAGGCCGGACTGCGGCGAGGCCTGGTTCAGCGGCATCATCACCACCGTGCCGACGTCGTGACGCTTGCACAAGGGCAACACCGAGTCGATGGCGGTCTGCAGCAGGAAGTTCACGGTCAGCATCACCACATCGAACGCGCCGCTGGGCACGGCGCGCTGCAGGATCTCGTGCGTGCCGTCGCCCTCGGAGAGCTCGCTGAGGCCGATGAAACAGACCTTACCCTGCTCGCGCAGCTTGACCATGGCGTCATAGCAGCCGTCGGACATGAAGCGCTCGTAGGACTCGAGAGTGCGGATCCCATGCCCCAGGAAGATGTCCAGCCGGTCCCGCCGCAAGCGGCGTAGGCTCTCCTCGGCCGAAGCGATCAGGGCCTGAGGCGAGCCGGTGTAGGCGGCCTCGGGCGCCCACCCGTCATAGGGGCGGTACTTGGTCTCGACGATCACGTCGTCGTGGCCCTGCAACGCCTCCCCAAGCACCCGTTCACTGTCGCCATCATCGTAGCCAGTGGCGGTATCCACGAGATTGATGCCGGCGTCGATGCAGGCATGCACGGTGGCAATGAACTGCTTCGGGGTCCCCGTGGCACCGCGGGCGGCGCCATAGCTGAGTTCGGAGACTTCCAGGTCCGTACGTCCGAGTCGACGGTAGCGCATGGTGCAGATCCTCTCTGTGCTTTCGGCAACGGCCACGGTGGCGGGACACAACGGACACAGCGACAGTCAGGAGCGGCCGGGTCAGGCCTGCCAATGCCCGCGGGTGAAGTCAGGGAAGGGCAAAGGCAGGTTATCCCAGGCCACGGAGATGTCGGAGAGCGGTCCCGGTGCGCTCCAGGCAGCGGCCTCGTAGACATCCGAGTCCGGCGGCAAGCCCTGGCGGAAGAGCTGAATCAGGCGGTAGTTCATGATGAAATCCATACCGCCATGGCCGCCGAGTTTGCGCGCCAGTTCGCCCTGCTCCTTCCAGATCGGGTGTTCATACTGCTCCTTGAACTCAGCGAGCGGCTTCCAGTCGTGGGCGCCCTGGCCGTCGAGGAAGATGCGGGGCGGGTAGTCGCAGAAGGTCCCCTTGGTCCCGGCCACGAGGTTGAGCCGGCTGTAGGGCCGCGGCGTGACCACGTCATGCTGCAGCAGGATGGTGCGACCCTGTGCGGTCTGAATCAGGGCAGAGTTCATATCGCCGCAGGTATAGGTCTCGGCGCGTTTGGGGTTGTCGGCGGGCAGGCGCCGGTCGCGGTACTCCTGCAGCGACGCCTGCCGGCAACTCATGGCGACCAGACGGGTGAAGCGGTCGCCGCGATGGATATCCATATAGCGGGCGACCGGGCCCAGGCCGTGGGTGGGGTAGAGGTTGCCGTTGCGGTTCGTATGCGGTTCGCGGCGCCAGAGGCCCTCGCTGGCATCGGCCAGGAGCGTGTCGCGCAGTTCGTGGATGTAGGCCGCCTCGCCATGCGTGATGGTGCCGAACAGCCCGGCACGGATCATGTTGAGGACCAGCATCTCGGCGTACTCATAGCAGCAGTTCTCCAGCATCACGCAGTGCCGCCGCGTACGCTCGGAGGTGTCCACCAGGCGCCAGCAGTCCGTGAGCGTGGTCGCGGCCGGGACCTCAACGGCGGCGTGCTTGCCGCACTCCATAGCCCACAGCGCCTGCGGCACATGCGCATCCCAGGGCGTGCAGATGTAGACCAGATCGACGTCGGCGCGCTCGCACAACCGGCGCCAGTCCGCCTCCACGGCCGGTGCGGGCTGGCCGGCCTTCTCGACACGCTCGCGGGCCTGCTGGGCGTGGGCGTCGCGGATATCGCTGACCGCCGTGACCCGCGCGCCTTCCACAGCCAGCATCTCGTGCAACTGGCCCTGGCCGCGGCCGCCGACGCCGATGAAGCCGAGGCGAACTACGTCGCGCTTCTCAAAGGGCACTCCGCGCATCGTCGCGCCCTGCGCCGGCGGGGTCGCACCCACGAAGGCGAGGGCCTCTGCCGCACTGTTGCCAATCTCACTCATGCCGTCTTCTCCATGCGTCAACGATCACGCCTTACGGGGGGCTGTACGCAGCGGGTACGGTCCGTCGCCCGTCGCCACGTTCTCAGCCGACCCCGACGCCAAATTCAGCCTTGAAGTCCCGCCAGATCTCGGCAGGAACCGGCTCCAGCGCCTCCGTACAGACCTCGTCAACATGGGCAGGCGTACCGGGACCGACGATCACGATACCCGCAATCGGCGCGGCCAGGGCGAAGTGCAGGGCCAGGTGGCGGAGGTTCTGCCCCCGCTTGGCGCACCAGGCCCACATCGCATGGGCACGCGGGTTATCCTTAGGCTCGAAGCCGGCCAGCGTCCCCGACCAGCAGCCGAAGACGCTCGCCAACTGCACGCCGACATCGTGCTGCCGGGCCAGGGGCAGCGTGGTCCGCGCGGCGGATTGGTCCAGGAGAGTGTAGTCCAGGAAGGTCAAGACGATATCGATGTGGCCGGTCTCGATGGCACGCCGGTGATGGTCGTGCTCACGGCAACCGATACCGACGTGGCGGACCAGACCTTGCTCCTTCATCTGCAGCAGTACATCGAGCGCGAAGCCGGGGGACAGGGGCACCCCGACATCGGCGGGATCGTGGATGAGTACGGCATCCAGATAGTCTGTGCGCAGCAGGCGCAAGCTGTTCTCGACGCTCCAGCGCGTGCCCTCGGCCGTGTAGTCGCCACGGCGGGCGGGGTTACTGCCGGTCTTGGTCTGCAGGTAGACCTTCTCGCGGTAGCCGTCGCGGAGAGCAAGTCCGACCCGGCGCTCGCTCTCGCCGTAGCCCGTGGACGTATCGATGTAGTTGACGCCGCGGTCGATGGCGCGGCGGATCCCCTGGATGGCATTGTCATCGCTGCGATCGGGCATGCCCATGCGGGCGCACCCCAGGCCGATCTCGGTGGCCTGAATCTCGGTCCGGCCAAGCCGGCGCAATGCAAAACGCTTTATGGACATAGGACTTCCGGCATCTTCCGCCCCGCCGGCCGGCACCGGGGCGCATGTCGACGAGAGGTGCTGCCCCGCCGCAGTCGGTAGGTCTCGCAGCGTCCGCATGCGGGGCAGCGCTGCCGGCCGCTGCATACCGTAATGCGGGCGCGGGCAGCCGCCATCTGCCGGGGCCGTGTTTGCGCAGAGCCCTCTGCTGCCGCCCGAACCAAGCCGCGGCCCCCCGTGTCAGACAAAAGTAACAGCGCGGTGTGTTGGACAGGCGGCGCTAGTGCCAGTACGGTGATCTCTCGGTACCTGTCCCGCCGAACCTCAGTACGGAATCCCTTCCATGAGCGACTCCATCACCGTCGGACTGCTGCAGACAGCCTCGGGGGCCGACTGGGCCACTAACCTCGCGCTGGTCCGGGCCCGGCTGCGCGAGAGCGCTGGACGCTTTGACCTGGCCGTATTCCCCGAGAATGTGCTCTGCCTGGGCCGCGCCGCGACGGTGCTGCGCCACGCCAAACCGATCTGCGATCTGTACGCGGAACTGGGCGGCCTGTGTCGCGAAGCCGGCGTCGCGGCCGTCTTCGGAGGAGTCCCGGTCGCCGAAAGTGGCAAAGCCATGAACAGCAGTCTGGCCTTCGCCGCGGATGGAGCCTTGCTGGCGCGCTATGATAAAATGCACCTCTTCCAGTTCGACGTAGGCAGCCCTGGCGGCATCGACGAGACCACCACCTACGGTTACGGACCCTTCCCGGTCGCCTTTGAGTTCCAGGATTGGCGCATCGCGCTCAGCATCTGCTACGACGTGCGCTTCCCCGAACTCTACCGCGCCCTGGGGGCTTTCGATCTGCTGCTGTGTACGGCCGCCTTCACCCGGCAGACGGGGCAAGCCCACTGGGAGGTGCTGCTGCGCGCCCGCGCCGTGGAGAACCTGAGTTACGTAGCCGGCGTAGGCCAGTGCGGTGCCAACCCCGAGACGGGGACCGAGCTCTTTGGGCACTCGTTGGCGGTGGACCCCTGGGGCGAGGTCCTGGGCCGACTCGAAGGACCGGGGCCTGGTACGTTGAGCATGACCTGCCGCAAGGCGCGACTCGAGACGGTGCGGGCGACACTTCCCGCGCTGGAGCACCGCCGCTTCGTCATCACCCTCGGGCATGACGCCTCGTCCGCAACGGAATCACCGCCGTGAGCAACGCCCGTCCTGGGTGGCGCCGGGGCCCCGCCGGGAGCCGCCCTTGAAGCGCTGTGCACAGACGACGATCCACCCGCCCTGGACCGGCCGCGCCCTGCTCGACATGCTCGGCGAGCGTTTCACCTACCTCCAGCGCGATGCCTGGTTGCGCTTGATCGACAGCGGCTCCGTACGCATCAATGGCCTCCAGGCCGAACCGCTCCAGACCCTGGGCGCGGGCGACCGGGTCGACTTCACGGTGCCTGAGGTGGCCGAGCCCACGGTGGCCACCGAGTACCGACTGCTGTACGCCGACGAGGCGTTGCTGGCCGTCGACAAGCCGGCCGATCTGCCGTGCCACCCTGGCGGAAAGTTCTTCCGGCACACGCTTTGGGCCTTCCTGCGGCGCGATCTGGGCGTGGACAAACTGTACTTCGTCAACCGCCTGGACCGGGAGACCTCGGGCATCGTCTTGGTGGCCCGTACGCCCCTCGCTGCCCGCGTCTGCGGCAAACCGACGCGACGCCTGGCGATGGTAAAGGAATACCTGGCCGTGGTAGAAGGGCACCTGGCGGCGCCGCTGCATGCGCGCGGCTGGATGGTGGATGATACCAC
Organism: uncultured Victivallales bacterium; assembly: GCA_903837355.1. Classification (GTDB taxonomy): domain Bacteria; phylum Verrucomicrobiota; class Lentisphaeria; order Oligosphaerales; family JAFGRS01; genus CAILUI01. Next base: position 17,329 of record CAILUI010000222.1, read on the forward strand.
AAGCGTCCTGCGCAAGAAGCAACGCTTCCTTGCCGAACGGCCCGACGGCGCGGTTCCCGACGGCGCGGTCTGGGCCGAGACCTGGTTCGAGCCGGTGCGCCAAGCGGGGGCCCTCATGCTGCTGCGCGCCCGCCTGGGTACCGGCCGTACGCACCAGATTCGGGCCACCCTGCTGGCACTGGGCCTGCCGCTGGTGGGCGACAAGGTCTATGGGCGGGACGAAACGCTCTACATCCGCTTCATCGAGAAGACGCTGTCGGAGGCGGACCGGCGGACCTTGCGGTTGGACCGTCAGGCGCTGCACTCCTGCCACCTGCGCGTGCTGCACCCGCTCACCGACGCCGTCCTCGACATCGAGTCCCCCCTGCCCGCGGAGTTGGCGGCGCTCGTGCCGGCGCAGGCGAGCGTTTGAAAGCAATGCCTGCAACGCCTACATTGTATTCACCGTAGGCATCAGGAGCGGTTTCGGTATGGCGATGCTCAATCTGCGCAACGTCCCGGAGGTCACGCATAGGCAGCTTCGCGTGCGCGCGGCGCAGCATGGCCGCAGCATGGAGAGTGAAGCCCGGGCCATCATCGAGGAGAGTCTCCGTCCAGCGCCCGCGGGCGCCGGCGCGGCGGCTCTGCCGGCCTGGGTTGAGGCCCTCTACAGGGACCGTTCCCCGCGCGGCGTGGTGGACGAGCTGATCCGTGAACGCCGGCAGGAGGCGACGCAGGAATGACGGCATTGGACGCCTCGGCGGTGCTGGCCTTTCTCTTCCAGGAGCGCGGCGGCGAGATCGTCGCCGGGGTCATCGCGGGAAGTTGCCTGTCAACGGTGAATCTGAGCGAGGTCCTGGGCCGCTTCGCCAAGGATGGCCATGACGCGCACGTGGTCGGGCGGCGCCTGGCCGCAGCCGGGGTGGAGATGGTGCCCTTCCTGGCAGAGGATGCAGCACTGGCAGCCAGCCTGCGCCCGAAGACGGACCCGCTGGGGCTCTCGCTGGGGGATCGCGCCTGCCTGGCGCTGGCCTTGGCCCGTGGGGTCCCTGTCCTGACCGCGGATCGTCAGTGGGGTGCGCTCGACCTCGGGATCGATATACAGCTCATCCGCTGACGCCGACGAACGGAGGGGATGAGGACGGGAAGCCCCCTCTCGCCAAGCCGCCAAGACGCAGAGGGGAATCCGGACAGCCGCACCCGAGCCATGGCGGGGTGTGACCCGAATGCCCCCTCTCAGGTTTCCTCTGTCGCCTTCGGCAGGTTCGGCCACCACACCTTCCACAGGGCCAGGGTCAGGACAGCCAGCACCGCGAGTCCGACCAGGCCCTGCGCGGTCTGGCCGACGACAAACAGCACCGGGGTGGTGTACATCACCGCCAGCCAGGGCACGGCGAGAGCAACACTGAGGAGATCGACCCGGAACGGCGTCTCCTTCCTGAACCCCGGCTCGTCCGCCCGTACGGCAGACTCCACGCGGCCCCACAGACCCGCCGGCTGTACGGTCCGGAAGAACCTCTTCAGGGTCTCATCATCGGTGTCGGGCGTGTTCAGGGTCACGACCACGGTCACCGCCATGACGATCAGGGCGAGGGCCGGGAAGGTGACATACACCGGCGCGTGCAGCAGTCCGGCCTTCTCAACGACGACCTGCAGGAGTGAGAGGACCATACCGGTCATGGTACCGGCGAAGTAGCCATAGCCGTTCAGCCGCGCCCAGTACCAGCGCATGACGTTCGGCAGCAGCACCCCCGCGGCGAGCGTGACCATGATCCAGGTGAGCATGGTGTCGATGGACGTGGCCAGCAACGAGATCACGATGCCGACGAGGACAAAGGCCAGCGAGGCCCCGTAGCTGGCACGGATGAGCTCGCGATCGTCGGCCGTGGGCCGCAGGTAGCGCTGGTAGACGTCGCGGACCGCGTAGCTGGCGCCGCCGTTGACCATCGCCGAGAAGGCGCCCATGAAGGCCGAGAGCAGCGCGGCCATCACCAGACCGCGCAGGCCGGTCGGCAGACTGTGGGCCACGACCATGGGCATGACCTTCTCGGGATCGGTGGTGATCTTCGAGAGCAGGTCGGGCACACCGGCGATGCCGGAGATGCCAAGCAGCGCCACCGCCGCGGCCATGGGGAACCGCACCGTATGGAAAACCCCCCAGAGCATCCCCATCAGCGAGGCCTCGCGCGGGTTCTTCACGGCCAGGAATTTCTGGAAGTCGTAGAGCTGCTCGGGGCCGCTGGCGCAGAGCAGCAGGCCCTTGATCACGAAGACCAGGGTGGCCAGACCAAACAGGTAGTAGACGGAGTCGGTGGGGACGTGGTAGATGGAGCCGGCTGGCAGGTCGCGCGCCATGGTCCAGGCCGGGAGCAGACTCCACCAGTCGGCCGGCGGGGGCGCCGCCGGGCTGCCCGCGCGCCAGGCGTGCCAGCCAATCACCGCGATGACCACGGCGCCAAGGGTAAGGATGATGGTCTGGAAGAACTCGACGATGATCATGCCGCGGAAACCACCGACGATGACATAGACGCCGGTGACCCCGATAATGAGGACGCCGCAGGCGTGTTCCGGGGTGATGGGAAGGCCCTGCACGAAGGGCATGAACTCGACCCCGAACTTGCCCATACCGACGGCCGTGTAGCCGAGGAAGGCCGCGATGGTGAGGATGGCGTAGAGGGTGTAGGAGAGGCGGGCGAGATCGCCCTGCCGACCGGCACCGAAGCGGGTAATCATCCACTCCGAGCCGGTGATGACGCCACTGCGGCGAATCCACTTCCCCATGTAGGCCATGTAGAAGGCAGCAATGATGAACCCCCACATGAACTGCACCCACATGGCGCGCAGCCCCAGCATGACGAACATGGAGACGATCCACATGGTGCCGGTGATATCGAAGTACGACGAGGAACCAGACATGGCGAGCATCCACCACGGCAGTTGGCGCTTGCCGAGGACGTAGGACTCGAGGCCGGCGGCAGACTGGCGCTTGACGTAGAAGCCCACACCAAGGACCAGCACGATGTAGGCGCCCAGGATCGCGGTGTCGAGGCGAGAGAACGGCATGGGTTACTCCCAGCGCAGCGAGAGCACCGCCGGGGCGGAGAGCCGGATGCGGAAGGACCCGCCTTCCGCGCTGACGCTCCAGCCGGGCTGGCCAGCGCGACGACTGTCTTCGGTGACGCGGAGCTCGGCGCCGCCCGCAATCCGCAGGTCGCCCCGGGCGGTGCCCAGCAGCAACTGGCGCCGCCCCTTGGCGATGACGAAGCCGGCGGGCGAGTCGGCGATTTCAAAGGATAACCCCGCCAGGGCGAGTGTAAAGGGACTGCTCTCCGCGATCCGAGTGGCCGTACCCTCACGGACGAAGAACGTCTCCTTGACGACCACCTGCGGCGCCCCTGCCGGCGCCATGAGGTTGCCGAAGACGTCGCGGCTACAGCCTCCCGCCACGGCCCTCAATGCGTACCAGCCGGCCAGACGTTCGGTGCCCCGCGCCTGCGCGAGGGGCACCATGGCCTGTTTCAGAGGATAGAGCGCGGCGCCATACCGGCCACGTGCGTCGGCATCGTCAACCACCGTACTGGGCGGCCCACATTCCCACAGCAGGTTCCCCAGGCCCATGCGCCCGAGGACGGTGTAGTACGGCAGGACGTCGAGATTGAGTCGGACCTCGCCGTTCTCGGTGGGGTTCTCCGCCGCAAAGGGCAGGTTCCGGCCGACCTGGGACAGGGAGAGCATGTTGGGTTCGTTGGGCGTCAGCACGCCGTCGATACCCACGAGCCCTATCTCCGGACAGCGTTCCAGGAAGAGCCCCACGACCCGCGGCGGCCACCACGGGCTGTTCAGGTACAAGGGTAGGCGGTACTCGCGGAGGAACGCCTTGCTGAGTGCGTGCGCATAGTCGGCAAGGGAGGTGAACATGAACTCCTCGCCGTTCCGCCACGCCTGCTCAGGCCAAGCCGCCGCGCAGGCCGGGCACTGGCAACGCACGGACGTTTCATCCGCAGGGCGTTCACCGGTCCACTGCTGGTAGTAAAACTCATTGTTCAACTGGACCATGACGACGGTGTGCTGCCGATCGCGCCGGCGCATGTGGCGAGCGACCTCGGCAACGTAGCGGACCTCGCGCTCGCGGGTGTCCGGGTCGTTCGGGCACAACGGCGGCCCGCCCTCGACATAACTGGACGGCCCGGTCAGGACCATCCGGGTGTAGATGTCCGGCGCGTCGATCAGGTACGACGGCGTGTACTGGGGGTAGCCGGAGGCCTCGAAGGACTTGCCGCAGACATTGCTGTTGAACAGGTTGACGATGAGTCTGAGACCCCGGGCCTCCGCCTGCTCGATGAACCAGTCGAGGAAGGCGAAGTCGTAACGGCCTTTCTCGGGTTCGCAGCGGGACCACGGCACGCCGACCGACACCACGGTGGCGTTCAGGTCGCGGTAGCCGTCGAAGAAGGCGAGGGTGGCGGCGTCCTGACGCATGCTGCGCCAGATATCGCACTGCGCACCCATGACCAGCAGCGGCACCCCGCTCACCGTCAGCGTCGGCACGCCGTGGCTGGACTCGACGCGGACACCCGCGCCGAACGAGGCGGCGATGGTCACGATCAGACTAGCGAGAATCACCCCCAGACGAACCATGGTTCGCCTCCTTCGACCCGACCGACAGCCTGCCCGCGAGGTGGACGAACACGCCCCCGTACGAGACCCGCACCGGAGTCACCCGCACTACTGGGCCTCTGCCCGACCCGGCAGTTCGGGGTCGTAGACGCGCGCACCCTCAGCCAGGGCCCGACGGACAGCGACCTCGGCGTCACGGCGGGCCTGGTAGAACGCCTCGCGCTGCAGGTCGGTGGGGCACATCGCGATACCGGCGCTGGTGCTATCGCCGCGGGGGGTCGCCGCCAGCCTCTCGGTGCCTTGACGGATGATGGCCAGAGCCTCCTCCAGGGCCGGCGAGGGCCCACTGCGCAGCGTCTGCAGACACGGGCTCTTTTCGGGTCGGTCGAAGCTGATCTGCGGGCCTCGACTAGCACCGAAGCTGGCGACGTCACTGAAGGGAACCCCGGTCAGCTCGGCAAGCCGCTGCATGCCTTTGGGGTCGATGGGACAGCGCCCTGTGAGGTTACCGGGAAAGGCACTGGCGTAGGTCGGGTAGTAGGGCGCGTTGATGTCGATCCAGGTCACCAGGCGGTCGAACTCCTCGGGGCTTAACGCCACCTTCCCATGGCCCTGCTGAAGCACCTTGACGAGCTTGCTCGCTGAACTCCCCCAGGAGTGCGCCTGCTGAATCTCGGCGGGCCCGGCGCCGATGGCAGCGATGGCGCGCCGCCGCCACAGCTCGGTGTAGGAGACGTTGAAGGTCTCGGTACGATCCCCCACCAACAGCAGCTTCTCGCCGCCGGGCTGGCCGAAGTCGTGGCAGGTGGCACAGTGCTTGTCGAGTACGGGTTGAACCTCATCGAGGAAGCTGAATGGGCGCGGCGGGCCATACCAGCCGGTGAGGTTCGAGGGTGGGCCGACGACGGCAACCGGCAGCGGCTTGCCGGCCTCCGGCGCCGACTGCCGGGCGTCGTGACAGCCGACGCAACCCGTGGTCTCCCCGGGCTGCGCCAGGGTGCCGCTGCGCATGGACTGGATCATCATCCCCTTCTCGTCCAGGAGCTGGAAGTAGACAAACGTCTCCGCAGGCACCTCGAAGCAGGCCGAGCCATCCGCCTGTACGGGGACGGTACCGAGGATACGCTTACTCTCGAAGCTGTGCCAGTTCATGGCTGGCCGGTGTACGCCCTGGCCACCCCAGGCCGGTTCGGTCCAGTAACGCTTCTCCGGGGACTCGACCACACGCAGGGAGCGCACCGTACCGCGCGCCACCCCGGCCATGTGCGTGCCACGATAGACGTCGGCCACGTAGAACACGCCCTTGGTGTCCGCGGGTTGCCGCCGCGCGGGGATGGCCGCCGGCCGTGGACGTGGCGCCAGCGGCATCGGGTCGTAACAACCGGTCTCCTCGCGGTGCAGCAGGACCTCGTTGCCGAACACGTCGAGCAGCACGATGCCCATCTGCTCGCCCTCGCCAGTCATGCGCGAGCACAGGAAGTACTTGCCTCCAGAGGCGGCTGCTGCCACGCCCGGCGCGGCGGGATCGCCGAGGGGATAGGGATCCTCGTAACGCGGCCAGACGCGGGTGAAGGTATCGAAGTCGCCCTTGCCCACCAGCTCGATGGCCGTCGCCGGCCAGGTGCGTACCACGGCCTCGCGACCGTCCATGGCCAGCCGCCGGTCGACGATGGCGAGGGCGCCCCATGGACGGTCGTGGCAGGACCCGAAGGTGCAGACGACAAGCTGGCTGCCCGGAATGATGCGGGCGTCGAGGACGCCTCCTGGCGAGTTCGTGTTGTTGCCCCAGTAAAGCGCGTGGTTGGTGCCGTCCGGGTTGACGGTCCAGAGCCCCTGCGCGTCGCCGAAATTGCGATCGACATACTCCCAGCGGTCATAGAGGATGCGGCCATCGGGCGTGAGCGAGCCATGGCCCTCGTGCAGCGTGCTCTTACCGATCTGGTGAACATTGGCCCCGTCCGCATCCATGCAGAAGAGATTGCCCATGATGTGAACGTTGCACATGCAGAACTTCGGCTCGCGCGTCGACGTAAAGGCAATCCGGTCGTCGGGCAGGTACAAGGGGTCGATATCGGTCACTCCCGCGGCGGCCGTGAGCTGGCGCAGGCCCGAGCCATCGGCGCCGACTTCGTAGATGTGGGAACCGTCGGCAACGTTGCGGCGCAGAGCCACGACGATGCGTTGACCGCTGAAGTGGACCTCGGGGTCGCGCACGAGGCCCTCCGGCCCCGCATCCAGCAGGGTCGTGACGCGACCCTCGGGACCGTCCCGGAAATCGACTGTCTTCAACGCCCCACCGCCCTGGAAGCTGCCGGTGTTGACCGTCCCCGCCTGGAACATGGTCTCGGTGTTGTGATGGTCAGGCTTGTACTGCCGGCGGGCGACGAACAGCAGGGGCGTCTCGCGGACCACGGGATGGGCCGCCAGGGCGCGCTTCTGCAGGGCCTCGAAAGCCGCACGGGCTGCCTGACGCTCCGCATCGGTCCCGGCCTCGAGAGCGGGTTCGAGACGCGCCAGTTCGGCCATGAACTCCTGCCCCTGCGGATAGCGCGCCCCGTACGTTGCCATGAGATCGGCCAGGGCAGCCCGGAGCGAGGCGGGGGTCCCGCTCGAGGGCAACTGGCGCGCCGGCTCGGGCGGCGGGACCGGGGTCAAGGCCTGCAGGGCAGGCAGGATGGGCTTGCGGGCGGTCCAGTGCTGCGCACTGGCGGCGTCATCGACGCTGCCCTGCAGGCGCACATCGTCCAGAGTGATATGACCCCAACCAGCCGGATGACCATCGGCCACGCGCAGGAAAACGAGCTGCCCGACCAGCTCGGGGAGCTCCCAGGTAACGTCAACCATCTCCTGAGCACAGCGGCCCTGGGCGCGCTTGACCTCGGTACCGTCGAGCCGGCAGATGGCGATGTAGGTGTTGGCGTGGTTGCCGCCGCCGACCATGAGGCTAAGGCTTGGCGCCTCCAGCCGAAAGACGGGTGACTCGGCCACGCCGGTGTAGGCGTCGTCGGGCCGCGCGTCCGGCGACTCCAGCGTACTCAGGAAAAAGGTGCCGTGCTTGCGGTAAGCGCCGCCGACGTGGTGGTACTCCGCCCGCTTGCAGTGGAAAGCCCCGAAGCTGCCCTCGACGATACGCCAGCCGTCCAGGCCGTCCTCGAAGTCGAAACGCAGATCCGCGGCCGCCGCAACGAGGGTGGCCAAGAGAAGGCAGGGCAAGATGCTGCGGGCAGACACGTGTGCGTCTCCTAAACTCCGCGGCGCGACACCGTATGCCTCGCCGTGATGGTCTGTTCGTCGTGACAACGTAGCCCCAAGGAGCCCACCTGCCTAGGGTGTATGCCGACAGACACGAAGCGGCGTGCTATGTTGGCTCTGGACGATGTGGCTGGCGTTGCCCAGAGTCTGGGCTTACGGATAGGAGGATGGCCTGTGATGGGTGTGGATCATACGCCGCGGCTGGTCGTCGTGGGTTACGGACGCTGGGGGCGCTACTGTCACTGCTACCTGGTCCGTGACACGCCTGGCCTGATCCTCCATGGCGTCGTCTCTGCCGACGCGGAAAAGCGGGACGCCATCGTCGCGGAGCAGCAGTGCCGGGCCTACGCCACACTCGACGAAGCGCTGCAGGACGCGGCTGTCGACCTGGTGGTGCTGGCCACGCCCAACAGCATGCACGCGGACCAGGCAGTCGCGGCGCTGCAGGCCGGCAAACACGTGCTGACAGATAAGGTGATGTGCCTCGACCTGGCACAGTGCGAGCGCATGATCGCGGCGGCCCAACGCTACGACCGGGTGCTGACCGTGTTCCAGAACCGCCGCCTCGATGGTGATTTCCTGACGCTGCAGGGGCTCATGCAGGCCGGCGAACTGGGCGACGTCCGCTGGCTGGAGATGGCCTGGCAGGGGTTCGGCATCTGGGGCGGCTGGCGTGGCCAGACGGCCATGGGCGGCGGCAAGATCAACGACCTGGGAGCGCATCTGCTCGACCAGATCCTGGTGCTCTTTCCTGAAACGGTCACGGCCGTCTACTGCCGCACCCACCACGACCTGCCGGAACGCGACATCGAGAGTGAGGGCTTTATGGTCCTCTCCTTCGCTTCTGGCCGCACCGCCGTTGTCGACCTCTCCAGCCTGGCGGCCGTCCACAAGCCGCGCTTCTACGTCCGCGGAACCCTGGGGACGTTCGTCAAGTCTGGCCTCGATCCTCAGGAGAAAGCACTGATGGCGGGCTGCATTGACACCGCGGTTGAGCCGGAATCCCAGTATGGCACACTGCGCACCAAGGACGCCGAGCGCCTCGTGCCAACCCTACCCGGGCGCTGGCGCAGCTTCTACGAAAACCTCAGAGACGTCCTGACCACGGGGGCGACACCGCTGGTAACACTGCCCCAGGCACGGCGGGTCATGGCGGTTCTGGACGCCGCTAAGCGCAGCGCCAGCACCGGCCAGGTGGTCCAGCCAGAATGAGCCCCCGCTACCGGGCGGCCAGCGCGTAAAGGAAGACAGGATGCCCACCCTCGACGCCCCCAGGCGCCCGCCCCGCAACGTTCCCCGCCCCTCCTCCACGGGGGGCCGCGGCCTCGCCGTGCTGGCGCTGGGCGGCCTGAGCCTGCTGCCGGCGGGCTGCCTGAGCTCGCGCCCGCCCCAGCCGCCCGCGGTTCTCTATCCCGCTTCCAGTGCTGAGTTCCGCCAGTTGGTCGCGCAGAGCAGGAAGCCGGTCCTGGCGGTCTTCACCAGCGAGTCCTGTGTTGCCTGCCGGACCATGGGGCCGACACTGGAAACGCTGGCCGCAGACTACCGCGGGGGCCTGCTGGTCGTGCACGCCGACCTCGCGAAAACCGGTAGCCTGATTGAGGAATACCACCTGCTCAAGGTGCCTACGGTTATCGTTCTGCGCTCGAACCAGGAACTGGCCCGGCGGCAGAGCCTCCTGCCACCGGTGTTCATGCGGCCCTTCATCGACGACGCGCTGCGCCGCAAATCCCAGTAGACGCGCGCAGACGAAATCGGCGGTCGCTCCGCCACTGTACACGTACAGGAGGAGCGACCGCCGGGTTAGGTAACACACCGCAGCACGCCGGCACCGCGAGGGGCACCGGCGTGCCGTGGTTTACTCAGTACTGGTTGGTGGACTCGGTCTCGTTCACCGGGCGCTGCAGCATATCGCTGTCCAACTGGACGGAGAAGCGGACGTCGCCGGCCTTGAGGGCCTTGACGACGACACGCCATTCGGCCTTGGCCTTCGGGGCCAGGACGGGGACGGCCGCGAAGGTGACCTTCTGGCCAGCCGCGGTGGCCGTGGAGGCGCCGGAGCTGCTTACGTAGCTCTGGCTGTCTTCCAGCGTGCAGGTGATCTTGACGTTGTTGTCGGGAGCCGAGCCCTGGTTGGTGGCGATGATCACATAGGTCTCCTGACCGTTGACTTCGATCGGGTCGGAGACGTCGATCACTTCCAGCAGGATGGCCGGAATACCCTTGATCTCGGTGCAGGCCGTAGCGCTAACCGCCTCGGCACAAGTCGCCTTGGCGTCCACCTTGTTGCAGGCCTTGCCCTGGGCGGTGGCCTTCGCGGTCACGCCGAGGGTCTTCTCAGCGGCCGGGGCCAGCGCGCCGAGGTTCCAGGAGATCACGCCGTTGGCGAAGGCGCCGCCGTCGGTGGCGCTGACAAAGGTCACACCCGCCGGGAGGGTATCGGTAACCACGGTCGCGGTGGCCGGAGCGTCACCCTTATTGCCGACCTTGATCGTGTAGCTAACCGGGCGACCCTCATAGGCCATCTCGGTGGCGGTCTTGGCAATGGTCAGCACGGGCTGCTTGACGACGGTGGTCGTGGTCGCATCGGAGGTCAGGCCGCCGTTAGCCGTCGCGACGGCCTTGTTGGTGTAGGAACCGGGCTTGGCAGCCTGGCAGTTGATGGTGAAGTCCTTGGACTCGCCGGAGTTCAGGGTACCGACGTCAAACTTCACTTCGCTCTTGCCATCGACCGTCTTCAGACCGGCGGGCAGGGTGTCGACGATGACCACGCTCGTGGCGGGGCCGGTGCCGGGGTTCTTCACCGTCAGCTTCACGGGGATCAGGTCGCAGACGAGGACGTCAGCCGGAGCGGTCTTGGTCAGCGCGAGCTTGGGCTGCACGGCCTTGACGGTCAGACAGAGCTTCTCTTTGTAGGTGGCGCGCACGCAGTTGGTGAATTCGCCAGTGCCCGTCGCCGCCGCCTTCAGGGTGATGACCTTGGTGGCGCGGCCAGGCAGAACGCCCAAGTCCCAGGTCAGGAGGTTGCCAGCCTGAACCCCGGTGGGCGAGGAGCTCTTGTAGTCGATGCCCTGCGGGATGGTGTCGGTGATCACGACTTCATCCAGTTCGCAGGGGGTCAGATTGGTGGCCTTGATGGTGTAGGTGAACTCCTGACCGACCGCGACTTCGGCCGGGGCGCTCTTCTCCAGCAAGAGCACACTGCTCGACTCAACGCCGGTCGGGATCGCCTGGCGCGTCATGATGTTAGCCCCGTCACGACCGACTACCGGGCAGCCAGTGCTGTACACCGGCGCGGGCGCCGGCGCGACCTTGGCCACTGGCGCGGGAGCCGGTTTGTCCAACGAGCAGCAGCCCGCCAGGACCGTCAGTGTGGCTGCGGACAGCGCCGCACCCCATGTCTTCATCCACGTCTGCTTGATCATCCTAGTTTCCTTTCCTCACTTCGGTTGCCTACCTGCTAACCCACGGACTCCGCGCCATGCTGTCGGCGACTCACCTGAGTCGCCGACAGTCCTCTGTTCGCGTCCTAACGTCCGCAGGTTGATCCACGAGACCGCAGTCAATACTGCGCGCGCACAACGTCCTGCCACTCCGACCGACTGCTATACCCACCAACATAGACTCTCACACCGCCAACAGGATGCACCACACTCCATAACCATGATTCGACACGCAGCCCCAGCCTGGGGTTCCGCCCGTTGCGCCATTTCGGCAACTACCGCCAGGCAGCGCTCCACCGGGGCCTGTGAGGCAGGCCACAGTACACCCACACGGTGCCCAGTATCACACCGTCTCCTGCGTTGTGCAACCGCACCAGGCATGTCCGAGCACCCGCCGCCGGCGCAGCAGGCCGGTCGCGCAGGCCGGCAGCCGCGGTCGCGGTCAGTCCTGGAGGCGGAAGTCGCGCAGTAACCCACGGCGCTCACGCCAGTCGGGACTGACCTTTACCCACAACCGCAGCGTCACCGGGCCGCCACAGAGGACCTTGAGCCGGGCCTGTGCGGCCGCCCGGATGGCGGCGATCACCGTACCCGCGTGCCCAACCACGATCCCCTTCTGCGATTCGCGTTCGACGTGCAGGGTCGCCTGGATGCGAACGGGTCGGCTGGCGTCGGCCCATTCGTCGATGGCGACCGCGAGGGCGTGGGGCACCTCCTGGCGCAGATGGAGGAGGCAGGCTTCGCGGATCAACTCAGCGCCGATGTCGCGCTCGAAGCTATCCGTTACCTGCTCCGCGTCGTAGAGGAAGGGTCCCTCGGGCAATGCCTGCGTGATACTTGCCAGGAGGGGCAGCAGCGAGGCGCGGTCGAGGGCTGACACCCGGTGCACGACCGCCGCCGGGATGGCCTCGCGGTAGAACGACTCAGTCCGGAGGATCTGCTCGGCAGTGGCGGCATCGCACTTGTTGACGGCCAGGACGACCACCGCACGGGTCGCCGCGGCGGCCCGCGCAGCGACCAGGCCGTCCTCGTCTCCGGGAGCCCGCGTGGGATCCGCTACACAGAGCACCACGTCGGCTTCGGTCAGCACCCGCAGGACGGCACGTTCCATGCACTGCCCGAGTTCGTCGGCGGGCCGATGCACACCGGGAGCATCGAGGAAGAGCATCTGCACCTGGGGCTCGGAGTAGATCCCCAGAAAACGCCGCCGTGTGGTCTGCGGCAGCGCGGACACGGCAGCAAGGTGCTGGCCCAGAACAGTGTTGAGAAAGGTGGACTTGCCGACGTTCGGCCGCCCCAGCAGGGCCACATAGCCGACGCGCCCGCACGGCCAGTCGGGCTGGCTGGTGTCTGGGATGGAACTCATTTCACGCCATAGAGGGCGGAGAGGTCAAACAACGAGTAGGTGTCCAGAGCGAACAGCGTCTTGGTGCGCTCGACTCCTGGCGCCTGGATGATATGACTCGTGATCAGGTGCGAGAGTTCAGGGTTGCTGGCGACGCGTACCACCGCCACCATGTCGTACTCGCCAGCGACCAGGTGCAGTTCGGTGATGCCCGGGAACTGCAGCAGATAGTCCGACGTCTGGCGGAACTGCTTGTCCTTAACGCTGATCAACACGAAGGCAGTAACCATGGGACCCTCCCGGCCGGGGCTCGGCAAAGGCGCAGCGCCCGGCACGCCGCGCCCCCTTCTGCCCCGGGCCGTGGAACCTTCCGCACCGGGCCGAGGTCAGTGGACGGTGGACGCTTGATATGAAAATCTAGCCCCGGCGGGCTTTCTCCCTCCTCCCTCTCTCTCCTTCCCGGCCCGCCGGGGCTTTTCGTTGTGGGCCGGAATCAGGCGCCAACCTCTACTTCCGCAGGGCAAACCACGGCCGGGTCGAGACTCTCATGGCGCTGCGGAAAGGCGACCCGCGTGACCCGCCAGCCCCGGTGGCGCAGCGTCCCCGTGTAGGGCGCTGCAGCCGCGGCACTGCCGGTCAGCCGGATGTGCCGGGGGTCGAACCCCGCGGGCAGGGAGACCCGACTACCCTCGGACTCGGAACGCAGGGGTTCCAGGCCGAAGACCTGGGCCAGCACCCGCCGGCAATCGTCGTGGATCTGGCGCGCCGCGGCGCCGACCTGGGCATCGCTGAAGCCGTCGAGCGGCTCCTGCAGGAAGTCGACCAGCCGGCCCTCGCGCTGCAGCAGCACCAGGGTGAACACTGCGTCAGCCGGCAGGCCGGGGGCGGGCGGCGCCGCCGTCGGTGCCCGCGCCAGGGGCGGTACGGCGGCAGCAGCGGTTGCGGCCGGCGGTGGACGCCCCAATGCGATCCACGCCGCCGCCCGTTCGGGGGAGCTCAGGATACTCCAGAAGGCCTTCCAGGCAAGCAGGAATCGACTCATCGGGCAACACTCCACCAAGACGCAGAAAACTCAGTCATCGCGGCGGAAGACGCCGGCGCGCAGGAGGTAATAGAGCAGGGTCAGAAGCGCGCTGACGGCGGCGGCGACATAGGTCATAAAGGCGGCGTTGAGCACCTTGGCGGCGTCACCGGCCTCGGCGACGGTCACCACGCCGGCCTGGACCATACTCACCTTGGCGCGGGCACTGGCGTCCCACTCGACCGGCAGCGTCACCACGGCGAAGAGCACGACCAGAGAGAACAGGAGGGCCCCCAGCAGGATGAACTGGGGGCGCTGCAGGAGGAAGCCGATGGCGATGACGATGTAGGAGAGCGTACTGCCGATGTTGGTAGCAGGAACGAGCGCCGAGCGCAGGCCGAGCAGGGCATAGCCCGTGGCGTGCTGCAGCGCGTGACCGGCTTCATGGCAGGCCACACCGATGGCTGCCAGGGAGGTACTGCGATAGACATCCGGGCTGAGGCGCAGCGTCCGGCTCATGGGATCGTAGTGGTCGCTCAGGAACCCATTCGTCATCTCGATGCTGACCTCGCGCACGCCAGCCCGGCTGAGCATGACCTGGGCGGCCTCCGCACCGGTCAGGCCACGGGCCGAGGGAATCCGCGAGTAGTGTGCAAAGCGGCTGCGCACGAACATCGACGCCAGCAGCGCCAGCGCCAGCCCGGGCAGGGCAAACAGGAAATACAGCGGATCAAACCCCATGATCATGGCTCTATCTCCTTCACTTGAACCGCATATCGCACTCAGTCAACCCCTACGGCCACAGGCGCCACCGCCGGGAACAGCGGACATGCCGCACGTACACGCTGAATGAATGTAGCACGTGAGCCGGCCGCTTCCATAGGGACCGGCTGCAGCCGGAGTCAGAGTTGCGGCAGCAGCCAGAGGAAGAAGGCGCCAAACAGCGACAGGGTGACGATGGCCAGTAGGTTGTTGACCACCAGGACCCAGGCCATGGCCGACTCGCTGCGTTCATGAACCTGGCACATCACCATCAGGTTCGTCGCCGCCGGGACCGCCGACTCGAGCAGCAGGACGAGGGCGAACATCGGGTCGGGGGGGAGGAGGCCCAAACGGCTCAGAGTCATGACGTACAGGCAGCCAAAGACGGGCATGATCAGCAGCCGGCCGCAGGCGACGCCGAAATACGTGCGCAGGGGTAGCTCCGCGGTCTTCGCGGGGGTGTCGGCAAGGTTCGCCCCGAGCACGATCAGAGCGCAGGGGATCACCCCGTCGCCGACCACACCGGCCGCATCGATGACCACCCGCAGAGGGGCCCCGGTGGCAACGAAGAGGGCGTGCAGCGGCGGCAGCAGACCGATGGCCAGGCCGATCAGGGCACTGACGATCGGCGGCGAGAGGAAGTGCTCGCGCCGCAGCGCGCTCAGCGGCTGCTGCGCCAGGTAGGGGTAGCCGAGGCCCCATAGGCACGGCGACATGCAGAGCAGGTAGACCGAGATATAGGCCACGCCGCGGTCGCCGGCACCGGCGTCGGAGGCCAAGAGCGGGGCGGTCGCGGCCAGGGCCGTCACCAGCGGGTATGGGATGTAGCCCGAGTTGCCGAAGGCCGTGGCCGCCGTGATCAGGCGCCGCACCGTCGCCGGCGGCCGGATAGCCCAGACGATCAGGGAACCCACCGCAAAACCCACCGCGACGTAGAGCAACGCCGAGACCGGGAGCAGGGCCCAGCGGGCAAGGTTGGCGCCGCTGGCACTGACGCTGAGCTTGCTGATCAGCAGGCAGGGCAGCATCAGATGCAGGATCAGTCGGCTCAAGGCCCGGCAGAAGGCACGATCCAGCACCCCGCGCCGCGCCAGCCAGGTCCCGGCCAGGCAGATCAGGACGATGCGGAGCACCGCCGTGAAACTGACAGAAAGTACAGTGAACATACGCGCTGCCGGCGGCACTCCTGCACGACCCTCAGACGGTCACGGCCTCGACCGCCCCAACTGCCGTCGACCAGCGCGCCAGCACCGGCTCGACCTCGGTCTCCAGGAAGGCGTCGACCTGTTGCGGACAGCGACCGACGAAGCGGCTCGGATCCAGAAGCTGGTCCAGCTGCCCATGCACGACCGCGAAGGCGGGGTCGGCGCGGATCAGGCCGAGCAGGCAGTTCTCCTCGGCCCCCTCCTCCTTGACGCGGCGGCTGGCTTCCATGGAGTGGCGGCGGATGCCCTCGTGGACGTCCTGCCGGTCGCCGCCGGCCTTGACGCAGGCCATGATGATCGCCTCCGTGGCCATGAACGGCAGTTCCTGGCGCAAGTGCCGTTCGATGATCTTCGGCCAAACCACGAGTCCACCGGCAACATCGGCGACCGTCGACAGGATGATATCAACGGCAAGAAACGCTTCCGGCAGCACCAAACGCCGGTTGGCAGAGTCGTCCAGGGTGCGTTCGAACCACTGGTTGGCCTGCGTCTGGGCGGTGTTAGCCGGTAGGCTGATGACGTAGCGGGCCAGCGAGCAGACGCGCTCGCAGCGCATGGGATTACGCTTGTAGGCCATGGCACTGGAACCGACCTGCTTGCTGCCGAAGGGCTCCTCGATCTCCTTGAGGTGGGCCAGCAGGCGCAGATCGGTACACATCTTGGCGGCGGACTGCGCGATGCCGGAGAGGATGCTGAGGACCTGGAAGTCGACCTTGCGGCTGTAGGTCTGGCCGCACACGGGCACCGGCCGCCGGAAACCGCAGAGCTCGGTGACGCGGGCATCGAGGGCCTCGACCTTGCTGTGGTCGCCGTCAAACAGCTCCAGGAAACTGGCCTGGGAGCCGGTGGTGCCCTTCACCCCGCGGAAGGGCATCTCCTCGACCTGGCGCTGCAGGTCGCGCATATCCATCAGAAAATCGTTGAGCCACAGACAGGCGCGCTTGCCGACCGTGGTCAGTTGCGCGGCCTGGAAATGGGTGAACCCCAGGGTGGGCAGATCCCGGTACTGACGGGCAAAACCGCGCAGCCGCGCCATCACATCGACGAGTTTGGCCCGCAGAATGCAGAGGCCATCGCGCATCTGGATCAGGTCAGCGTTGTCACCCACATAGCAGCTCGTGGCGCCCAGATGGATGATGGGACGCGCCGTCGGGCATTGCTCCCCGAAGGCGTGAATGTGGGCCATCACATCGTGGCGCAGTTCGCGCTCTTTGGCTTCGGCGACCGCGAAATTGATGTCGTCGAGATGGGCCGCCATCTCGGCGAGTTGGCGCTCCGAGATGGCGAGGCCGAGTTCCCGCTCGGCCCGCGCCAGCGTCAGCCACAGGCGCCGCCAGGTCGAGAACTTGCGCTGCGGCGACCACGTCTCGTTCATCTCCCGGCTGGCATAGCGGGATGCCAGCGGGTTCTCGTACTGCAGTCGGTCGGTCATCGCTGAGCCCCGTCGCTTGTCGATTGCGGTTGTCCGCGGGCCGCCCCGGGAGATCGGTAATATGCCGCGCGGACGCAAGACAGGCAAAGCCCGGCCAGGACGCGGCAGGGCGGTTCCGTTTTCCCAACGACCATCGGTGTTGGTCACCGGCACGGTGAAAGCGTGAGAGCGTGATTGCGTGAGGGCTACGGCGCGTGTGCCGGCCGTCTGCCACGAATCCACGCTTTCACGTTCTCACGCGCTCACCCGTAGCGGGAACCGCGATCTTGGAACAGCCCTGAGGACGCGGGGCGCCGCTTGCCAGTCGAGGGCAGCAGCGTGTACGGTACGGGCGGCACGATGAACGACAGGCCGGCCGACGCCACGGCCGCGGGATCTGGCGGAGGATCAGGCATGCGCAGGATGACGGGGCGCGAACGGCTCGAGGCTATCTTCCAGGGCCGGATCCCGGACCGGCCGGCCGTCAAGCTCTGGGGCTGCGACAACGCGCGGCGACCGCGGCATCCCGCCTACGAACCGATCCACGACCTCGGCCTGCGCACCACCGACCTGATCTTTTCGGCCCAGTCGCCCTTTTCCCTCTATGCCGGCCGGCGGGCGCTGGAGTTGACCCACAGCAGCCGCCGGCC
The DNA here is from genome assembly GCA_903837355.1 of uncultured Victivallales bacterium. GTDB lineage: Bacteria > Verrucomicrobiota > Lentisphaeria > Oligosphaerales > JAFGRS01 > CAILUI01. Next base: position 35,011 of record CAILUI010000222.1, read on the forward strand.
GACCGCTTCGCCTGAGTGGGCCGAGCAGGTGACCGTGATGCACACCCCTCTGGGCGACCTCGAGGAGGTGTTCCTGGCCAGCACCGGCAACCGTCCTGGCTACCACAAGACCTACTACCTTAAGGAGCCCAACGACCTCCGTAAGCTTCTGTCGCTGCCCTACGAGCCCTTCGCGTTCTCACTGGACAACTGGCAACGCCGCCAGGCGGATGTGGGTGGCAACGGCATCGCCATGTTCGGCCTGGACCACGCCATGTACGGCCTGCAACGCTTGATCGGCTCGGAGAACTTCGCCCTCTGGAGTTGGGACGCCGAGGACCTCTTGCTGCAGGTCATGCACCGTTTCGCCGAGCGCATCCTGGCGCACACGCAGGCGGCGCTGGCAGCAGGCGTACGCGGGGTCTTCGGTTGGGTCGGGCCGGAGCTCTGCATTCCGCCATTGATGTCCCCGGCGCTGTTTGACCGCTACGTAGCCGCCCTGGACAAGCCCTTGATCGACCTGATCCACAACGCGGGCAGTCGCGTCTGGGTCCATTGTCACGGCCGCATGACCCCGGTTCTGGAACGCTTCGTCGCCATGGGCGTCGACGTTCTGAACCCCATCGAACCCCCGCCGATGGGCGACATCACCCTCGAGCAGGCCTTCGCCAGGGTGGGGAACCGCATGGGGCTCGAGGGGAACCTCGAGACCCACGACGTGATGATGGGAACACCCGAGATCCTACGGCCGAAGATCACGGCCGCCCTCGAGGCCGGACGCGGGCGCCGCTTCATCCTCTGCCCCTGCTCGGGCTACGATGAGAACGTCGACCCCAAGCCCCACGAGATCCTGAACTGGCGCTTCTTCCTCGAGGAGAGTGTTCGCCAGGCAGAGAGCCTGCGCGGCTGAGGCCGGGACACCCGCCCGAGGCACGCGGCCCCGGTCGAGCGCGGTGGTGTTACTTCGCCGCGGCCGGCGCCTTGGCCGGCTCGGCCGCCGGGGTCTTGGCCGCCTCGGCCGGAGCCGGAGTCTTCTCCGGCGTCACGCCCTGGTCTTCCAGGATCTTGATGTACTTCGACGGGTCCTTCTGGATGGTCTTGATGCAGCCGCCACAGCAGACGTAGAGGCGCTTGCCCTCGACATCGCAGAAGAGGCTCTTGTTGATCTTCCCGCCCATCACGGGGCAGATGGCCTGGGCTTTGACGGGTGTCGTCGCGACCGCGGTCGCGTCCTTGGCCGCGGCGGCCGTGGCCTGCGCCAGGCAGGTGCTGGCCACGAGCAGCGCGCTGGCGGCGGCCATCATCACGATTCGCTGGATCTGCATCTGCAGTCTCCTGTTGCCGTTCCCGGCGGGCCGGTCGCCCGACTGTCACGGGGTGACGGTTAGCGGCTTCGACCCGCGGTTTCGGCCGGGGTTCGCTGGCGGCGGGCATCAGGTTGCGCGGGAGCGGTCCCCGGTGACGCTATCGGTCACCCAGCGCGAGAGGACGACGTCAGGCTGCAGCACGAGGGCCTTGGTCAGTGTGAAACTCGTGCGGCCGCTGTTACGCGAGATCAGCGACAAGGCGTAGGCGAGATCCTTGAAGCGTTCGCGGCAGACCTCCAGAACCGACCGGCCGGAGCCCCGAGCGGCAGCCAGGAGGGCGGCGCCGGCCGCCGGCGTAAAGGCAAGCTGCAGTCCGCACTCCTGGGCAAAGCCCTCGGCAAAGGCCGTCAGCTCGGCCTCCTGGGCCGCGGGGGCCACCGGCGCCACCGGCGCCACCGGCGCGGCGGTGGCCGCGAACGCAAACGGCGCGAGCACGAGAGTGAGACTCAGGGCGAGCAAC
>CAILUI010000223.1 GCA_903837355.1 uncultured Victivallales bacterium
ATCTGGACTGCCTGCCCGGTAGGTTCGGTGCTGATCGCCATAGTGACAAGCACCATAGCAGGCAACCACAAAATATCCAGAACTACAATGCAACTTATTCTACTGCAGTATATTCCATATTATTATAAAACCACCCTGGGCTCGTGCCTGCCTGGACGAAGGGCTTGCCTCCAGCCCCGGCTGCATGTATACTGTAGACAGAACACAGAGGTGTATACACCATGAAGACGCTGACCCTTTCCGTACGTCTGGCGGGCGACGAAGTCGATGGTCTCGATGCGGCGGCGGCGGCGGCCGGTCTGGACCGCTCGGCGTTGCTCAAGCAGTTTGTCCGCCGTGGCTTTGCCCAGCACCGCTTTGAGACCGCTTGCGCGGCTTACCGACAACGCGACGTATCGCTATCGCGGGCCGCAGAGATGGCAGGCCTAAGCCTGTACGATTTCCTCCTGCGCCTGCCGGAGGCCGGCCTGGAACTGAGCCTCACGCCAGCGGATCTGCGGCAGGAACTTGCGGCAGGGGTTGACGCATGAGCGTGCTGGTGGCGGACGCGTCGCCGCTCATCTTCCTGGCCAAGCTCGACCTGCTGCGGCTCTTGGGCTCGCTCTTTCCCGGGCCGGTCCTGGTCCCGGCGTCCATCGGGCTGGAGCTTTCACAGCCTCACGTCCCCGTGGTCGAGGCACGTCGCCTGCGCCTGTTCCTGCGACGTTGCCGGGTGGTGAGCGTGGATCGTGTGGAGTTCGCGTCTTCTGCCTTGAGCCAGGGTGACCGCGAGGTGCTGACCTTGGCCTGCCGCGAGCGCCCCGCGGTAGTGCTGACCGACGACTCCCTGGTGCGCCGCGGTGCCCTGGCCGAGGGCCTGCGTGTAGCGGGCACACTGGGAGTACTCATCCGCGCCCGCACCGCGGGGCTCCTCCCGGCGGCCGACGCTCGACAGGCGCTCGACGACCTGGTCGGCCAGCATGGCCTCCGCATCTCCGTGGCCCTCTACCAGGAGGCCAGCCGCCGGCTGGAATAGGGTGGGAGGAAGAGCTTTCGGCGACCAAGGCAACGCATCGCCTCGGGACGGCGCCTTGTCTGGAGCGCCGCAGGGCAGGCAGTGGAGTGGCGTTGGCGGCCGGCAAGGTGTTCAGGTGGTGCTACGCACCTCACGTGGGCACATCTTGGCTGGTCCCGCGGGCAGTTGGCGCACCCGGTCCGCCTCCAGCATCAACAGGCGGCCGGCGAGGCGTCTGCCCAATCCGGGATCGAGCTTCCCTTCCTTCAGGATGTCGACAAACCACATGCCGCAGCCATGCTCTGCTTTGCTGTCCAAGCCGCATGCAGCCAGGAAGTACCCCTCGGTATCCCGGGCCGCCCCGGTCTGCGGGTAGAGCAGCGCACTCGCGGTAGCCCCGAACTGGAGACCATAGGCGTACATCTGCTGCAGATCGGCATCAGTGGGGCGGCTGCTCTTGGGCAGCTTCCACTTGGTATCGAGGATGACGCGGAGGGGAGGCTTGGCACTCCCCAGTTCGACGAGGATGTCTGGGCGGATCATTGCCTGAGTGGACCCCGCGCGCCAGAATGGCCTGGAGGTCTGCCCGGTTACCCTCAGCCGCTCGCCTCCGAGCTCGCGCGCTGCGCGCTGCAGCTCGCAGAGTACGTAGTGCTCAAACAACACATTCATGTCGAACAAGATGGCGAGGACACTGCGGTCCCCGTGACGGATATCGGGTGCGTAATTGAGTAAGATCATCTCGGCCAGCACCGTGGCCCGGCGGTAACGTTCGGTGTGGCGGTCGTAGCGCAGCCGCTGGAAGGTCTCGGCGGTCGCGGCGGCCTCGGGCAGACCGTCGAATGCCAGCAACAGGCGCCTCGCGTCGTCCGCGAGGCGCGCCGGTATCGCCATGTCGCGCACCACACCAAGGGCCTCTTTGAGGACCCGGTTGAAGACGTTGTCGCGGTCGTAGGTCATGTACTCGCAGAAGGCCCGTTCGCGGTGAACCAGATTGTGCCTGAGCTGCTGCGCCACCAGCAGGCGGCCCTTGAACACGCCCAGGTTCGCCCTGGCCTTGCGGTAGCGCTTGGCCAGGCCGTGGTGGACTAGGGCATCGACCTCGCGCAAGAACGCCTCCAGGTAGAGGTTCAGCAACAGCGCCCGGCGCGACGCCAGGTCCGCTGCGCTCGGCGCCTCGATGCGTAACAGGCCGCAGCGTCGCAGCATGTCGACGAGGACCCCGTGCCAGAGCCTCCTGTTGTCGGCTCCCGGCACCCCATCTACCTTGGGTAGAATCTCGATGACCCTACGCCCAATCTGCACGACTCCCACATACTGCGTGAAGCGCACGCAGCGATACCCAAAGTCGAAGAAACGGCAGCCATGGCGTTCGTTGAGTCCCTGTAGCCGCTCGACGTCGCGGCCCGACAGGCCGGCCCCACCGACGTGGAGCTTGCCGTGCTCGAAGACTTGGAGCGGCTCAGTCATGGTCGGTGTACACCGAGATGAAGGAGTCGGCCGTCCACTCCGCCGCAGGGACCAGACGGTAGACCTGCCGTTCCGGGTCGGTGTCGTCATCTCCCCACGGGCCTTTGGCCAGGACTGTCCGCTTCTCTGGCATCGTGAGAAAACCCTCTCCCAGCACCCTGCCGAGCCGCGTCGGGTTGCCGTAGAAGTACTCCTGCAGCAACGGCAAGATCTTGTTGCGGAAGGCGAACCGCAGATCCGCCAGGGTCTTGACCTCCAGCAGGTACGAGTGCCCGACGCAGTGGTCCCGGTCCACAAGCTGCTCGACGCGGTCGTTGATGGTCTCCAGCAGGCGCGCCAGGTCGACGCCGAGGTCCATCGGCTGCCGTTCGCGTAGCAGTGTGTAGTCCGGGCGGCATTCCACGAAGGCGAAGCGCCGCCGCAGGGCCGTGTCCAGCGCCTCGACACTGCGGTCGGCCGAGTTCATGGTGCCGACGATGTACAGGTTGGGCGGCACGCCAAAGGTCGCCTTGGAGTAGGGCAGGGTCACGACGATCTCATTCCCTGCCCCGAGCCGCTTGTCTTCCTCGATCAGCGTGATCAACTCGCCGAAGATGCCGGCGACGTTCCCACGGTTGATCTCGTCGATGAACAGAGCGTACTCCTTCCCAGGATCAGCGGCGGCACGGCGGCAGATGTCTCGAAAAACGCCTGCTTGAACCTTGTAGCCAAGATCGCCGTCCGCCTCCATGTCTTCTTCCGCCATGACCGGTCTGATTCCCTCGACGAAATCCTCGTAACTGTAGGACTGGTGGAAGGTGATGAAGCCGTAGCGCTTCTCGTCAACGGCGGTTGGGGTGAAGGAGCGGTACAGCTCCAGCTTGTCTAGGAGGTCCGGCACCGTCTCGGCCGCCACCTGTTTGTCTATGGTCCATACTGACCCGGCGTCCTTCGCGAAGAGCAGCGGCTCGAAGCGTTTCTGAACGGCCACGTTCGGACAGTCAAGTCTGGTGTGTTGCTGCAGGTGCGCCCACACGCTTTCCCGCGCGTGCGACGTGGCTGACTGCCCTACCTTCGCCAACATCAAATCATGTCCGAGGATGTCGGTGACCTTGGCCTCGCCCAAGTCCAGCATGACCATCGTGATCACCTGCCACCACGGGAGGTCGCCAACGAGGGCGGCTGCGAACTGTGCCGGCGTCTCCGTAACCGCCCTGTCGGTGAAGCGGTTCCGCGCTAACTCCGTGAGTACCCTGTAGGTCTTGCCGGTGCCCGGCGGGCCGTAGTAGATCAGGTTGTGGGCGGGCAACGCAACAGGCGGATTGGGTGGCGGCGACGGAACAGATGCCTCCCACAGCAGCGCATCCATAGCCTGCGGTTCGCATCGAAGGACTGGCCGAATCTGCCGCACTTCGTCGCAGAAATCGCTGTAGGAGTCCCACGAGCCAGCCTCCCGAGTCAGACCGGTCCAGTGTCTGAGCGATGCGCCTACACTATCGAGCCAGATCGCATAGGTCTCGGGATCGCGCAAGTAAAGGGCGAGCGTAAGGATGCCTTTGCCCACGCCAGACGGGTGCTGCTTCAGACTCTGCTTGAAGAGCGCAGGAAGATCCGCTCGGCCGGCGGAGAACAGTCCCGTGATCACCTCTCCCACTGGTTTCGCTTCCTTAAGCATCAGGGACCGGTTGTTGCCACTGAACGCCTGGTTGAAGCGGTCCTTGCGTGGCTTGCCCTCGGTCCAGTCGCGGTTTGCTGCGTCTAAGAACCGTCCCAGCTTGTCAGCATCCCACTCAGCGCCGTCGCGGATCAGGGCACGCGCCTCTTCTTCGGCCGCCGTCCTTGCAGCCACGCGCTGGGCCGAAGCGCGCTCCGGCAACCGGGCCGTCAGCCCCCCGTACCAGCGCAATGCTCGCGGGTAGGCGCCGTCCTGTAGTCGGTACAGGAACCAGTCGAGTTCGAGGAAATCCGTCGATCCCAGCTTCTGCCGCACATCTGTCATCGCTTGCTGGAATGCTGGACCCGTGAGCTGGCCTGCGCCCAGCCAGCGAAGGGCCTTCCTGCTTGGGTCGTTCTCGATCGCGTACTGCGTCGGGTGGAACATCATCACCAGACCGGAGGCGATGTTGTCCCCGAAACCTGGGAGCGCCTTGAGGGCCTCGTGCTGGCGGGCGGGCAACTGTCCGCCGTCGAGCAGAACAGCCTCGGCCTGGCGCAGCGCCTCGGCCCGCGCCTCCGGCGCCATCTTCGGGCCGTAGACACTTGAACCGCTGGCCCAGGCGAGGTTGCCGTGCGTTTCAAGGACATCCGCGGCCAGTGCCTTCTGGAGTTGCTGCGGGTCTGCGCCTGGGCCCGGCGTGGAGGAGTAGAGCGGGATCCTCTTCCCATCCAGCAAGGCTTCGCCGCCGATCTGCCATACTTCGCGGTTGAAGATCTCCACGGGTATGCCCTCGGGATGGTCCCGGAAGAGGGCTTGGATGCGCTCCGACGCCTTCCGGCGGCAGGCCACCTGGAGTTGGCACCAGGCATCCTTGCGGAAGGCGGCAAAGGCGGCTCTGAGGTCTGCGGATATGTCCATGGTGCCGAGTCTCCTACCTCAGCTCCTCCGCCGTAGCGCGGAACTGCTCCAGGGCCGATTCCAGGTCGGCGACGATCTCGGCGGCAATGGCGTCCGGCTCGGGCAGGTCTGCGGCGGCGGCGAAGCTGTCGTCCGCAAAGGTACCGGCGCGGGCGTGCGGCGCAAGCCAGGTGTCAGCCGCGCCCCCAGTCCGCGCGGTGGAACGCGGCGTCTCCGTATGCCACGACCGGGTTGCGGAGAACCCGGCTTCCAGGGGAGACCGGACACAACGACATGCGAACCGCGGTCCTCACACAAGGGATCGCCGGTCCCGATGGGGAGGTCGGAGCACCCCCAGAAAGACGCCGGCCACCGCGGGGTTGGGGCCGCGGTGGCCGGCGTTGAGTCTGCAGGTGTCGGCGAGTCGAGGCTCAGGCGTAGAGTGGCCCAAGGGCGGCGCAGGCGCGGAAGTCGTCACCGCCGAAGCGATCCCAGAGGGTGGGCCGGAAGACGTCGGCGGCGGCGACGTTGTGCATGTCGACCGGGATGCGCAGCATAGCGCAGAGGGTGACCATATCGGCGCCGATGAGGCCGAAGCTGTTGGCGTCGTGGTTGGGCCCGATGCGGTTCATGTATTCGAACGAACTCATGCCGCGCGGGGTCCAGTAGGATTCCGGCCAGGTCTTGTCGGTGACCCGGCTGATGTGGTCAGCCACGGCCACGGGCAGATCGACGGTCTCGCCCTCGACCACCGAGCAGGTGAGCAGGTCGCCAACGGCATTGAACCGATAGGCGGTCATGGGGACGCCGCCGGGGGTGCGGTAGTGGCTGGAGAGACCGTCGCCGGGGAAGTATTCGAGGTTGGCGGCCATGTAGGTAGTGCCGGCGATGGCCTTGTCCATAAGCTTCTTCTGCAGCTTGGGATCGGCGGCGATGGCAGCGGCGACTTCCTGCATGCTCATCTGGGCCGAGCCCTTGACCAGCCCGGGAACATCGAGGGCGTAATCCAGCGCGCCGGCGCCGGAGTTGCGCTTGTCGATGATGCCGCCGGGCACCTTCTTGGAGACATCGATGCCGGTGGCCTTCTTGATTGAAGCCGGCGTCCAGTTGGTACGGATATCGGCGAAGAGCTGCGGCATGCCGGTGAGCAGATAGGCCGTCAGCATACCGATGGCGTTCTTGGAGTCGTTTTCGGTAGCGACGACGTAGGGGGCCCGGTAGCCATTCCAGTCGAAGGAACCGCAGAGGACGGACTCGACCAGGTCGTAGTTCGGGTAGAGGTCGGTCCACTGGCGCTGGCCCTGGGTACCGGCGGCGATGGCGTTGCAGCCTTGGGCAAACTCGACATCGGCCTTGAAGCCCTGCTTCTTGCCAACCGCCGGGTCGGCCAGCCGCGGGTTGCCGACCATCAGATCGCGCACGATCAACGCCATCTTGCAGCAGTCCTCGAGGAGCTTCTCACTGCTCCAGGGGCGCTTGCCGACGCCGAAGTCGATCGCGAACGTCTTCATAAAGGTAACCGCGCGCGCGAGTTCTTCGTGGTCATAGAGTCCGCGTTCCATGCGGCCCTGGACGCCGACCATGTCGTAGGACACGGTGCCCATGCCGAGGTACTGCTGGAAGAGATTGCGGCGCACGTCCGAGCCGATGATGCCCATGGAGACGCTGCCGACCGAGAGGTAGTTCTTGCCACGCATCTCGGCGACGGCGGCGGCGCCGCGCGCAAAACGCAACAGGCGGGTGGCAACGAAGTCATTCAGCGGCTCCTTCTCGTCCTCGAGGTCGGGCGAGTAGATCGAGAAGATGGGCCGCTTCTTTTCATCCATGGCGGCACAGAAGGCCTTGAGCCAGACGGCGCCGGGGCGGTCGGTCTGGTTCAGGCCGTAGGCGGCCTGGGTCCATTCGGTACTGCCGACGCCCATGCAGGCGCTCATCAGTTCATCGCTGTAGGCCCAACTGCGGCTGATCCAGATGTTGGCACTGACGCCCTGGGTGGCGTAGTAGGCCTGAGCCACGGCGCCGGAACGCGGGCCGTAGACGATCTCCGGAGCGACGACGATACGCAGCGGACGTCCGCCGGGCAGGGTCACCTTGCTGGCGATCAGTTCGTAGACCTTCTCCACCAGGCGCCAAGTCTGCGCGGCGTTACTCTCGTAGGCGCCCGTGCGGCCATCGGCGACCGGTGTGATGGCGATCGTGGGCACATGCCCGACCAGCGGCGTCGCGGACGCAGTGAAAGCGCGCGTCGCACCCGCCAGGGCGGCGAAATCCGGACGGCAGGAGCAGCAGCATGTCGAGGCCATGAGAGATGTCCTTCTCTGATCTTGGAATCACGTCCCGTATCGGGCCGCAACGCCCGTGCGTAACCCTAGTCACCATAGCCACGACCCGCACCAATGCAACTTCCTCGCCGGCTCCTGCCAGGGCCGCCGGCCCAGTGTATGTGGAACGCGGCCTCTCCGCGTGCCGCGGCCGGGATGCGGAGATCGCGGTCTCCGGGGGCGGGCACGACCTGCGCCGCGCCGGTTCCGGGCACCGGCCCAGGAGGGTCTGTCGCCGCGCCATTACTCGGTGCCGGCGTCGGTCAGCCGGGCCAGCGCCTCACGGACGGCGCGGTACAGCTCCGCGGTCCACGCCGGCAACTCCCCCGCAACCGGGGGCATCTCGCGCTGGCGGAAATCCACCGGCGACAGGATCACCGTCAGGTTGCGGACGTCCGTGTCGGCCGCCAGAACAAACAGGTCCTCGGCCGCCAGGTCGCCCATGGCCAGACAACCGATGGAACAGCGGTCGCCGTGGATCATGATGTCCCCGCCGGGACGGTCCCTGCCTTCCTCCCTGGCGTGCTTGAGGTCGAACGCATTCGGGTAGTTGAGGCGCAGCGACAAGTGGAAACGACTGTTGGGGTTGAGCGACTCGACGCGGTAGATGCCCTCAGGGACCTGGCAGTCCCCCTCGCACAGCTTGGGGCCCAACACCCCGCTGGCCGCGAGGATCGGGTAGGTGGCGACCTGACGGAACCGGCCGCTGGCCGCGCGCCCCCAGACCTCGAGCCGGCGCTCGTCCTTCAGCCCCACGAGAACCAGCTCGGGCGGGGGATAGGCCACGCCGGCCGCCGTGAACCCTGGACGGAGGCGCTCACGGGCCAGCGCACCGTACTGCGCCAGACGGTCGGCCACGCTGGCCTGTCCTTTGGCCCCGGCGGCCAGCGCCGCCGCCGCGGCCCGCGGTCGTGGCGCGAGCGCCGCCGCCGCGACCAGCGCGGCCAAGGCAAGCAACAGCACGTGGATTCGCCGGACCCGCATAGGATCCCCCTTTCGCGGGCTACGTTCAGGGGGTCGTCTCGGCGCGCAGGTGCAGGCCGCAGAGGACGGGCGGCGCCGGGCTGCCGGGAACGGGCCGGAGATCGAGAGTGAGGCGGTCGCCGAGCTTCATGCCGCGCAGTTCGTGGACGATGCCCTGGCGGGCTGGGCCAGCGAGGCGGACTGCCGGCAGGACGACCTGGCCCTGCACCAGCACGTCGAAGAGGCGCTCGCGGGGGGTGGCCTCGGGCTCGGCGAAGAACAGGCGCAGCGCGTAGGTCGGCGCGGGCTCAACGGCGAGTTCGGCCGCGGTTTTGGAGAAGCTCAGGTCGAGACTGGGCCCGCCCCCCGCGGCGTTGTCGGCGGCGCGGGCGACGCGGCGGCCACGGCCGCTGAGGATGAAGACGATGGCCTGGCCGGGCTTCCAGTCCGGGCGGGAGATGATCTCCTGGAGCAGCGGCGAGAGGTCGGGCGAACGTTGCGGGGCGGCCGCGGCGCCGGCCGTCGGCCAAGGGGGCACGATCCAGCGCACTTCAGCGGTGGTCAGGGGGCGCGTACTGAGATCGGCGGGGGCCTGGGCAAAGGCCGGGGCGTCGGCGGCGGCCTGGGCGCGAATCACCAGCTCGGTGACCTCGTCCGACGCCTCGTCGACCGTGAAACAGAGGGCGGCCGCGGTGAGCGGATCCGCGAGGGACAGGGGGAGCTTGGCAAAGCGGATACCAATAGTCTGGTCAGCCTGGTCACGGACCAGTTCCAGGTCGCCGCTGTCCTGGGCCACAACGCCGTTGGCCTCTTCGGCATCGTCGCGGGGCGTGGCCAGCGGCAAGCGCAGATGGCGGGTGCGGTCGTCGGCGCTGAGCAGATCCACGGTGACGCGCAGTTCGCCCTGGACACCGCTGGCCGCGATCCACGGCAGGTCGCCGCTGAAGTCGGCAGTGGGCTGGCGGAACCAGGTCAGCGCGGGGCCCTCGAGGGTGATCGGCAGTGCGGGCGAGGGGCCGCCGACGCTAGGGACATCGAACCACAGCGGGCCGCCGGACTCACGGCGGTCGCCGGGGGCACCGAGGTTGGCGGCGAGGTCGAGGATGCGCCCGTTGCCGCGCGCGATATCATTGGCCGTCCAGGAATCGAGGTCAGGCGTGGTCACGAGGGCGAGCGAGGTCTGATTCTGGTAACTGCAGGTGCAGGTGCGCGTGTAGTCCGGGGCGTTCAGCACACCGTCAGCCGCGATTAGATTGGAGGTACAGCCACTCTTGAAGCCGCCCAGATTGGCGGTGCCACTGTCGCCGGCCAGGTCGTAGAAGCCGGCGGCGCCGGAGCGGAAGGTCAGCAGGTATTCGGAGGCGATCACGGCGTTGCAGCCGTAGCGGCGGTGATACGACCAGGGGATGGGCTGTCGGGTCAGGGGATGGAGCCGCAGTACGGGCTCGCCAGTCAGCAGGTCGACGGCGCCGCCGGTGGTGTTGGTCGCCGAGGTGTAGACGGTCTTGCCGTGCAGCATCACCGGTCCGCCGAAGGAGCCCTTGCGGTCCCAGAGCAGCGCGCCGTCGTCGGCACGCAGCGCCATCAGGCGTTCGGCGGACTCGTCGCGGAGGGCATCGCGTGAGGCGCGACCGGTCTGCAGCAGGACGCCGTGGGTGGTCGAGACGCTGAGCCAGGTGCCGAAGACGCCCTCGGCACGCTGCCAGCGCTCGCGGCCGGTCCGCAGGTCCAGTGCCAGCAGCACGGGCGCTGCCGGCGGACTGCGCCCGCGGCGTTTGAGGCGTTCGCCGACCGCGCTCGGCAGGGCGTCGATGCAGTAGAGCGTATCGGCGCTGGCGCAGATGGCGTTGTGCCGGAAGCCCAGTCGAGCGGGGCGCGTCCAGAGCACGGCACCGGTGTGGCGGTCAAGGGCCGCCAGGCCGCGGCTGGAGCTGACGTCATAGTCGTCCGCCAACTCGCCCTTCTCGACATCGTGAATCTGCGAGAACGCCGAGTAGCCGGTGCCGCCGATGAGCACGTCGCCGGAGACTCCGAGGTAGCCCCATTCGGGCGCCTGGCCACTGGCCGCGTCGGCGGGCAGGGCGAGGGTGGCGACGGTGCGCCCGCTGGCGGGGTCGAGGGCGAGGCACTGCTTGCCGGCCAGCAGGTAGAGCCGGTCGGCGGTCGCGACGAGGTTGGCGCCGCGGGCGTTGGCGCCGGGGATGTGGCGTTGGTTATAGGTTACATCCAGCGGATCGGGGCAGTAGGTCGAATCGTAGTAGATGCCGGCAGTGCCGAGATCGGTGAACTCGCGCTGCCAGAGCGGCGCGCCGGTGTAGACGTCACGGGCGCTGAGGGTATTGATCCCCTGGATGAAGAGCCGGCCGCCGATGACCTGTTCGCCGGGGCCGTGGCCGTGCCGGGGCAGGACATCCTGGTGGCTGTTGCCGCCGAACCAGAGCAGACCGAGGGGCGCCTGGACAAGCGTATCGTCAGCCTTGGCGGAGTTCGCCGCATCGGCGTAGAGGTGCGTCCAGGGGGCGGCGCCGGGGAGGGCGCCCTGGCGAGTGAGAAGCAGCCCGCCAGGAGCAGCACCCAGTTCGGCTCCCGGCAACCGCGCCGCGGTCGCCAGCTCCCGCAGGCGGGCGGGGTCGCCCGCGAGGTAGAGCCGACCGCCGTAGGGCCGCACCGCGGCGTAGGCGGCCTGGAGCCAGGTCGCATCGGCCGTCTCGGGCGTCTGCCCCACGACCGTGAGCAGGGCCAGGTAGGCGGGCGCGCGGAAGTCCTGGAGGGTACCGAGATGGACCGTGGCGCGGTCGCCGTAGAGGCCGCGCTGGCGCAGGTACTGACGCAGGGACGCGACCGCCTGCGGATCACGGTGGGTGATGGCCAGGCGCAGGCCGGGACACCCCAGCAGCGCCTCGATGGCCGGCGGTTCGGCGACGTCGTGAACCAAGGCCCAGCCGACGGGCAGTGGCAGGTCAGCGGTCAGGGCGGTGTACGGGTGAGCGCTGCCGGCGGGCGCTGCCTGTGGCGGGGTGGCGGCCGGCGGCAGTGCCGGCGCGGGGCCGGCTCCGAAACAGGCAATACGCCCCTCGCTGGTGACCGCGAACAGGCGCTGATCGGCAGCGATGAGACGACCCACGGAGCCGTCGACGTCGAGGCTCCACAGGGATGTCGGCGGGGTGGCGGCAAGGTCGATGGCGGTGACGCGGCCCTGGGCGGCGGCGTAGAGGCGGCTGCCGGCGCGCATGAGGGCGCCGCTGCCGTTGACGGGCAGTTCCCAGGCCAGCGTCAGTTCCCAACGCTTGCGGGTGACCGGCTTCTGGTCGGCGCCGGTGGCTTCGTACGTTACCAAGCGGGGCGTGCGGAGGTCGAAGGCACGGACGGTGTCGCCGCCGAGGATCAGCAGGCCGTCGCTGAGGACGGGCTGCTGGATGCCTTTCCAGAACGCGTAAGCATTGCCGGAGGCGGCATCGTAGAGCACCGTGGCCAGACCGCGGTGGTTGACCACATAGCGGCCGTCGGTGCAGACATAGGAGCCCCCCTCAAGCTTCCGGTCCGCGGCCTCGCCGGTCTCCTGGAAGACCGAGCCTTCCAAGTGAAACCAACGCAGCGCACTGGTGGTGCGGTCGAGGGCCGCCGGCAAGGCGCGGCCGTTGGGCACAATGAGTTGGTCACCGGCGGCAGCGAGAGCGCCCTGCGGGGCCAGTGCGCCGAATGACTCGGCCCCCGAATGGGGGAGCTTCATGTAGAGATCGCCGAGCAGCGCCTGGGTCCAAACCGGGACGCCCGTACGGGAGTCGACGGCGCGGATCGTGGTGCCCATGAAGGGCCAAACGCCGGCGCCGAAGTAGAGGGTTTCGCCAACCAGCACCGGGCCGCCGCGGGCACACCAGGCCGAGACCAGGCGGCCGTTGCCAAGCACGCGCCGGTCATCGCGGCCGCCACGGACGCGCCAGAGCAGGCTACCGTCGCCCAGGTTCCAGGTGTAGAGCCAGCCATCGTCACTGACGGCGTGGACGCGACCGTCATGCAGCACTGGCGGCAGACGGACCGGCGCGTCAGTCACGGCCTGCCAGAGGGGGCTGCCGGTGCGTGTATCGAGGGCACTGACGCTGTCGTCACGGTTGGAGGCAACGACCAGAGTCGTCCCGGCCACGACGGGCTCATAGAGCCGGTCGAAGGGCATGCGGTCCTGGTTGACCGGGTCCTCCCAGCACGGGGCCGGCGGGGGCAACTGCCGGGTCCAGAGCAGAGTGGGGCGGTCGGGGACCTGCTCGTCGGTGGCGGCGGAACGACCCGCGTCGTGCTGCCACATGGGCCAATCCGCGGCGGGGCTGGCCAGCGCGACGAGGAGCGCCAGGGCCAGGGGCCGGGTCGCCGTCCGCTCCCACACTCCACACGCGGCGGTTGGCCGCCGTCCATAGCGCCGGCGGAAAGAACGCAGCAGCATCAGGATCACAGCGCCCCCCCGGATGACGCGGCGGGAGCCAGCGCTGCCGCCGGTACGTCGACATTGGCACAGGGTTCGCCACGGGCGCGGGCTGCGGCCGCTGCGGTCACGATGACGTCCCAGAGAGAAAGCCCGGTCCGGCGCTGGAGGTCGGGGGCCGCGGCGGTGAGCGGATCCAGTTCAGGAGCGGGCGGGGACGGAGCATCGGCGTAAGCGCAGAACCAAGCCACCCGGAGGGCGCGGCGCCGGGGCGGGTGAGGGATGACGGTACAGAGCAGTGGCCGGCGCGCCGGATCGGCGACGGCAGCCAGGCGGGCCTGCAAAGCCGCCAGGCTGGGCACCGTGAAACAGAGCGGCTCGAGGCGGCTGACGACCTGCACCATGGTGGCCGGGAGCAGGTCGCCTGCCGGCAGCGGCTGGCGCACGGCGTCCGCGGGCAACAGCGCCACGTCGACAGCGGCCTGCGTGGCCGCCAGACGGCCAAGCCAGGGCGTGAACTCCGGCGGCGTGGTCGCGGCGCTCAGGCGCAGCAGGGGGCGGGCCGCCGGCAGGCTGGACCGAACGCGGGCGCCGAGCGCCGCGACGGCCGGATCTTCCGGCAGATCGGCGGTGATCGGGAGCAACCGCGAACGGCGGCCGCTGACGCGACTGCCGTCCCAGGTCAGCACCGTCTCGCCCAACCAGCGCCCCAGTTCGCCGGAGTGCTGAATGGCGATGCCGGATGAGGATTGGACGCGGAGTTCGGGATAGGCCTCGTGATCATGGGCGCCAAGGATCAGGTCGACCGGCGGGCGGCCGGGAAACTCGGCGCCAAGCTGGGCGGCGAGGGCCTCGTCGCGCTCGCCACCCACGTGCGTCAGCAGCACGACGATGTCGGCCAGGGCACGCAGGTCGGTGGCCAGGTAGCGGATCGCCTCGACCACGCGCCGACGAAAGACAAGGTCGTCGAGGCGGTGGTTGATATGCTCCGAGGAGGTCCCGACCAGGGCCACGGTGACGCCCTTGAGGCGGAAGAGTCGGTACGGCGGCGCCGCTCGCGGTTCCAGGCCGGCCGGCCAGACGCTGTTGGCGTCGGTGAGCGGGTAGTGGAAGCGGTCAATCAGCGCTGCCGTGTGCGCCGTGCCAAAGCTCAGATCATGATTGCCCAGCACCGCCGCGTCCAAGCCACAGGCGCTGAGCGTCTCGAACATGGCGGCGCCGCGCGTGATCTGGAAGGCCGGATCGCCACGATTAAGCAGGTCGCCGCAGTCGACGTACAGCACATTCGGATCGGCGGCCTTGCGGGCCGCCACGAGGGCGGCGATGCGGGCCAGGTTGGCACTGCTCTCGTGCAAGTCGCCGGTGTTCAGGAGGGTGACGGTGACCTCGGCGGCGCCGAGGCGAAGCAGCCCTGTAAGCAAGACGCCAAGGACAAGGCGGCAAGCGTCAGCGCTTCTCCCGGTCATAGTCACACCTGCCGCTGCGTTGGGCTCAGGCCACCGATACGGCCCCGCCGCATCCCCTGGTATGAGACCTGACGGCGATCTTCGTTCAGAGTCCAGCCTTGAGGCATGTCCTGGGAACACGCTGAAGCGTGAACTCTGAACCCGTACGGCACCCGCCAGTCTCATTCCGGCATGTCCGGCCGTAGCCAGAGGCAATGCTGCGGCGCGGCGCGCGCCGGGCCTCGACAACCACTCCGGGACTCTACTCGAGTCCAGGCGTCCGAACTCAGTACGACGAGCCGCGGCCCATGAAGTACTTGAGCCAGGCCATGAGGCCCTTCTCGCCGCTAGCATCGTACTTGGTGGGATCGATGCAGGACTCTTTGGCGATGTTGACCAACGGCGCGTAGCCGGTCTTGCCGTGGTGCACGGTCTTCTTAAAGACAAAGCCCTTCTCGCCGGCGGTCGAGGAAAGTACGATGATCGGGATACCCTGGGATTCGCCGCGCGCCTCGTAGTCTTTCTTGAGGGAGGCGATCAGTGTCCAGCCGTCCATCACCGGCATGTTCAGGTCGACCACCATCAGGATGGGGTCGCGCTTGTAGGTCTGGCGGATCTCTTCGAGTTTGTCGAGTGCTTCCTGGCCGTTGCCGGCCTCGAAGATGACGATATTGGCATCGTTCTTCGAGATGTCGCGGGCCACGCGCCGGCGAATTGCGCGCTCGTCATCAACAATGATGACCGTATTGCTGCCGGGGTCCATCCGGCGCTTGATGCTATCCAGCAACTGCGAGTAGTCGGCCGAGTCGCTGCGCTGTCCGGGTCCGTTCCCGGGGCCGGCGCCTGGGGCTGCCGGTGCGCCTGCCGCCGCGGGTGCGTCCGCGGCGCTCTGCCCGTCCACGTCGATGTACTTGCGCTCGGTCGTCATGTCAGTGCCTCCTGCCTATGGGGCCATGCCTGCCCAGTGCCTGTCTAGATCTCCACGATGAAGCGCGTGCCGGCGGGGCTGGTTTCACAGCGGATGCTGCCGCCGTGGATATCGATGATTTTCTTGCAGATGGTCAGCCCAAGCCCGGTGCCGCCCTGCTTCTTGGTCTTGAAGGCGGTAAAGAGGTTGCTGGCGATTTCCTCGGGCATGCCCGGGCCATTGTCGAGGATATCGATGCGCGTGCGGCGCTTTTCCTCGCGGCTGGTGATCAGGAGGAGGGCATTGGGAGTCTTGAACTCGGCCAGGGCCTCCACGGCATTCTTGCAGAGGTTGAAGAAGGCCATGCGCAACTGGTCGGGATCGAGGCGCTTGATGGTGACCGCGTCGTCGAGTTCGGCGCGGACCTCGACCGGCCAGCCGCTGAGATCGCTGGCGAAGACGCGCATGTCGGCGGCGGTCCGGCGGAGGACGTCGTTGAGGTTGGCATCCTCCACCTGCGGCGTGTAGATCTTGGTCAACTGCAGGTAGTTGACGGCCAGCTTCGAGCCCTCGCGCGCCGCACTCTCCGCCAGTTCAAAATCTTCCTTAATGGTCTCGTCCTCGAAAAGTTCGGCGTGGATGTCCTGAAGGTCCTCCTTGAGGCAGTTCATCCAGCTCTGCGCGGCGATGAGTTTGTTCTTGAGCTCGTGGATGACCTGGTAGGAGGTCTGGCGCAGGCGCATGACTTCCATGCCGAAGGAGATGTTGGGCAGGATCCAGAAGACGTCCTGGAGGGTGTCCTCGTAGTGTGCCTGGGTCTTGACGTCATCGAGGCTGAACTCGACCGCCCCCTGGGTGACGTCACGGTCCGGGAACAGGTTTTCGTCGAACAGCAGTTGCAGCACCCCCGCCGTTTTGACGCGCGTACGCGCTTCCGCGGCCTGGTGAATGGAAGGGATCGGGATGCTGAGCAGATAGCGCGTCTGGTGCTTGATGGTGCCGTCAATGCCCTCGAAGTGCCGCTTGTCCGTGGGCGCGTACGTATAGATCACGATGCTCTCGCGAGCGGTGTTGCCGGCGATGCTGTCCCAGGGGACGTTGACGCCGATCAGCGTGGCCACGTTGGAGAAGATGAACTTGAGGAAAGGGCCCTCTTCGGCAAGGATGGACCCACCCTGGGCACCTGCCAGTTCAATGCAAATCTTCAGGCAGTCCTCCATCATTTCCTCGGCAGGCTTGACGAGGCTGTTCTGGAGAACCTGCTTGAGATAGACCTCGAAATTCTCTTTCACCCGGGCGCTTCCTCCGCGCGACACATGGGTGAGCCCGTCGCGTTGACGCACGCTCTGTATTGCACAAAATCCGCTGCCGCCACACTCCGGCAGTCCGGTAATGCCAGCCACAATAGCGCCGTGCATGATGGTTTGCCAACGCCGCGCCGTCGACGGCAGTCAAGTCGCAGGTGGCGGCCGTCCTCCGGGCCGGGTTGCAGAGGCCTGCCGAGCGCGCGGATACCGGGTTCGGTCGGGGCCGCTGGGGTGGGGTGCCGCAGGAGTCTGACGAGGCGCGCCGACGAAAAAGGGGAGGCCACCCGAGGGTGACCTCCCCTTTCGCAAATCAGCTACGTAGCGCGAGGCCTAGTAGCGACGGCTGCCGCCGCCGAACCCGCCGCCGCCGCCGCCGCCACGCGGCCGCTCTTCGCGGGGCTTGGCTTCGTTGACGGTGAGGGCGCGGCCGTTCTGCTCCTGCCCGTTGAGGGCGGAGATGGCGGCCTGCGCTTCGGCTTCCGTGCTCATCTCGACGAAGCCGAAGCCCTTGCTGCGGCCGGCATCGCGGTCCATGATGACATCGGCGCTGGTGACGGACCCGTGGGCAGCGAACATCTGCTTGAGGTCAGCGCTGGTCGTGTCGTAGCTCAGATTCCCGACGTACAGTTTCTTGCCCATGCTCGTTCTCCTGACTGTGTTCCGGCCTATCTCTTGTTTCCCGTGTCCCCTGGAAAGGCCTGTTTTTCCGGACCGGTTAGGCGGCAAGACGATGGCAGGAACGATGCGGGAGACGCGTAGCAGTGCAGCTCATACCCCGTACGATGCTCATTCGAATTCCGACCAAGGATTAGTATAGCACCGGTTCGGCGGAATGCACGTCGACAGACGTTTTATCGTTCTGGCTGCCTGGAAATGGCTCCGCGGCGGCACGCCGGCAGGGGCTCACGGGGGAGCGGTCTCGAGCCACGGATGGCGGGCGGCCACGGCCAGGAACTCCTCATGCACGCGGCCATTGCTGGCCACCAGGTGCCGCCGCTCCTCGAACCCGCCGGCGCCTGCCAAGTCGGTGACCCGCCCGCCGGCCTCCTGCACCATCAGGACACCTGCTGCCGTGTCCCAAGGCTGCAGGTGCATCTCCCAGTAGAGGTCGTAACGGCCCTCGGCCACGTAACACAGGTCGATGGCCGCGGACCCACAGCGGCGGATGCCACGAATGCGGTAGATCAGGTCGGTGAACAGCGGGACCCCGTCGGGCTGCAGGCGGGCGCGGACGCAGGCGAAGCCGGTCGCGGCGAGCGCTTCGAGCAGGACCGGGGTGTCGGAGACGTGCAGCCGTCGGCCATCATGGAAAGCTCCGGCCCCCAACTGCACCCAGTAGGTCTCCTGGAACGACGGCAAGTGCACCACGCCCAGGCGGGTCACGCCGCCTTCGCGGTAGGCCATCGAGATACTGTAGAAGGGGTGTCCGTGGATGTAGCTGGTGGTGCCATCGAGCGGGTCGACGATGAACACCCGGTCGTAGTCGGACAGCCTGCCGTAGCTGCCCTCTTCGCCGTAGAACGCCACCTCCGGACAGACCTCGGCCAACTCGGAGCGGATGCGGTCCTCCAACTCGCGGTCGACGCGCGTCACCAGGTCGACGCTGCCCTTGTGGAAGATATCGTCGCGGCCGAGGCAACCGCTCTGTTCGCGGGCGACAGTGCCGGCCCGCTGCGCGATGCAGATCATCTGTTCAAGCATGTCCATGGGGCCAAGTCTCCGGACGGCGGTGGCAGGGCACGCTGCGTGCGGCCCACCGCGCAATGTACGCCACAGCGTGGATGCAGCCAACGGCACGAGCCCTGCGGACGGCGGGCCCGACCCCCGCTGAGCCGCATTCCTCTGGAGGGCGAAGCTCCCCAGGCGCGCAAGCGCCGCTGAACCGCATTCTTCTGGAGGGCGAAGCTCCCCAGGCGCGCAGGCGCCGCTGAGCCGGCGACCGCAGGCCGGGTCCAGGGGAGCGCTCCGCGGTTCCTGTATTGTTCTGGAGGGCGGCGGTACATTGGTATGGATTCACCAAGCAAGCGAGAGGGTCACCCCATGGCAGACATCCTCGTTCTGGAGACCGCCTTCGACCGTCTGGCCTTCGACGCGCAGTCCGGCGCCCTGCTCTCGTTGCGAGCGCGGGGCAATCCCGAGCGCGAGTTACTGGCGGCCGCCGCGGCGCCGCCGGCCCTGGCGCTGCAGATCCTGAACGACCGGCACGAGTTCGAGGCTCTGGACGCGAGCGCGGCGCGGTCTTGCCGGATCACCTGCGACGAGTCTGCGAGCGGGCAGGTCCTGACGCTGGCGTACGGCGCCCTGGGCGGGTTGGACCTGGACGTGACGCTGACCGTCCACGCCTCGGGCGAGGATCGCTTCAGTCGCTGGCGCTGCAGCGTCCGCAAGGGCGCTGGCGTCCGGCTGGTTGACGTGCAGTTTCCCTTCGTCGTGGTGCCGGCGGCGGGGGCGGTGGTCCTACCGGCTGGGCATGGCGGGCATCTGATCAGCGGCGCGGGGCTCACGCAGTTGCCCGCTGACGAACCGCGGCGCTGGCAGTTGATCCCCGAGAATGGGAACTCACCGCACTATCCCGGGCGGGCCTTCGCCCAGTTCCTCGCCTGGACCAACGCCGGCGCCGGCGTCTACCTGGCCTGTGAGGACACCGAGGCGAATGTCAAGATGATTCATCCCGTGCGCCGCGAGCCCGGCATTCGCCTCGGTATCGCACATATCGGCGATTGGCCCGAGCAGGGCGAGCGGACGCTCGAATACGACGTCGTGCTCGGCAGCTTCAGCGGGGACTGGTACGACGCGGCCGAACTCTACCGGGAGTGGGCGCTGCAGCAGAAGTGGGCAACGCCGCTGACCCAACGCAGCGACATCCCGCAGTGGCTCCTGGACTCCCCGCCGCACCTCACCATCCGCCTGCAGGGTTATGTGGACGACGGGAAGGCGCCGCCCATTCAGGAGTTCCTGCCCTATGAGAAGTGCGTGCCGTTGCTGGCCCAGGTAGCGGACCGGGTCGGTTCGCCGGTGGTGGCGGTGCTGATGTCGTGGGAGCGCGGTGGGCCCTGGGTCTACCCGGACTGCTTCCCGCCGGTCGGCGGCGATGCTTCGCTGACCGCGTTCTGCCGCCTGGCCCGCGAGCGCGGCTGGCACGTGGGCTCGTTCTGCAATGGCACCCGCTGGGTGCTCAGGCACCTGTTCAACGACTACGACGGCAGCGCCTACTTCCGCGAGCGCGGCGGCGCGCGCTGCGTCTGCCGTCGGCACGACGGCGAGCTCTGGGAAGAGAACTGGGACCGCAACTGGCGCCCCAGTTACACCACCTGCATGGCCCAGGAGTTGACCCGCGCCGATGCCGCGGCCTTTGTGCAGCGCCTGATCGGTTGGGGCATGGAGTCTGTCCAGTTCTTCGACCAGAACTGCAATGCGGCCACCTTCCCCTGCTACGCGACCGACCATGGGCACCCGGCGCTGCCCGGCAAGTGGATGGCGCAGGCCATGCAGGAGATGATCGTCGCGTTCCGTGCCGCCGCGGCCAGGGCGGGGGAGACGGCCGTCATCCAGTCCACCGAGAACCCCTGCAATGAGGTCTGCCTGCCGCTGTTCCAGCAGAGTGACGTGCGCGTGAGTCCGCCGACCTGCGGCCAGCTCGACTTCATCCCGCTCTATCACTACCTCTACCACGAATGCACCCTCGTGCATGGCATGATGAACATCGGTCCGGACCCCTATGCGTTGCCCATCCGTAACGCCTGGAATGCGGTCTGGGGCCAGATCCCCGGCGCCGTTCTGACCGGCGACGGGACGCTGCTGAACCGGGAGACCTGGAACTGGGCCGAGTGGGAGCCGAAGGTCGGCAGCAACGACGACGCCCTGGAGATGATCCGCACCATCACCGCCATGCGCCGCGGCGCCGGTCGCGATGCCCTCGTCTACGGCCGTCTGCAACGTCCGCCGCAGCTCGAGGTGGAGACGGTCACCTGGGACTTCGAGGGGCGCCGGCACGCGGTCCCCGCGGTTGCCCATGCCGCCTGGCAGACGCCCGACGGTCGCCGCGCCATCGTACTGGCAAACTGGAGCACCACAGAGCAGCCGCTGGTCATTGGGGAGCCCGGGGTCCGGGGTCCCTGCGTGCTGCACACCTGGGCGCGTCAGTATACGGTTTCACGGCAGGCCGCCGGCGACGTCGAACTCCGTGCCACCCTGCTGCCCCTGAGTTGTGCCCTGCTGATCGAGGCCTGAGGGCCGAACCACGCTGGCCCCCGCGCCAGAGCGCACTGCCCAGCGCCGGGGCCGGCTTCGAAAGGAGTCTGAGACCATGGCTACCGCACTGCGTAAGGTACAGTGGGAACTGATGCTCCCGCACGAGATGGAGGCGGCGCTACGCGACTGTCCGACCGCCTTGGTGCCCCTGGGCACCCTCGAGTGGCACGGGGTGCAGAACGCCCTCGGACTGGACGCCCTGAAGGCGCACGCACTCTGTGTCCGCGCCGCACAGGCGGGCGGCGGGGTCGTGCTGCCGCCCCTCTATGGCGGGGTCGGCGGCGTCGACCAGCCGTACACGGTGGTGATGGAGCAGGAACCGACCCTGATCTCACGCCTGCTCGAGCCCTGGCTCGTGAGCCTGTGCATGGAACTGAAGCGCCTCGGCTTCCGGGCGATCATCCTGTTCACCGGTCACTATGGCGCCTCGCAGCAGATGGCTGTCCGGGAAACGGCCGTCCGGCAAGCGCAGCGGCTGGATCTGCCCATCCTCGGCACGCCGGAGTACTTCCTCGCCCTCGATGCGGGCTATGTCGGCGATCACGGCGGCGTCTTCGAGACCTCGCTGATGCTGGAGCTCATGCCCGAACTGGTCGAGCTCGACCGCCTCGAAGGCCAGCCGCCCTACCAGGGCATCGGTGGCGGCGACGCCAAACGGCAGAGTTCGCGTGAACTCGGTCAACGCTTCAGCGACGTCATCTGCGCGCGCCTGGCGCGCCTGGCCCGCCGCATGCCGACCTGGGACGCCGGCCAGCGGCAGGCCTTCCTGCGCGCCGAGCAAGCGATGGTCAGCCTGCAGCTCGAACTGGCTGGCCGCAGCGGCAACGAATGGGCCGCCTGGCGTCAGGTGACCCATTTCACGCCCTACGGCGAACTGCTCGCCGCCGAGCGCTTTGCCGACATCGAGGCCCTGGTGCGCAGCTTCCCGGCGCAGGGGTGAGGGGCTCCCATGAACCACGACCGCACCCCGCCTATCGCCGCCCTCGATGAGGGCCGCCCGCCCACGCATCCGGCGGAACTGCGCGCCTGGCTGGAGAACATGGTCTGCGGGCATGGCTACTCGGCCGCCGAGGCCGCCAGCGCCCTGGGGTTGAGCCTGAGCGCGGTCGAAGACGCCATGCAGCGGTTGCGCCTGAGCGACACCGCGCTCCCGCCAGTGCCGCCCGGTGCCCCGCTGCGGGTTCTGCCCTACCCCGGTGGGCGCCATCCGCGGCTCGGCTTCTTCGATGGTGCCGTGGCGCCACAGCGCGAGACCAAGTTCAGCGTCTTCGCCCCCTGGGCAACGCGGGACTACGCGGTCGTGGACCTGCCCGAAGCCATCTGGTGGCAGCATGGCTTGCTCTACCTCGCCCATGACCACGACGACGCCCCGCCGACCCCCTGGCGGCAGCAGGGCCTGCGACTGCCGCGGCTGGAATGGACGCAGCTCCCGGGCGGGCGCCTCTCCAGCCAGCGCCGGTTGCCGAACGGCGTGGCCTTCGGCGCCGAGGTTACCCCTGGCCCCGATGGCGTGAACATGGAGCTGTGGCTCGAGAACGGCAGCCCGGAGCCGCTCCGCGACCTCCGCGTGCAGATCTGCGTCATGCTCGGCCGCCTGGCGGGCTTCGCCGCGCAATCCCCCGCCCACACCCTCTTCCGGCCGCCCTTTGCGGCCTGCCGCAACGCCGCCGGGACGCGCTGGGTGATCACCGCCTGGGAGGGCTGCCAGCGGGCCTGGGGCAACGAGCGTTGCCCGTGCCTGCACTCCGACCCGCAGTTCGCTGACTGTGCCGCGGGCGCGCGCCAGGTCCTGCACGGCGGCGTGTCGTTCTTTGTCGGCACCGATATCGAAGCCGAGTTGGAGCGCCGACGCGGATTGGGGATACCATGAGAGTCCTCCTTGCCATGCTTCTCCCCGCCTGGCTGGCCAGCGCCGCGTTCGAGGGACCCGCCGTCGGGGAGCCTTGCGTGCGGGTCCGGCGCGACCTGCTGGAGGACTTCCCGGCCGCCCAGGTCAGCAATGCCGCCGAGGTCTCGATCAATCGCCTGGCGCGGGCCGAGGCGCGGGTGATGCCGGCACTGGCGGTGCATCCGCGCGCCGACGGCGATGCGGTGGTCGCCTTCACCAACGTGCGCGTCCCGGCGTGCGCTGACGGGCGACGGGCGCTGCTGCTCGTTCATCTGGGGATGAGCGACGGCATTCCGTGGCGCGATCCCCGCCAGCCCAATGGGGTCCGCTTCAGCGTCGCGGTGCAGGGGACGGTGCTGCTCGCGGAGACGTTGAGCACGACCACCTGGCAGGCGCGGGTGGCCGACCTCACCCCCTGGGCGGACAGCGTGGTCACCCTCGAATTCCGCACCAACGCCATCGACGGCAATGCGGCCTACGACTGGGCGCTGTTCGGGCGGCCGCGACTGCTCGAGTTCCTGGCGCCGGCGGTCCCCGCGGCGCCGCCCGCCGACACGGCGGGGCTGGCCCTGCTGGAGTTCCGCCTGGAGCAGGCCTCGACGGTGACGGTCAGCGGCGGCGCCGAGCGTATCGAGGCGAGGCTGCCGGCCGGAACCCACCTGCTGCCGGTGTTGTACTCAGCCTGGATACCGCCCGAGTTGCGGGCCGAGCCTGGGCCCGTGACCCTGACTGCTCCTCAGGCCGCGCCGTTTGCCTACGCTGCCGAGGTCACCAGACTGCTGCCGGAGACGGCCTTCGCCAGCGCCGGTCGCCCGCTCAACCTGCGACTCACACTGCGCAATCCCGGCGCCGGCACCGTCCCGGCCGGTGCGACCGTACACCTGCGGGCGAGCCGGCCCGACGGCGCGACCCTCGCCGCGGCCTCCGCAACGCTGCCGACGCTGGCGCCGGAGGCCGAGGGGGCCGTCGGCTGGCCAGGGCTCGCCGTCGCCGCTCCCGGCGACATCGCGGTCACGGCCGAAACCAGCGCGCCCATCGCCGCGGCCACGGTGCATGCCTATCCTGCCGAGCCGATCCTGCCGACGGACCGGCCCCGGCACGCCCGCGTTCGGCTGCACCGTGACGGGGTGCGCTGGGCCTTGGCGGAGAACCCCTGGTGCCGGGTGGCCGTGGTCTTGGAGGCGGAGCGGGACGGCTACGCCGTGGCGGAGGTCTGGAATGGCACGCAATGGGAGCGCACCGCGTCGCTTTTCCCGCTGCTGCGCGTGGTGGTGGTGAGCGGCCCGGAGGCGCCGCGCGAGGATCTGCAGGTTCGCCTGACCTCCGCCCGCGTCAGCCACGACCGCCTGTTGCTCTCGGGGCATGCCGTCAGTGCCAGCGGTGTGGCCTGGCCGGTGCGCTGGACCCTCGAGCCGGCCGCCGCCGCCCCGCGCTTGCAGGTGACCTGTGAAGTCGAGGCCCCGCCCGGCGGTGGCCAGTTGCTCGCCTGCGTGGCGCCGACGGTCCTGCCCGGCGACCGGGCCTATGGCGTTGACAAGGAGTTTGCGCTGTTCCCCGGAGTCGAGTACCTCGAGGGTCCAGAGACCTCCTCCTCGACGCGCGACCTGGCCCCGCCGCTGCACGACCGCCGGGTGCCGGCGCCCCTGAAGATCGCCTGCCCGGTCATGGCCGTACAGGGTCGTGGTGCCCTTACCGCCTTGCTCTGGGATCCGCGCCAGGAGTGGACCCCGGGACAACGCCTGCCGGCGGCCCGCTTCCTCTGTCCGGACGCGGCGAGTGGGCTGCAGTACCAGCACCTGTCGCTGTTTGCGCCCGGGGTCGGCGAGTTCGTGCCCGAGAATGCCGCCGAGGCGAGCAAGGCCTTCCCGCTGGCACCCGGACAGACGGTGCGGCTGAAGTCCTGGCTGGTGCTCGACCACGTCGCCCACTACCCGCCCGACAGTGTGGTGCGTGGGCCGCACCGCGGCGGCTTGATCACGCAGGCTGTGCGGCATTGGCTCGAGGTCTTCGGCACGCCCGCGCCGGCGCTGCCGCCACGCCCATGGCCAGAGCAGTGCGCGCTGTCCCGCGAGCCCTATCTGGGCACGCTCTGGCAGAACGAGCCGCCCGGTTGGGCCCTGACCGTGGGCGAAACGCCGCGCCCGAACTCCGCCCTGGCCGCAGCCCTGCTGCTCGACCTGCGCCAGGGGGTTCCCGAAGCCCAGCGCGGCGACCTCCAGCAGCGCCTCGACCGCGTGCTCGCTCGCGCCGTCGCCGAGGGCGGCCTCAACGTCCCCGTGCATGGCAATAGCCCCATGCTGCAGTACCAGCTTGGCGGGGTCCCCGAGGCGCTGCAGGCCCAGGTCAACAACGCCCGCGGCCTGCTGTCCGGGCAGGAGGACGGCACCTGGGTCTGGCGTCCGGGGGATGCCGAGCATGCCCGACTGGGAATCGCCGGCACGCACACGCTGGGGCAGGCGGCGTACCCGAGCCTGGTGGTCGCCCGCGCCGCGCTCTACAGCGGTGACGCGGACCTGGCCCGCGCCGCCCGGGCGGCGCTGCGACAGATGGAGCGCTACGAGATCCCGCGTGGGGCCTCGATGTGGGAGTGCCCGCAGTTCCAGCCTGACCTCTTCGCTGCCGCCCTGGCCATCCGGGCCTACTGCGCCGCCTATCGCCTCAGCCCGGACCCGGCCTACCTCGAACAGGCGCGCTACTGGGCCTGGACGGGCCTCGGCTTCGTCTACACCTGGACGCTGGACGGTTACCCGACCATGCTCTACAACACCGTCGGCGTCGTCGGCTCGACCTTCTTCACGCACTCCTGGATCGGCCGACCGGTCGTCTGGATGGGGCTGGACTACGCGTACGCCCTGCAGGACCTGATGGAATTCGACCGCTCGTTCGACTGGCGCCGCCTCGCCGAGGGCATCACCACCTCCGCGATGTGGCAGCAGTATACCGAGGGTCCCAGTCGCGGCTGCTATCCCGACTCCTGGGAGATGGCCACGAACCGGCCCAATCCCGTCGACATCAACCCGATCCTCATCCAGCTCAATGCGTTCCGTCTCCGCGGCGAGTCGTTGGAGGTACGTAGTGTGACCCTGGCCGGCAGCGGCGGCCCGGTCAGTCTCTGCGCCGGGACTGACATTGCCGAACTCCGCGGCGCTCCGGCTGACGGCCAGCTCGAGTACCGCCTCAAGGCCGCGGCGGCGACACCCGTCTACGCCTCGCTGGCGCCGGTGCCGCCGCCCGCCGCTGTCGACGGCGTCGGTCCGGCCTGTGCCGATAGCCGGGAGCTCGACTCCCGGCCCGAGGGCTGGCTCTACCACGAGGCCACCCGCGCCCTGATCATGAAACACGGCAGCGGGCGCGTGGGCATGGCGGTAACCATCCGTTGGTGAACCCGGAGCGGTCCACGCGCGAATCCGGGCAGGAGTCGCAGTCATGGGACGGCAGCAATTCGGACGTAGGGCGGTGGCAGCGCGGGCATGGGCCATCGGCGCCGCCGTACTGGCACTCGTGCTGGAGGTCGCAAGCATGGCCGCAGCGGCAGATGCAACCGCACTGGCACCTCCGGCGGCCGAGGCGGAGCGGATGACCTCCTGCCACGCTCTGATCACCGCCCTGGTGCGCGAGTTCCCCACCGATCTGCAGGTCGAGGCCATCCACCTGGCGGAGGACATCCATCAGCATCTCTGGGGCTGGCGCAAGGACTCCCGCACGGCGGCCGAACGGCAGCAGACACTGCACGCCATCGAGCGCTTCGAGGCCGACCTGGCCGGGATCTTGCCACGGGTCGAGGTCGACTGGGGCGCCACGGCAGTTGCCCTGCCGACGACGCCGGCGCCCATCGCCGTCGCGCGCGGTCTGGCACGGCCGCTCCTGCTGGCCATACGCAACCGTACGGATGGCCCCCTTGCCATCGCCGTAAGCAACACGGCTGGAGCCTCTTCGGCAATGCCGACACAGGCGATACCGGCGGCGGCCCAGAGATGTCTACTGGTCGCACTGTGCCTGCCTGAGCCAGCGGCGGACGTCGCCATCGAACTGGTTGACGCGGCCGGCGGCAGGCGCTCCGCGCGTCTGCCAGTCGCCTTCGCCGAGCCGGCGGGGCTGCGCGGCGCCCTCGAGGAAGGCCCGCAGGGCCGCATCTGGCCGGGCCGAGTCCAGGTGCGCGGCAGCGACGGCATCTACCGGCACGCCAAAGCCTTCGCCGACAACTCCACCCTGAGCGAGAAGCCGGTGGTCTTCCGGCCGCTGTGGCACCGACTGCCCTTCTTCTACAGCGACGGCCATTTCGAGATCACGGTGCCGCCTGGCCCGACCACTCTGACCCTCGAGCGTGGCTGCGAGCACGAGGTCGTCACCCGCAGTCTCGACGCCCCGTCCGGAGCCGCCACCGCGGTGGTGCTGCGCTCGGCGCGCTTCCTGGACATGCAGGCCCTGGGCTGGGTCTCGGGCGACACGCATGTGCACTGGGCGAAGAACAGTTGGGACGCGAACGAGGATCTGGCCCTACTGGCCATCGTGCAGCGCGCCGAGGACCTGCGCGTGGTCAACAACCTGACCCTGTACCAGTACCGCCCGCCGGCGGCCGGGGGGCCCTTCACCAAGCCGGATCAGTACCCGATGGGGCCGGTACCGGGGTACTGCGACAGCGAGTACCATATCCAGATGGCGGAGGAGTATCGCAACGACACCTTTTACGGGCACATCAACCTGCTCGGCCTCACTCAGCTCATCGAACCCCTGGCCACCGGAGCCGGCAGTGGCGGCGCCGTCGGCGCGCCCGACTGGCCCCATAACCGCGCCGCCATCGAGGCCTGCCGCCAGCAAGGTGGGATCTCGGCCGAGGCACACGGCTTCGGGCCCTGCGAGAATGGCGATGCCGCGGCCAATGCGGTACTCGGCCTTACCGACCTCATGGACCAGTTGGATACGCGCTACTACTACCTGCTGCTGAACGCCGGGGTGCGCGTGCCGCTGGGCAACGGCAGCGATCACCCGGCCCGCGTCGCCGGCTGTGCCCGCATGTACGCCAAGGTCGACGGCGCCTTCTCCTATGCCGGTTGGCTCGCCGGCATCCGTGCCGGGCGGACCTTCGTGACCTCGGGTCCGCTACTGTTTCTGACCGTCAACGGCCAGGAGATCGGCAGCCAACTGGACGTGGCGCCGGGGACGGCGCTGGTCGTGGAGGCGCGCGCCGTCTCGCGGCGGCCTCTCGGTCGTCTGCAGATCCTCGCCAATGGTCAGGTGGTGCAGGAGGTCGTGACCGCCGAGCGCGAGGCCCGTCTGCGGTTCGACCTTGCCGCCGACCAACCGCGCTGGTTCGTGGCGCGCTGCGCGCCGACGGCCGAGTTCACGGCCATCCGTACTGCTGAGGAGGAATACACCGCGCGTCCCGACATCGCGCACACCAGCGCCACCTATGTCGACGTGGCCGGCCAGGCGGCCTTCGATCCTGGCGCTGCCCGCGAACTGGTCGGCCGCTTCCAGGCTCACGCCGAGGACATCGCCAAACGCGGCGTCTTCGCCGACGACGCGCAGCGCCGGCAGGCCGTGGCCCATGTCGAAGCGGCTACCCGCGTGCTGGAGCAGCGCCTGGCGCCGACGGGGGCCGCCGTCGCCCCTGCCAACCCGCCGCCGGCGCTCGCGGCCCGGGGCACGCTGGCGCCTATCCCGCACCGCCGCGCCCGTGCCAAGCTGGCCACGGTGCAGGTTCCCATCGACGGCGAGGCCCTACAAGGGCGCGATCCGGCCGACGTGCTGGCACCGCACATCGAGCGCGCCGGCCGCGAGGGGGTGGATCTGGTCGTCTTTCCTGAGTTCACGCTGGGCCTGTTCGACCTCAATGGCGCCGTGCACACGAAAGTCAGCACCGCCGCGCGTCGGGCGAACGTGAACGTGGTAGTCGGCGGCTGGGAGATGCTCGCCGGCTTCGACCCCAAGGCCGTCCCCTTCGCACCGCGGACCTACGCCAACTGCGCCCTGGTCATTGCCCGCGATGGCAGTCTCGTTGGCCACTACCACAAGGCGCACGCCGCGGTCGGCGATGCCCCGTACTGCTGGCCGCCGCGCGCGGCTGAGGCTGGGGAGTGGACCATGAAGTGGGGCGAGGAGCTGCCGGTCTTCGACCTCGACATCGGCCGTATCGGTGTGCTCACCTGCTACGACGGCTTCTTCTTCCCCATGTTCGAGACGCTGTCGCTCAAGGGGGCCGAGATTCTGGTGTGGATCAACGGCCGGCCGGGCATCGAGGATTACATCATCAAGACGGCGAGTTTCATGACCTGTACCGCCGTGATCACCGGCAACAACGCCAAGGGCATGGGCGCCACGATCTGCGACTACCCGGCGCACATCCTGGCGCGTCAGGAGCAGCCCGGCGAGGCCTACCTGAGCGCCGACATCGACCTGGACCGCTTGCGCCGCGAGCGCCGCAACAACCGCATGTTCCACCAGCGCCGCCCGGACCTCTACCGGGAACTCCTGCAGGACTGGCCAGTCTGGGAGTACTACCCCGATTTGCCCGGCTTCGAGTACCCCAAGCCCTAGCCGCCGCGGACCCGGCTGGCCCCGCGGGCTGGACGCCCCAGGCCGGCTGCGCTACTGTAGAGACCGGCGGAAGGCCAGCCAGTGGAGGGTGCCTGCAGCATGGCTACGAGGTCTCGTCCGAACATCCTTCTCCTCTTCACGGACCAGCAGCGGGGCGACACCATCCACGCCCTGGGTAATCCGGTGATCCGCACCCCTGCCCTGGATCGGCTCTGCCGGTCGGGAGTCGCCTTCACCAACGCCTTCTCGCCCTCGCCGGTGTGTGTCTCCGCCCGCTGCAGCCTGATCCATGGCCAGTACCCGCTGCACACGGGCTGCTACGAGAACACGGTCATGCCCACGGACGGCCGCCAGACCTTCATGGCGGCACTGACCGCGGCGGGCTATCGCACCCACGGCATCGGCAAGTGCCATTTCACCCCGGACCTCTACGCTCTGCGGGGCTTCGAGAGTCGCGAGACCCAGGAGGAACTGATCGGCAATCCCGAGCGTGATGACTACCTGAAGTTCCTCCATGCGCATGGCTTCCGCCACGTCTGCGACCCCCACGGCATCCGCGGCGAGATGTACTACATTCCGCAACCCAGCCAGTACCCGGCGCACCTGCACCCGACGCAGTGGACCGGGGACCGCGCCATCGCCTACATCCGCGAGCAGGCGGACCCTGGACGGCCGTGGTTCCTCACCTCGAGCTTCATCCATCCGCATCCGCCCTTTGCGCCGCCCAACCCCTGGCATAAGCTCTACCGGGGGCCGCTGATGCCGCTGCCGAACGTGCCGGCGGACTACGCGGCGCTGCACACCTTCGTCAACCGTTTCCAGAACCGCTACAAGTACCGCGATCAGGGCATCGACCAGAACCTGTTGCGCTGCATGAAGGCGTACTACTACGCCTGCATCTCGTTCATCGACTTCCAGGTGGGGCGCATCCTGGAGGTGCTGTCCGAGACCGGCCAGCTCGAGAACACCCTCATCCTGTTCACGGCCGACCACGGCGAGCATCTGGGCGACTATCACTGTTTCGGCAAGCGTTCGATGCATGACTCCTGCGCCCGCATCCCCCTGTTGGCCAGCCTGCCGGGGCGCTTCCGGGCGGGGCAGGTGTGTGACCAGCCGGCCAGCCTGGTCGACATCGCGACCACGGTTTGCGCCGCGGCGGGGGTGGAGGTCACCTCGCACGCCTTGGACGGCGTTGACCTGGCCGACCTGGCCAACGGGACGACGACACGGGAGATGGTCTTTGCCCAGCACGCCTTTGTGCCCTTCATACCTCAGGGCGCGGCGCTGCACCAGCAGCCCGAGAGCCGCGCCGCGCTGTCGACCTACATGGGCGTCAGCCGGCGCTGGAAGTACGTCTACAGCGCGCCCGACCACCGCGAGTTCCTTTTCGACCGCGTCACGGATCCGCTCGAGACCCGCAACCGAGCGGGCCTGCCGTTGTGCCGCCCGGCGCTCAACAGCATGCGCACGGCCCTGGTCGAGCACCTGCGCGCCGGCGGCGAGACGGGCGGCCTCGACAGCGCCGGCCAGTGGCGCGAGTTCCCGCGCCTGACGATACCTGAAGACCCTGATGCGCTCTTGCTCATCCAGGACCACCCCTGGCCAGACACACACATCCCGGGATACAGCGAACCATGAACTCACGCAATGCGCTCTTGGCTGTGCTCGCGGCAGGCTTGCCGGCCTGCGTCCGGATGCCCCCGCCCGCCGCCCCCGCGGGCGCCCCGACCAGCTTCCATGTCGCGCCGGACGGCCGCGACGCCAACCCGGGCACGCCGGCACAGCCCTTTGCCACTCTGGAACAGGCCCGCAATGCCATCCGCGGGCTGCGGCAGGCCGGGCCACTGCCCCAGGGCGGGGTCACGGTCTGGATCGGCGGCGGGGTCTACGAGTTGCCGCGGCCACTGGAGTTCACGGCCGAGGATTCCGGCACCGCAACCGCGCCCATCGAGTATCGTGCGCGGCCGGGCGAGGAGGTGCGCCTCGTCGCCGGGCGCGTGGTGCCAGACTGGCAGCGGGTCAGCGCTCCGGCGACCCTCGCGCGCCTTGCTCCCGGGGCGCGCGGCAAGGTCTACGAAGCGGATCTCAAGGCGCTCGGCATCACCGATCTGGAGAGCATCAACACGGCGCGGGTCTACCAGTCCGACCCCGGCCTCGAGGTCTTCTTCGCCGACCAGCCGATGACCCTGGCACGCTACCCCAACGAGGGCTACATGCACATCGCCGACGTCCTCGATGCCAAGGGCGTCGTCAAGGGCGGCCGGGCGAGCACCCCCGAGGGCCGGTTCGTCAGTGACGACCCGCGCCCGGCCGGCTGGGCGAGCGAGAAGGGCATCTGGCTGCACGGCTTCTGGGTGTGGGACTGGGCCGATGAGCGCATCCCCCTGGGCGGCGTCGAGGCCGCGACCAACACCCTCCAACTCGCACCCCAGGCCGGGCGCCCCTACGACCTGCTGCGGGGCCAGTGGTTCTATGCCGAGAACGTCATGCCGGAACTAGACCGTCCCGGCGAGTGGTACCTCGACCGTGAGACCGCGAAGCTCTACTTCTGGCCGCCGGCCGCGCTGACCTCGAGCCGGGTCATGGTCTCGGTGGTGCGCGATCCCCTGCGGCTGACCGAAGTCTCGCATGTCAGCTTCCGTGGCCTCCTGATCGAAGCGGGTCGTGGCAGCGCTGTCGTCGTCAAGGGCGGCAGCAACGTGCGCGTCGTCGGCTGCACGATCCGCAATATGGGGAACTGGGCGGTGAAGGTTTATGGCGGCGCGCAACATGGTGTGGTCGGCTGCGATATCTACCAGACCGGCCAGGGCGGCATCCACCTCGAAGGCGGCGACCGCAAGACCCTGACCGCTGCCGGCCACTACGCCGACAACAACCACATCCACCACACCTCGCGCTGGGATCCCGTCTACCAGCAGGCGATCGCGCTGCGCGGCGTCGGCCTGCGCGCTACCCACAACCTGATCGATAACGTGCCCCACATCGCTATCGGCTTTGCCGATAACGAGATGACCATCGAGTACAACGAGATCCACAGCGCCGTCTTCCAGTCCAATGACGCCGGCGCCATCTATACCTCGCCGCCCGACGAGACCTGGTCCATGCGCGGCCATAAGATCCGCTACAACTACCTGCATAACATCCACGGCTTCCTGGGCAAAGGCTGCCTCGGCGTCTATCTCGACGACTGCTTCTCCTCGGCCGACATCTCGAGCAATATCTTCTACGATGTGGCGACCCCTATCCTCATCGGTGGCGGTCGTGATAACCTCATGACCAACAACATCTTCCTGAACTGCGGCAAAGCCTTCAGCATCGACGCTCGCGGCCTGGGCTGGGCCAAGGGCGTCGGCGTCTTCGCCACCCAGGAACTGCGCGACCTCAACTACCAGCAGCCACCGTGGTCGGTCAAGTACCCGGAACTGGTTGGCCTCCTCGAGGACCAGCCCTTGGCGCCTAAGGGCAACGTCATGGCGCGAAACCTCTGCTGGGGCGGCCCCTGGGGCTGGATCGAGCCCCAGGCCGCGCCCGGAGTCAAGGTCGAGGCGAACCTCATCGACACCGACCCGCGCTTCGCCGGGAAACCGCCGCGGGACTTCGCCCTGAAGCCGGACTCGCCGGCCTGGACGCTGGGCTTCCAAGCGATCCCCTTCAAGGAAATCGGCGTCTACCAGAGCGCCGAGCGGGCCTCCTGGCCGGTGACGTCCGTACTGCGTAAGGATGTCGTGCCGCCCGCTGCCAAACCGAAGCCCCCGCGTCAGGCCGGCCCGGCTCCGGTCTTCGACGTCCCTCGGCGGGTGGCGCCGGTGACCATCGATGGCAGGCTGAACGCCGAGGAGTGGTTTGGTCTGGACCCCGCCAAGGGGCTCATTCTGCAGGAAGGCGTCGAGGGCGAGAAGGTCGCCCTGCCCACGCGTGCCTGGCTGGCCTGGGATGATGAGGCCCTCTACATCGCCTTCGAGAACAGTGTCGACAAGGACATCCCGATGCTGTGCGAAGACACCTGGGGCAGCAACGACGCGGTCGAAGTCTCGCTGCGCAATGCCGCCATCGGCGACAAGGCGCCGATCCTCGTCCTGCGCGGGTTCGCCAATGGCACCTTTACCTCCAGCGAGGAAGCCGGCGCCAGCCCGGAGGTCGCGCGCCAGGCCGCCCAGAAGGTGCAGTACAAGGCCGCCGTCGAGACGGCCGGACGCTGGGTGGCCGAGATGCGCCTGCCCTTTGCCTCCCTCGGCATCACCCCCAAACCGGCCCTGCGCTTCCCGCTTAACCTCGCCGTGCGCAAGCAGGGCGAGGCCCCCTGGGTGATGTGGCGCGGTACCGGCGGCTGCACCTGGTACGTGCCCGAAGCCGGCCTCATCCGCTTCGTGCCCTGAAACGGGCCAGGCGCCGTCGCGCTCGCCTCGTAGCCACGGGTTCCCATGGCAGGTTGTCCTGTGTTGCCCTGTGTTGCCCTGGATTGAAAAGCACTACATGGGGTGCTAATGTCTTTGAGTCGGGAACCCAGGGGGCCGGCCATCTCGAGGTGCTGCTATGATCGCCACGACGGTCCGCGATGCGCGCCTGCATCTGTCCAAGTACCTACGTCTGGTGGAAGGTGGCGAGGAGGTCGTCATCCACAAGCATAACCGGGCTGTCGCTCGACTGGTACCGGAGCGCCACGCGGTCGCCACTGCTTTCCCGGATCTGGCGGCGCTGCGTCATGACATTGCCGCGGCACACCCGGGGGCCTGGGCCGACAGTGATGTGGGTGCGGATATCCGCCGAGACCGCGAGGGCCGCGGCTGATGTACCTCGACACCTGCATCATCGCCAAACTCTACCTCCCTGAAGCGGATAGCGCCGCCATCCAGCAGCGGGTTCAAGCCGGCGGGACGCTCGTGTGTTCCGAACTGGCCATCCCTGAGTTCACCTCGGTGCTCGCACGCAAGCGCCGCGAAGGGGCACTCACCGAGGCCGAGTGTACCCGTGTCTGGCAGCTCTTCACCGGCACCGTGCGTGAGTCTGGCCTCAGCCTGCTGCCCGTCTCCAAGGCGGAACTGGATGCCGCCGCGGCACTCATCCATGCCTGTCGCGACACCACGCCGTTGCGCACGCTCGACGCCATCCACCTGGCCACCTGCCAGCGTTTCCGCGCCTACCCTCTGTTCACCACCGACCGGACCATGCGCCAGGCCGCCGAACACGTGGGAATCCCCACCCAGGGTGACGCCCGGTGACGCCGGTCTCCGCCCGCTCCGCAGGTCTCATTCCGGTATGTCCGGCGCAAGCGGGGGGCTCTGCTGAACTCTGAACGAAGATCGCCCTCAGGTCTCAGACAAGGGAAAAGGCGCGCGGCCGCCACTCACTTCGTCCCCTGACCTTCGATCTCTTCGATCAGGGCGCGGAACCACCAGCGCGCGTCCGGGGCAGCGGTCTGCAGCCCTTGGCGCAAGATGGGCAGCGCCGCAGCGCCGATACGCACCAGGCTTCTGGCGACGACTTCGCGTTCGGCAGCGTCTGTGGCCGCGCCGAGGCGGTCGGCGAGCAGGACGCACTCCCGCGCGTAGTCCCGCTGGACCGTGAACGCATGCGTCAGCGGCTTCGAGAGTCGTAGCGTCTCGTCAGCGGCGCGGATTTCGCACGTATGTCGCCCGTTGGCCAGGTCGCCGAGCGGGATTGCGCCGGTCGGTTCCCGGCAAGCGATGATCTGGGTCGGGCCGTCGTCGAGTCGGCAGGTGTAGAACCGGGGCGTCTGCGCGTCGAGGCAGTTGACCGCCAGCGTCGGCGCGGGGGTATCGGTCTCTGTGGGCGGTGGACTTGCCCAGGCCAGCCGCAGCGCGGCCGTCGGCGGGCGGTACTGCGCCACGCGGTAGAACCGGACCCCGCCGCGCACCCAGTACGCGGTGAACCAGTAGCCACCGCCAGCGTCCACATCCACCCGATCCAGTCGTGGGAACGTGGCGACCGGCGTGCCCGCGGTGGGGACGCGTACCCAGACGTCGCCGAGCCCATGGTAGAGTTCGTCGGTCGTGCCAGCCCACACCCCGCCCAGGTTGTCGCGTCGGCAGAAGGTGTCGGCACGTTTCTTCCCGGGAAATCCGGGCGGCAGGGGGGCTTCAGGAGCGGGTTCCCAGAATCCGGGAACTGACCTGGCATCCTCTGGTATGCGTGGTTTGGGGTTGGGGCTGGGCTGCCACTTACCGTCGGCCCAACGGTAGGCCTTGGCGTCGCCGCCGGCCACGAGGAGAAGGCCGTCCGCGTAGAACGGGACGCAGACTCCGGCGCCCGATTCGGGGATGCCGCCGGATTCGCTTTCGGTCGGGAACCAGCGCCCGTCCGCGAAGAAACGGACGGTACTGCGCCGGTGTCGGTAGGCGATGCGGCCGTCCCCGGCGCCGACCGCGTAGTTCTCGTCGGTCGGGACCCCCACGCGGAAGCCGGGGTTGCCCTGCTCTTCGGCGGCCAGGGTGCTGCAGGCGTTCTCGTACGTGTCGAACCGGCGCCAGGCTCCTTGGTCGAGTACCAGCGTTGGCGAGTTGTTGATGAGCCACAGGCGGCCGCTGCTGTCGAAGGTCAGGTAGCGCGCGAAGGTCGAGCCGCGGTTGTCCCGCAGTGACGGCATGGGAGGCGCCGTGTGCCAGGTTTCGCCGTCCCACTGCCGGACCCAGCCGCCCACCGCACTGTCGAGCAGCCACACGGAGCCGTCGGCAGCCAGCCGGTGCGGCCGTAGCGGATAGTGCAGGCTCCAGCGCTCGTGCTCCGCCGTCGGGGTGGTCGCGGCAAGTTGTCGCCAGTCAAAGACGGCAAACCCGGTGTCTGGGTCGAGCCCGTACAGCCGGTCGCCGACGACACGCAGGCGCTGGACGTTCAGGAGTGGCACGCCGTGGCGCCAGTCCAGGCGCACGGTCGGCTTGCCGTCCGGCGGGATGAGGACCAGGCCTGCCATGGTGGTGGCGAGGAAGGTGCCTGCCGCCGTGTCCGCGACCGGGCGGCCCGCGTCGTATTCAGGCTCGTCAGAGGTCCTTGCCAGCAGCAGGTCAAGACCGCTGAGCAGACTCTCGGTGCCGTTGCTCCCGAGGCGCGCGAGTGTCCCGGTCCAACCGTCCTTGGTCTGGGTGGACCCTGTGGCCCAGTCAGGCGGTCGCGTCACGGCCAGAAGCGTATGGTTCCCGGGCACGGCGTGGAGGAAGGTGCACGCTTCGTCGGGTGGTAACTTGGCGACGACCGCCTCCATGGCACCCGTGGCCGGCGTCAGCGCCACGAAGTCGCCGAGTCGGCGACCGCAGACGAGACGACCGTCGTCACCGAGCACGGCGCCGCCCATGGACATCTCGGTGCCCGTGTCGCTGCCCGGCACGACGGACCACTGGCCGTCGCGATAGACGTGGAAACCGTTGATGGTCCACTCGGGTGTGGCGGGGCGTTTGTCGCGCGTCACGTTTGCCCAAAACCAGGTGCCCTGGCCCGGCACGTCCAGCCCGAACAACGGCGAGAAGAGGTATTGCGGCGCGACGTTCCCCTGGGGATTGGGGTAGAAGTCATGCACGGGACGTTCTTCGCCCTTGACCCCATGGGCCACCGGGAACCGCGATAGCACCCAGATCGTGCCATCCGCGCTGACGTGCAGAGTCGGATCAACAAACCGACCGCCCAGCAGGGCGATGCGGGTGACCTCGCGACCGTCGAACCGGTAGAGGGCGACCTCCGCCTCGGAATCCTGAGACAGGAGTATCCAGCGCTGGTCTCCGGGAGGTTGTACGGCATGGCGGACCGTGCCGAGCAGTCCGACGCCCTGTTTCTCCGTCCACTTCCCGTCCGCCCACAGCAGCGCCGGGCGGCCAGCGTGGGCGGAGAACAGCCAGACGCCCCCGTCGTCGGTAACCACGAATTCGCGGAACGGCGCGTCGCCGCGCCAGGCGAGCAGTGCCGACGCCGCGGCGTCGGCGGCCGCAGCGCGGCGCCCGGCGCAGAGCCAGGCGGCTGCCAGGAGCACCGCCCCAGCCTGGACCATGGGGGATGCGTGCCGGTGACGGAATGAGTGCGGGTACGGCAGCATCGGCAGCTCCCTTCACTTGGGGGCAGGCGTGGGCGTCGCTTCGGTCAGACCCATGAGCCACAGGCCCTTCTCGCAGTAGGCCGGGATCACGTTGTCGGCGCGGTTGGCGACGCACCGTCCGGCCTTGGCGTGGCCTTGGAACTCCTGCAGCGCTCCGGCCGCCAGCGGGCTGGGTGGGCCCGACACGAACGGCACGTCCCAGCAGTAGCGCGTGTTTTCGTAGCCGGCGATCGTCATGACGCCATTGCTCGGCCAGTTACTGTTGGTCTTGGTGTAGGTTTCGAGAACCGGCATGGCGTCCAGGATGGTGAAGTGCGCGACCCCGTGAAACAGGTCATGATCGTAGGACAGGCGGTAGTTCGTGCGCCGCGACAGGACATCGCGCCGGATGGCTGGAACCGCCTCGGTGGCATCCAGCGCGGCCATGAAGATGGCACTGCGCGAGTTGTACTCGAGCAAGGCGAGAAGCAGGGGCAGGTGGCGCAGCGTCAGTTGGCCATCGAGAAACCGCCCGACCGGGTTCATGTAGCTGCAGTCGTTCTGCGTGACGAACCCCCAGAGGGCCAGCGGCACGTGCAGGGACAGCCCCGCCAGTTTCGGGCCGTTGCTGTTACCTCCACCGTTCGGGACCTTGTCAATGCCGCGCCGCTGCCAGAGGTGCCGCAGCGTCGGCTCGACCTCGGCCGGTGGCAGGATGCCGACGCAGGGATGCAGGAGCAGCAGGTCACGCGGGAATGACCAGGCGGTGGTCGGATCGGGCGCCGCCTGGATGAGGGCCGTGTACTGCTGAACCAGGGCACGGGCCCCGCCCAGGTCGGAAACCAGCAGGCCGCGCACACCGCCCGTGGCCAGGCCCAGGCGCGTACTGAGGGCCGTGCGGGCACAGGCATCGTACCAGGGCGTGAATTCGACGAGGTCGGGAAGCCGCTCGGGCCGGGTACAGGTCCGGGGCGCGGTGCCCTCCTTGCAGGTCAGGCCGAAGGGCTCGACGAGTTCCAGAGTCCCTGCGTTCCGGCCCTTGGATGTGTCACGGCGAGGGGTGTAGCCGCCGGCTTCGTCATTGCTGAGATCGCGCCAGGCCAAGGCCAGCGCTGCGGGTCGGCAGAGACTGAGGAGCTGGCCGAGACCGCGGCGGCGCAGATCGTAGTCCGCCAGCGCCAGGATGGTCGTGAGCGTAGCTGGAGGCTGGCTGGAGAAGCGGGTCAAGCCGCGGCGGAGCAACAGGATGCGCCCCGCGGGTTCGGCGCTGAGCAGCCAGACGATAGCGTCCTTGGCGCGGCCGTCCGGGAGGCCAGCCTGGGCCTGATCCAATTCGCCGACGTAGTCGAGCACGGCTTCACGGATGGCATAGAAGGCACCGAGCTGGGCGAGCCGGTCCTGGTCCTGGGTCAGGGCCGCGACACACTCCCTGATCCAGGCCGCCGCCTCGGCGTCCGCAGGCTGTACGGCACCGGCCGTGAATCCGTACCGCAGTACTCGCGCCTGTCGCGCCACGTCCGGCGCGGGGTCCTGCAGCAGCCTGCGCAGTTCGTCGGGACTCAGGTCAACCTGGCCCCAGGCCATGATCAGGGACGCTTCGCAGCGCAGTAGGGCGATGGGGTGCGCCAGGTAGGGCCGCAGCGTGGCGACCATGGCGGGGTTTGCGGCCAAGTAGCGGATACCCTCCTGGGCGTCCGCGCTTTCGGGGGTGCCGGGAAGGGCTACGAGAACGCGCTCGAGCACAGTGCGGCTGAGGCGCAGGAGCACGGCCTGGTAGAACGGCTCGGTCTGCACCGGCAGCAGTGCCAGCGCCCGGGGCAGGATCTGGCGTGGCCGCATGGAGTAGATGCAGTCCATGCCGAGTTCCAGACGCAGATGCAGGTCAACCAGCTCGGCGGCGGCATCGGCTGGCAAACTGCGCAGGGCGGCCAGGGTCTCGTCGGTGGGGCCCTTGGCGATGAGGG
The DNA here is from genome assembly GCA_903837355.1 of uncultured Victivallales bacterium. Classification (GTDB taxonomy): domain Bacteria; phylum Verrucomicrobiota; class Lentisphaeria; order Oligosphaerales; family JAFGRS01; genus CAILUI01. Next base: position 39,012 of record CAILUI010000223.1, read on the forward strand.
CAAGCAGGTCGTCGCGGCTGGGGCGGGCGGCGGCGCCGGGCGGGCGGCGAGCGGAGCCCTCGATCTGCTGGATGGTGGCCCGCGCCCACCAGGCCGCATCCGGCTCGGCGCTCTGGGCCAGTTCGCGCAACACCGGCAGCGCGGACGGGCCGATCTGGACCAGCTTGGCCACGGCGGCTTCGCGCTGCACAAAGTCCACCGACTGCAAAGCCTTGATCAGGGCGGTGTCGAGCTGCGGGGCCGCCTCGACCGGCGTCGCGTCAGGCGCCGGAATCACCGGCGGCACGCGCGGGTAGGCGAGGGCGTCCCGCGCTCTGATGGCCGCCGACACTCCGGCAACCGCCGCGGCGGACTCCGCAGCGCTGCCGGGAACCGCGCTGCCGACCAGCAGTGCGACCCCGAGCAACAGCCAGGCACCGCGATTGTGCGGGCCCAGTAGCCATGGCTTCAGATAGGCGCAGGGCTCTGCCGCGCGGACTCCACAGAGCGCTGGCCCTGGCCCTGATCCGACGGGCCTGGCAGCCTTGGGACTCCCCACGGTTCCCCGCGCGCTCACCACGAGTAATGCACCGTGTAGGTGATCGTCTGCTCCTCGTCCGGCTTGAGTTGCAGACGGAATTCCATGGTTTGCGCGTCGGTCTTGAGGAAGGTATTTGTCTTCTCGGTGATCTCCCAGTTCAGCCAACGGTAGAGATGCTCGACCACGCGGACCTCGGCGGCCTCCGTCTTGTGGCTGCGCAGCGTGATCTCGAAGGACTCGTCCAGCCACTGGCGGTTGCTGTCCTCCTTGTAGTTCGTACGCTTGCGCTCGCCGACCAAGTCAAAGGCGTTGCCGGTGTAGACCCGCACCCGCTCATCCTTCGGCGTGTGGTCAATCAGGTTCTCGCCGGTGAACTCGAGACGGCCATCGTCGTCGCGCCGGTAGAAGCGGAGCTGTCCGCGCGGTAACGGCATCCCGAGATGGTTCGCCTCGGTGTTCTGAAACTCGCGCATGACCCAGACCTTGGGGTTGCACAGAGTGCCGTAGTCGCGTTCCCGGCGGATGTTCTCCATGGACGAACCGCGGTAGCGCTGCCAATCGATCTTGGCGCCGTCGTAGATGTACAGCCGTTCCGAGGTGATGCGGGCGGCGCGCACGAACTCGACCTGCTTGGTCTCGCGGTCATGCAGCGTGGTCGGCCGCGCCAGGGCATAGAGGTGGTACTCGTCGAAGCTCTTCTCGGTGACCGGCGGTCCCCCCGTGCCGCTGCCCCCCATCCCCATGCTGGACTCGCGCATCCTAGCCACGCCGTCCTGATCGCCGCGGCGCTGGATCTTGCTTACATCCCCAGCCATGAGCTTGATGCGGGCCTCGGCGAAGTCCTTGCCGCTCTGGTTATCGATCGTGACCCAGGCGGTCAAGTCGAGGCGGTCCTTCTCGCCGGCCTCGACCAGGTTGTAGTCCGCGTCCCACTGCATGCCGCCGGTGATATAGGAGAGTTCGGCTACCAAGGGGCCGGCAGTGGCGCTCTCGAGCAGCCACTGCATGGTCGGCTTGAGTACCGCATCGTCGGCCAACGGCGGAAACAGCGGCGTGCCGGGCAGGTTGAACTGGATCTTGCCGTTGATCTCGATCATCGGCTGACTCGTCCCGCCACCGCCACTCGTGTAGCCCTGCTGCCGCATGGCATACTCCTGGCCATAGCGCTGCCAGGCAGCCCGATGCGGCACATAGCCGCTGCGGATGACTTTGCCCTGGATGACCTTCTCCTCGCCCTGCGGCGACTTGACCAGGAAATCGAGCATCTTACCCTCGTTCAGCGACAGCAGCAGCTCCTGCGAGACCGGCTCGGCGCGGTAGTTCTGCTCCAGGATCTGCAGAGCGCGCTGGCCCGCCGGGTCGCGCAACACGACCGACTCCGTTTCGGCATGCGCCGTGATGTCAGTCAAGCGAATCTCGTTGACGCCCTGGCGCAGCTCGAGGGTCACGTCCTGGCGCACGAGGGCAAAGCCCTGATTGTAGACGGTCAGGGCCGGCTCCGCCCCGACCGGTCCGATGGCCCACAGCCCGAGGCTGGCAAGGAGAGCAAGACTGCGTGCCTTCATAGTCTGATTCCTCCCGATCTTCATGCCGAGCAGAAAGCTGCGACCACCATGGACAAACCACGCACTGACTGTACCGCAGAAGACGTGCGATTGCCTATGGTTCCCGGTCGTGATGTAGTCCAGTTGGGATATGTAGTTGTGTGAGAGCGGCACCGCACCGTCCACCCCTGGCCGACGCAGGAAAAACACTCAGCACCGCGTAAGATGGGCCGGTATCCGACGCCACTAAGGGTGTCGCGACGAGGCGGTTCGCAGAGGAGCCGCTGCTGGAGTCTGCTGACGAGGTGACGGTGATCGGGCGGACGGGTGTAGCCCGGCAATGGGGTACCATGAAACGGGGGTGGACGATGGCGACCAGGGCTTCGCAACCGACGCAAACGGAACCAGCGGCCGCAGAGTGCACTCCCGCCGGGGGGCCTGAACCGACCGCGCCGGGGCATGGGACCACACGGACCCCGGGCAGGCTATCGCCTTGGATGCTGTTGGCTGGCTGGCTCCTGCTGGCCCTGGGAGCCCACGCGGGGACGACCCACTACGTGAACCAGAACAGCCCGGCCACGGCGCCTCCCTACAGCAGTTGGGCGACGGCGGCGCACACGGTCCAGGCCGCCCTCAATGTGGCGGCGTCCGGGAGTGAGGTCTGGGTGGCAGCCGGCACCTACGAGGGAACCCTGATGCTGGCTTCCGGCGTGGCGCTGTACGGCGGTTTCGCCGGCAGTGAGAGCAGCCTTGACCAGCGTGACTGGACGCTCAACGAGACCATCCTCGACGCCAAGCACTTCGGGCGGGTGGTCACGGTGGCAACGGGAGCCGCCGCTGGCACCCGCCTCGACGGCTTCACGATCACCGGCGGCAGCGCCCCCCAAGGCGGCGGAATCTACGCCAAGGCGTGCTCGGGGGTCACCTTCGCGAACAACACCATCACCGGCAACACCACCACGGGCTCTCACGGCGGCGGCGTCTTCTGCACGGGCTCGTCGCTGACCCTGACCGGCAACACCATCAGCGGCAACGCGACCGCGCCGGGATTCGAGGCCTACGGTGGGGGAATGTATGCTGACGGCTCGTCGCTGACCTTGGTGGGGAACGTCATCAGCGCCAACACCGCGATGCACGGGGGTGGCTTGTTCTGCGGCAACAACCCGATCTTGCAGATGGACGCCAACGTGATCCAGGATAACGACGCGCAGTACTGGGGCGGGGGCATCTTCTACGCGGGCTTGGGTGGCGCGCTGACCGGCAACACCATCGCGGGTAACACTGCCGGCTGGTCCGGCGGGGGCGTATTCCTGTCGTACTCCTCGCAGTCTACGCTGAGCGGCAACACCCTCAGCGGCAACACGGCTGCTTTTGAGGGCGGCGGCGTCTACGGCGCCAGCGGCTCCGCGAGCACGCTTGTCGACAACACCCTCAGCGGCAACACGGCCAACGACGGCGGCGGGATCCTCCTCGACCTCTCGACCGCGATCTGGACCGGCAACACCATCGCGGACAACACCGCGACCCGCTCCGGTGGGGGCGCGTTCATCAGAAACTCCCACGTCGACATCGTCGACCAGCGCATCTCGGGCAACGAGGCCGGCGTGGGTGGCGGTGCGTACGTTGGTCACGGCGGCGGCGTGTATATCGAGGCAGGCGCGGTCGTGACCGTCGCCGGCAGCATCATCGCGGACAACGCCGTCGGCTACAGCGGTGGGGCCCTGCTGGTGGACGGCGGCTGCACGGTGACGGTCTCCAACTCCCTGCTGAGCGGGAACTACGCGGACGAGTACGGTGCCGCCGTCTTCACGGGCGGCATCGATTCCGTCACGACCTTCGTCAACTGCACCCTTGCCGGTAATCTCAACGCCCCGACGGCGTTTGCACAAGGCGGGGTCTTGTTCGTCTTCAGCGGCGCGGCGATTTTGCAGAACTCGATCGTGGCGTTCAACAGTTCCGGCCTCTGGCGCTGCGGTTGGGGCGGGGCCGCCAGCCTCTCCTTGAACCACTGCTCGGTCTATGGGAACCCTGACTTCGACCTCAGGTTCGAAGGCGCCCCCGTGACACCCGACCCCATCGGCACGGACGGCAACCTTGCCGAGGACCCGCTCTTTGCGAACGCCACGGCCGGCAACTGGCGTCTGACCAACGTGTCGCCGTGCGTGAACACGGGCAGCAACGCCTTCGTGACGGCGGGGGCGACCGACGCCGATGGGCTCTCCCGCGTCATTCACGACGGCGGCACCGTCGACATGGGGGCCTACGAGCTGCGGGACGCGCCACCCGTCGCCCTCGGGCAGACCATCGCCACGCCCGAGGACACCGCCACGGCGGTGGTCCTCGCGGCCTGGGATGTCGACAACGCCCCGTTGACCTACACGGTCGTGACGGGCCCGGCCCATGGTACCCTCAGCGGCAGCGCGCCGAACCTGGTCTACACGCCCGTGCCGGGCTACTGCGGCAGCGACCTGTTCACCTTCCTGGCCCATGACGGCACGGCCCCGTCCACGGCCGCGGTCGTCGCGCTCACGGTGACCCCGGTCAACGACCCGCCGGAGGTGACCGGTCTAACCGTCAGCGCGGTGTGTGCGGGCCGCGACGCCCGGCTGACCGCCGCCCTGGCGGACGTCGACGACGCGACGCTCACGGTGACCATTGACTGGGGCGACGGCACCGCCCCCGAGAGCGTCGTGGCGGGTACGGGCTCGTTTTCCGCAACGCACGTCTACGCCGCCAGCGGCGATTTCACCGTGACGTTTGAGGCGCATGACGCCGGGGGACTCCGCGCCGGCGCCGAGGCCACCGTCGACGTGCCCGCGGCGGAGCCGCCCGGCACGGTGCACTACGTGAACGGGGACAGCCCTGCCCCGGCGTATCCCTACCTGAGCTGGGGGACGGCCGCGCGCACGGTCCAGGCCGCCATCAACGTGGCCGGCCCGGGGAGCGCGGTCTGGGTCGCGGCGGGCACCTACGAGACGACCCTGACGCTGCTGTCGGGGGTGGCCCTCTACGGCGGTTTCGCCGGCAGCGAGAGCAGCCTCGGCCAGCGCGACTGGACGCTCAACCAGACCATCCTCGACGCCAGACAGCTTGGGCGGGTGGTCACGGTGGCCTCCGGCGCTGTCCCCGGTACCCGCATCGACGGCTTCACGATCACGGGGGGTACGGCCAGCAGCGGCGGTGGGATCAGCGCCTACCAAGCCGCTGTGGCCATCGCCAACAACGTCATCGAGGGGAACCGGGCCACAGGCGCCAGCGATACGAACGGCGCCGGTGGGGGGTGCGATCTGAGAGCGTGCAGCGAGGCCCTGGTGATGGACAATCAGATTCGCAACAACGAGGCGGTCCGCGCCGGGGGCCTGTTTCTGTGGCTCTCGCCGCTCAGCGTGGCCAACAATACGTTCACGGGCAACCGCGCGTCACACCTCGGCGGCGCCATGTACATCAACTCCTCGGCCGCGACCCTGGTCGGCAACACCTTCACGGCAAACACCTGCCCGCAGGCGGGGGGACTGTACGTTCTGCTAAGCACGGGCTTCACGATGCGGGGGAACACGATCACGGGAAATACCGCCACGGCGACCAATGCCGGGGGGATCCGATTCCAGGAATCAGCCGGCGTCTTTGAGGACAATACGGTCACGTACAACACCGCCGCGAACGGGGCAGGAATAGACATTGCGACCTCGCCTGGCGGGCTGATCCTGCGGCACAACGTCATCTCCGCGAACCAGGCGGAGTATGGGGCTGGAGTCAACTCGACGGACAGTGCCGCAACCTTAGCGGGGAACACCATCAGCGGCAACGCGGCCAGCGCTTGCGGCGGCGGCCTCTCTCTGGGCAACTCCTCTCTCGCGTTGACCGGCAACACCATCAGCGACAACACGGCCGGCGCTGCCGGCGGCGGCCTCTTCCTGACGGGCTCCTCGCCCACACTGACCAACAACGCCATCAGCGGCAACGCGGCTGCCGGGGTGGGCGGCGGCGTATACATGGAATTTGCCGCCACCGTGGCCATCGCCAACGGCACCTTCCTGGACAACATCTCCGGCACACACGGCGGAGCGCTGGCCGTTGCGGCGGGCTGCAAGGCGAGGGTCGAGGGCTGCCTGTTCCGCGGCAACCAGGCAATGTTCTATGGTGGCGCCGTCCACGCCATCGGCAGCGGCTCGGAGACCACCGCGGTCAACTGCACCTTCGACGACAACGGCGCCGGGCCGGGCACCGACTGGGGGGCCTACGGCGGCGCACTGCTGATTGAGCAGGCCGCGGTCCTGAGCCTCACCCACAGCGTGCTGCGCGGCAACGCCGCGGTCGGGGCCGGTGGGGCCCTGAGCGTCTACGCCGCCACGGCGCAGATTGTCGACTGCCTGCTGGAGGACAATGCCGCCGACTGGTATGGCGGCGCGGCGTCCCTCACGGACGCGAGCGTGACCATCACCGGCAGCATCATCCGGGGCAACCGCACCGACTACGCCGGTGGGGCATTGTCCGTCATCGGCGGCTGCACGGTGCTGGCTGCCGATTCCCTGCTGAGCGGCAATCACGCCGGGGAATACGGTGGAGCGATCTTCATGACCGACGGTCTCCCGGTGACCACACTCATCAACTGCACCGTCGCCGGCAACACCGTCGCCACGACGAATGGCGTCATCTTCGTCAACAGCGGCACCGCGACTCTCGAGAACTCGCTCGTCGCGGCCAATAGCTCCGGCATCTGGCCGACGGGTTGGGCTGGAGCCGCCACCGTCTCGATGAGCTACTCCTGTGTCTATGGGAATGCGAACTACGACGTCATGAACATGGACGACCCGACCGGCGTCGACGGCAACCTCAGCCTGGATCCGCGCTTTGCCGATCCAGGCGCCGGAGACTGGCGCCTGCAGCCTGATTCACCGTGTGCCGAGGCTGGCGACAACGCCCTGGCGTACGGCACGGTCGACCTCGATGGCAACCCCCGCATCCTGCCGAGCCTCGGCGGCACCGTCGACATGGGGGCCTACGAGGCGCTGCGCCACAGTCCCAAGGCCGCGGATCAGGCCCTGAGCACCCTCGAGGACACGGCGCTCGGGATTACACTGACCGCCACGGATGCCGACGGGGAGGCGTTGACCTATAGCGTCGTCAGCCAGCCGGCCCATGGTACCCTCAGCGGCAGCGCGCCAGACCTGACCTACACGCCCGCCCAGGACTACAACGGCAGCGACAGCTTCACCTTCAGGGCGAACGATGGCGCCCTGGACTCGAACACGGCCACGGTGGCGATCACCGTCACCGCGGTCAACGACGCGCCCATACTCGCAGCCATCGGGGGCAAGGCGGTGGACGAGGAGGCGGTTCTGAGCTTCACCGTCGCTGCGTCCGATCCGGCCGATGGGCCGGCCGACGGCCTAACCTGCACTGCCGCAGGGTTGCCCGAAGGCGCCACCTTCGAGCCCGGCACGGGTGTCTTCACCTGGACCCCGACGGAGGCGCAGCAGGGCACCTTCGCCGTGACCTTTACCGTCACCGACGACGGCACTCCGAGCCTGAGCATTAGCGAGACGGTCACGATCACGGTCGCCGAGGTCAACGATGCGCCCATGCTGGCCCCGATCGGCGCCCGTAGCGTCGTCGCAGGCGCCCTGCTGAGCTTCACCGTGACTGCTTCTGACCCGAACGATGTCCCGGCCAACGCCCTGACCCTGAGTGCCGCCGGCCTGCCTGCGGGAGCGGCCTTCGACCCCGCCAGCGGCGCCTTTGCCTGGTCCCCCACCGAGGCGCAGGGGGGGACCGCGTACACGGTGACGATCACGGTCACGGACGACGGCACGAACCCAGCCGCGCAGAGCGATTCGGAGACCTTCACGATCACCGTCAAGCGGGATAGCGACGGCGACGGCTTGGCCGACGTCGACGAAGTGGACCTCTACGGCACTGACCCGAACGCTGCCGACACCGACGGCGACGGACTTGGCGATGGCGCCGAGGTCAACACCTACAGCACCGATCCACTCACCGCCGACAGCGACGGCGACGGCCAGAGCGATGGCGACGAGGTGGCGTGCGGGTCCAATCCGCTGAATGGGCTTGTCCTGGCAGCGGACATCGATGGCGACGCGCTGCCCGACTGCATGGACGACGACGATGACGGCGACGGCCTGAGCGACGACGACGAGGCCGACGTCTACGGCACCGACCCCTTGGACGCCGACAGCGATGACGATGGTATCGCCGACGGCGATGAGGTCGCGATGTTGGGCTACTCCATCTTCGGGTCAGATACCGATGATGCCCTGCATATCGAGGAATTCGCCGAGATCGCGGGCAACGCCGTCGGCGTCGGCGAGGTTGACATCGGCAAGGACGCCACCATCGAGCGGGATGTCTGCAGCCTGGGCCGGGGGGTGCAACTGAACAAGGGCGCTTTCGTCGGCGGCAGCATCGTAGCCACTGGGAAGCTCGAACTGGACAACTCCGCCGTCGTGGGCGGCGATGTCACCTCGCGTGACGAGGTCAGGATCAAGCAAGACGCCACGGTGGCGGGGAATGCGACCTCGGCCGGCAGAGTGGTCCTGCATCACCGGGCCGTCGTTGAGGGCACGATCACCGAGTATGCCACCATCGCCCCTGCCACCACGATACCGCCGGTGGACTTCACCGTCGTCCCGGGCACGGTCGACATCAGCGTCAAGCGGAAGCGGTGCGAGACGCTGCTTCCGGGCAGCTACCGGAAGCTGAAAGTGGAGAACGGAGGAGCCATTACCCTGACGGCAGGCGTTTACGTGTTCGCGGAGGTGGAGGTGGGTCATGGCGCCGTGGTCTATCTCGACTTGAACGGCGGGACGCTTCTGGTCGATGTCCTCGGGGACGTGGGATTCAGGGATCGTGTCAGGACCATCCTGCTCGGCGCCGAGGACCGAGCGGCGGATGTGCTGGTACGTGCAGCGGGCGACGACGTCACGCTGGGAAAGGAGGGCTGTTACGTGGGCACCTTCCTGGCTCCGCATGGCGGTATTGGGCTGGGGGATGACGCCGCACTGAACGGGGCTCTCTACGCCAGGACGGTAAAGGCCGGGAAAGGTGCGAGACTGGCCTTCGCTCCGGCGTTGCGGCTGTACGTCGACCTGTTCGTCCACTGAGGACGGCCCGGAGCTGCCCGCGCGCTCGGGCAATGGCGGCACTGCAGTTCGCCACGTGCCAGCGCCCCCGCTACGGCGGGTGGCTCACGGGCGCCGGCGCGTCCTACTGGACAGCAGGAATGGGCCCAGCCCGCCAGGCATCCGGCCCGCCAGAGGGCGGGCTACGGGGCTTGGTCAAGGTGCGCCCGGACGCGAGCGAAGTCGAGGGTGATCGGGGTGTCGGTGGGGAGGGACTCGCAGAGGTTCAGCGGGACGCTCCCCTGGAAGGCGCCCAGAGAGAGCACCCGGCCGTCGCGGGACCAGGCGCTGTTCAAAACCGCACCCGACTGGATGGGAATGGCGAGGAGGAAACGGCCGCTGGCGGCATCCCAGAGGCCGCAGGTGCCGTCTTCCGAAGCCGTGGCGATGCGCCTGCCGTCCGGGCTGAAGCTCATGCCGTAGACGGAATTGCGGTGGCCGTGCAGGGCGTAACGCCGCCGACCGTCGGCGGTGTTCCAGCCGGTGACGGTCTCGAAGGCGGCAACCAACAGGATGGTGCCATCGGGGGAGAGGGCCATGGCGTCGCTGGCTACGATAGAGGCCTGGAAGCGTTGGGTTGCGGGTCCTTTCGGCGTGAGGTCACAGAGCTCGTAAACGCCGTAGCCAAGAGCGACGACCACCTGCCTGGCGTCGGGGCTGAGCAGGGCTCGTTGGACCCCGCGGGTCTGGGTCAGAAGGCGCTCGCCGGTACGCCAGTTGAGCACCGTCGGCAGCGCGGTCTCCCGCCAGTTCAGCGGTCCCGGTGTGGCCCCTGCGTCTGCCCCCGTGGGACGGGCAATGATGAGAACCTGCTCGGCATCCGGCAGGAAGAGACTCGGCACGGTCGGTCCGAGCCAGTTGGTCACGTAGCAGGGATGGCTGGCCAGGATCTCCCAGGTGTCGGCAGCGAAGACCAGCAACCAACTCTCAGCGCGGCGACCGCCGCTGCTGATCGTACAGGCCGCGAAGCGACCGTCGCTGGAGAAACAGAGGTAACTGCAGGCGAACTCCTGGCAAGCGGTCTCGGAGCGCCACCGCTCAAGGCTCTGGCGTAGACCGGGCGGGTCGACCAGACGGTGTTCCAGGCTATCATAGAGATAAGGTCCGCGCCACGAGGCGACGGCCAGATACCGTCCATCTGGATGCCAGGCCTGGGCACACAGGTCGCTGCCGATGCCATTGCCGCCCACCGCGCGGGTCGCCTCAGGCGGGGGGAAGGGCCACAGGCGCAACTCCTGCGCGGCGGTCAGCAGGAGTTTTCCCGAGGGATGCAGGTCGATCCCGGCGATGGGGGCGGCGTGGGCCTGCAGGCGCAGTTCGGTGGCCCAATCGGTCGTGCGGCTGACCTGGATCAGGCCACTCGCGGTGCCAACCAGAAGCCGCCGACCATCGCGCGTGACCCGCAGACGGGTGACGGCGGCGGTATCGACCGGGAGCTCACGCAGCAGCCGGCCATCGTCAGCAGCACGGATCTGCACGCTGCCGTTGTTCAGGCCGAAGGCGACGGCAGCCGTGCCGATGAACTCCGCCGCCGACGGCACGGCGGGGACATCGAAGGTGACCCTGGCCCCCCCGTCGACCGGGACCAGGGCGCAGGTCTCCCGGGGCTGCCGCGGCTGCTCTGGCGGAATGGCGACGCGCCGCCCATCGGGGGAGATTGCGGTGCCGAAGAAGGGGTTTAAACGACTGGCTTCCCACACCGTGCGACCGGACTCCACGCTCCAGACGATAACCTGGGTCCCCCCGATCGCGAGAAGACGCGAGCTATCGGCACTGAACGCGACATAGGCGACTTCTCCCGTGAGAGTGAAGTCCCGCACCGGTCCAGCGGCGCTGTCCTGAGCGGGGAACAGCGAGATATAGCCGTCGCGGCAGATCGTCACCCAGCGGCCGTCCGGGGAAAACCGCGGGCTGGCCGGGAAGTAGATGGTATAAGGCTGCGCGCTCGGGCGGGTCCAGAGTCCTCTGCCGGTACGCGTTTCCCAGGCGTGGGTCGCCAACTCGCCGGCGCTGGCAACGACCTGACTGCCGTCGGGGCTGAACTCGGCCCAGGCGAGGCGTTCGCTGTGGCCCGCGAACTCAGCCAGTGGGGCCAGGCAACGGCGGACCAGCCAGCCCCACTCCCACTGGCGCAGGCGGGGGGCGCAGCCCTCGAGGAGGCGGCGGGCACTGGCGAAGTCACCATCGCGGAGGGCGCGGTCGGCCAGGGCGATGCTGTTGACGTAGTTCTCGACCTCGATGCTGTCCTTCTGGGCGCGCGTCTCGCGTTCGGCGCCCTCGGCGCGGTCTCTCTCGGTGACGGCCTGGGTTTCGGCCGCTTCGGCCCGGTCCTTTGCCGTGACGGCCGCGGTTTCCGCGGTCACAGCGCGGTTCTTGGCAGCCCGGATCCAGAGCACGGCGATGGTGAGGACGATGAGGGTGGCGGCGGTCAGCGCGATGGTGGCGCGGGTCAGAGTCTGCACCCGGCGGCGGCGCGAATCGCGCTCGCGCCGCGCCTGCTGGACGGCCTGCAGGCAGTCGGCGTGGGCGGGGTTGGCCGGGCTGAGCAGCGATTCGGCGAGGTCGATATCGGCGTTGCCCAAGGCCGTTCCGGCATAGGCCAGCTCGGTTTCGCCGAGGGCGGCGGCGGCAGGCTCGTTACCGGACCAGAGCTCGATGGCGTCGCGGAAGCCAAAGAGGGCGCGGGCGAAGAGGTCGTAGGAGCCACCCGCACGGGCCTCGGCCAGGTGGCCGCGACTGCGCTCGGCCAGGGCGATGCTCTCTTCGTGGCGGCGCACCTGGCGAATGTCCTCCTGCAGATCCAGCACCGACGAGTGACGGTCGCCGGGTTCAGTGGCCATGGCCCGCTGCGCAATGCGCACCAGTTCGCCATCCTCCGCGCAGGGCCGGATCGTGTTCTGCTCGGCGGCCAGGAACACCTCCGTCGAGTTCGCGCCGACGTGCGGTGGGAAACCGGTCAGGATCTCGTAGAGGATCGCCCCGAGCAGGTAGATGTCGCTGGCTTTGCCGATGCGCTCGGGCTCGGCGCGGGCCATCTCGGGCGGCATGTAGGCGAGGGTCCCCATCACCGTGCCGTCCAGCGTCAGATAGCGCTCGTCGGCGCCGCCGCGGAGGTCGGAGACCGCTCCCGCCGCGCCCAGCGGCGCCAGGGCGGCGTCGGCGACCAGCTTGGCCAGCCCCCAATCCAGGAGCAGGACCTCACCGAAGTCGCCGACCATCACGTTCTCCGGCTTCAGGTCCCGGTGGATGACGCCGCGGGAGTGGGCAAAGGCGACGGCGTCGCACAGCCGCAGAAAGGTGTCAAGGTGCCGTTCGCGGAAGACACCGCGGGCCGCGGCCGGGTCGGGCGGGCGCTGTTTGAGCAGGGCAGCCATGGTGCTGCCGCCCACCAGCTTCATGGTATAGAAGACATTGCCCTCGTCATTCACGCCAAGCTGGTGGACGGGGACGATGCCAGGGTGCTCAAGCTGGCCGGCGATCTGGGCTTCGGCAACGAAGCGGGCGACGCTGCCCGGGCTCTGCCGCAACTCGCGGCGGAGGACCTTGCGGGCCACGTGCCGGCGCAGCGCCGGATCGCGGACATCGTGGACGACGCCCATGCCGCCCGCGGCGATGGGCACGCTCTCGTCGGCGCCGCCGCTGCCGACCGCGATGATCTCCCGCAGCAGGGCCGCGACCACGTCCGGCGGCACGCCAGGTGAGCCCGGCGCAGCTGGCGGGACATCCCAGCGGCGCAGGAGAGCGGACAGCGAGACGGGCTCGCAGGCACCCGTGACTTCCGGCGCGCCGGAACCGGAGATGGCGGTACCGGCAACCTGGTCTGCTGGTTTCCCCATGGGCACGGTTCCCTCCGTTCCACCGCCATACACCCCGTGCTGCCCGGAGGGATCCCCGGCGACGCTGCCATAGGTGCGTGTCGGATAGTGTAGCCGCACTATCCGCCCGGCTCCCGCCCGCATCACTCGCGCGGCGCTGCCTCCTCCGCCGGGGCCTCGTCCACGAACAGCAGACAGGCGCTGCCCAGACTCAGCACGTCTCCCGAGCACAGGGCCAGGCGCGCGATCTTCGCCCCGCGCAGCCCGACACCGTGGCGGGAGCCGCGGTCCTCCACCTGCCAGGAGTTGCCCTCCACAAACAGCCGGCAATGCTGCCGCGACACGCTCTCGTCGTCAACGACCAGATCGTTGCTGGCCTCGCGCCCGACACTCACCGAGTCCCCGGCCAGGACGACCCACCGGGGTGGCTGCCGCGGACCGAGAACCAGGACTGCCGGCAGCCGCTCTGGCAACGGCAAACGAGACAGCAGAGCCCGCGCCTGCCGCAGCCTGGCGGCCAGCTCGGAGGCGTTGGCGACAGGAGCCGTGGTGGTGATCGCCGCGCTGCGGCAGAGGTCTTCGATCTGCCCGTCATCCATGCTAGGCCTCAACTTCGCTCTCAATGGTACCGACGATACGCCGCAGCAGCGCACAGAGCCGGTGCCGGATCTGATAGAACGCGTTGGGCTTCAGCCCCAGACGCGCACAGACACTGCCGACGTCCTCGCCCTGCACCATGTGCGCGTGGAAGGCCTCGTAAGACGTCGCCGCCACGCACTCCCGCAGGCGCTCCAGTGCCTCGAGAACCACCTGCCGGTGCCATTCGCGATCCCACGTACCGCCGTCGTCCTCGTGCACGGGCAGATGCGGCGCGAGGTCGTTGGGTTCGAGAAAGACATAGCGCGACTGGCGGCGCCAAGCCTGCAGGACTCGGCGCCTGGCAATCTGGTACAGGTAGGACCGGAAACGGCCTCGGTCGCGGTCATAACGGAACGTCGGCATGATGCGGATCAGGTCGACCAGGGTCTCCTGGGCGACATCCTGGCACATCGCCCCAGTGCAGCCTTGGAGGGAAGCAAAACGGCAGATGACGGGCTGGTAGAACGCTGCAAAGCGTTCCCAGGCATCGTGGTTGCCGGGATCGCGAACGCCTTCGAGCAGGCTCGGCCTGGTGTCGTGCGCATCTGCCATGGCCAAACGTAGCGCCAGCAGGCGAGAGCTTCCAGCAGGGCGCAAGTCAGCCCCGTCGGGGTTTGCTTGTGCGAGAACCGTGGAATGTCGAATTACAGGTCAGTTGCCGCTCAGCCCGATCACGGTAACGACCAGGTCGTACTGACCGTCGTAGTCCGACAACAGTTCGTCAAACACCCCTGCTGTGAACCAGAATTCCATCGGTGGCAGCATCCATTCTGGAGGGGCGACCTCCTCCGGCAGGCCGGGGCCAGCAAACGCCGCCTTCTGTTAGTCAACCGTGTAGCGGGTCAGTCCTCTAATTTGGCTTTAGCGGTGAGCTGGTCCGGTGCCGTTCCCACAGGAAACTAATGTCAAGAACACGTTATGACACTATAATCATAGTAAATACTATCTTAGAACCGTTTTCATGGTACCGATATTCTGGCTAACGATTCCACGCCCGCCACGCATCCTGCTGTTCTCGCCGGGGCGCCTGCAGTGCGTAGGTGTGGAGCGGGTCAGTCCTCTAATTTGACTTTATGGGTGGAGCGGGTCAGTGGAGCGGGTCAGTCCTCTAATTTGACTTTATGGGTGGAGCGGGTCAGTCCTCTAATTTGGCTTTCTGGTCCGGTGCCGTTCCCACAGAAAACTAATGTCACAAACACGTTATGACACTATAATCATAGTAAATACTATCTTAGAACCGTTTTCATGGTACCGATATTCTGGCTAACGATTCCA
>CAILUI010000224.1 GCA_903837355.1 uncultured Victivallales bacterium
ATCTGGACTGCCTGCCCGGTAGGTTCGGTGCTGATCGCCATAGTGACAAGCACCATAGCAGGCAACCACAAAATATCCAGAACTACAATGCAACTTATTCTACTGCAGTATATTCCATATTATTATAAAACCACCCTGGGCGGTCACTCCGGCAGGCGGGAGAGGGGGTTCTGGCGGTGGCACTCCGCGATAACGGCGATCTGCTGGCGGACGTGTTCGGGTGGGATGACCAGGGGGGCGCCGTTGACCAGGGCCTCGTAGAGGTTGTCGTAGAAGCGTGCGGCCATGCTGCCGAAGAGGTCCTGGTCGGCGGCCGGCACGGTCCACTCGTGCTCGTGCCAGGTGAGCCCGGGATCGCTGCAGTACGAGGGGCCGGGCAGGGGGTCGCGCTGCAGCGGCAGGGCCGGGACCTCGGCGGGGAGGTAGTACTTCCAGGTGACCTTGCCCATGTCGCCGCGCAGGCCGCCGAACTGGCCATAGATATCATAGGTCGAGCTCGGGTAGGGCGTGTTGGAGCAGACCTCCAGGTCGATGGTGGGACGGCCGGGGGCGGAGAGGATGATCTTGCAGTAGTCCTCGGCGTCGCCGGCGGTGTTCAGGCGGTCCATCTGGCACCAGACCCCCGGCATGAGGTCACGGCCGATGAGGCCGAGCACCTGGTCCAGGGGATGCGGCCCGGTGTTGAGCAGGTTGCCGCCGTTGTGGCTCTGCAGGGTCTGCCAGTCGTAGCGGCGACCGAAGCCGTTGAAGGCGCACTTGATGAGGGCGATACGACCGAGGACACCGCTCTCCAGGACGGCGCACACCTGGCGGTAGTACGGCGCGAAACGGCTCTGCTGGAAGATGGCCAGGAGTTTGCCGGCCCGCCGGGCGCTGGCGATGAGCTCATCGACTTCGGCCGGCTGGCGCGCCAGGGGCTTCTCGCAGAGCACATTGAAGCCCGCCTGCAGGAACTCCTTGGTGACCGGTACGTGCAGGTGACTGGGGGTAGCATTGACGATCAGGTCGAGATCGCGGTGCGTGAGCAGTTGTCGGTAGTCGGTGAAGGCCGCACAGCCGTACTCGGTGCGCGCCCGTTCGGCCCGGTCCGGGAGGACGTCCGCCACGGCGGCAATCTGGAACTTCTGCGGGATCTGCCGGAGGAACTCGGCGTGGATGTCGCGGCCGCTGCGCCCCTGGCCGATGATACCCAGTTTCAGGACCTTCATGATGCGCTGCACCTCGTCGTTGAAGCGGTTTGCATGGACCGGGCGGCGCCTCGGCATCGCGCGCGGCGCAACCGGGCCCATAACCTATAGCACACCCCGGACCGGGAGCAAGGGCAGGTTCGTCGCTGGGCGCAAGTCAGCTTATGGTGCGCGCACCATAAGCTGACTTGCGCCCTTCGTCGCTCCAGCGGCAGCGGCGTACTCCGGATGCCCTGGGCGCAGTTCAGGCCAAGGTCCACTCACGTGGTCGGGGTGCGGCCTGGGCTCAGCGGTCACCCCCGTTCACGGTGGCAGGAGGACCCGCCGTGGGGAGCGAGATTTCGAGGACGAGCCCACGTTGCGGGCCGTTGCGCACCGTGACCTGGCCATTGAAGAGCCGGATGATCCGGCTGGCCAGGGCGGGGCCCAGGCCAAAGTCGCCGCCGCTCTTGAGAGGGGCGCGTTGGCCGCCGGGTTCGAAAAACGTCTCGAGAGCCTCGGGGGAGAGGGCCTTCCCACCTGTCGTCAAGACCACGTACGCCTGGCCGGCGGCAGCCTGTGCCTCCAGCGCGACGGATTCCCCTGCGCCCACGCACATCGTGGCCGTCAATAGCAGGTCCAGGAAGGCGCGGTTCAGGAGTTCCGTTTCGGCGGCGACTGTGACCCCTTCCAGTGCCGACATGGCCACGCTCACCTTGACCTCGGGGACCTTCTCGGCGACCGCGTCGATGGCCTCCCAGAGAGCGTGCGTCAGAGGCTGCGGCGCCACCACGAAGCCCTCGCCGGCAACGTCGATGCGGGCGAGGGTCAGCGCGTCGTCGCTGAGCTTCACGATACGGTCGCGGGAGAGTTCGTAGTCCTGCCGCAGGGAGTGGCACTCCGCCTCGGGGGGTAACTCGGCAAAGGCGAGCTCCGAGATGCCGAAAACACCGTTGAGCGGGGTGCGCATTTCGTGGGCGAGCGTGTTGAGCCACTGGGTCTTGGTGTCGTCCCAGATCCGCAGGCGGCGGTGCGCCTCGGCGAGTTCGGCCGTCCGCTGGCGCACGAGGTCCGCCAGACGGAGTTGGTGCCGGGACAGTTCGATGTGGGTATGTGCGCGGGCCAGGACCTCGATCGCGGCGAAGGGCTTGCTCACATAGTCGACGCCCCCCGCCGCAAAGGCCTGTACCTTGTCAGCCGTGGCCGTCGAGGCGCTCAGGAAGATGATCGGAATCGCGCGCAGGCGCTCGCTCGCCTTGAAGCGGCGGCAGACCTCATAGCCGTCCAGGCCCGGCATGCGGATGTCCAGGAGCACCAGATCGGGCACCTCGTCGAAGGCGGTCGCGGCGAGCGCGGCCGCGCCGCTGGCGAAGGCGCGCACGGCCCAGTTCTCCTGGCGGAGCATTTCGCCGAGCACGTTCAGGTTCTCGGGCTCGTCGTCGACGATCATCAC
>CAILUI010000225.1 GCA_903837355.1 uncultured Victivallales bacterium
ACGATTCGATCAGCCCTCCCGGTTCGTCGTTGACGGAAGTCCCAGTTCCTGCGGCTGCGTGCCCAGAGCCAGTGCAATCCTGTCGGTTTCCTCCGGCGTCGGCGTCCGGTGCAGACAGAACACGCGGGAGAATGCGTCCTCCCTGATGCCAGCCGCACGCGCAACGTCGCGTGAAGTCAGTCCCAGGCGGGCCATGGCCGCAGCCATGAGATGGTTCCGCCTTCTTCTTCTGTGATACAGATCCATGATGCGTCTCCTATTACTCGATTCTGATACTGCCTACACCTGATGATTCTACAACGTTTTGCCAAATCCCTGCGCAAGAAGTTGATGACGGGCATAGTCGGGACATATAAAAGTTCGCTAACTAGTTTATTAGATGCAATTTACGTCACGGCTATTTTTTCTCTGAGACAGCCATGACACCGGTCACGTGGGCCTTGGTCGTGACTGCTGTCAGCGCCGTGAAGTTCATCGCCCGCCTTCAGCCGCCCATGGCGACGGGCGGCTCAATGCGTGCCCCCTCGGGATTCCTGCGCTACCAGTTCGTCAATGTCGAGGTCGCTATCTTCAGCCAGACCGCTGCTGACCACCACCGCCATCAACGTCGCCACGTCTCGATCACCGCGCACACGGGCGACCTCGGCCAACTCACACAACAGCACAGTCCAATTATTGAGGGCAACGATCTCGAAAAGCTGAAAGCAGAACGTGCCGTCGTCGTGCGCCGGGGCGATGGGGCTGGGTGATGGAGGGTGAGTGGTCATGTCGCCAAGCTGCGCCCTCCTGCCCCCGAGAGCTTGGCGCATCTGCACTTTCGAATGCAGCGTTCCAAGTCACGCTGCTCGAACATTATGCGCGTACCGATCTGGACCGGGTGCAACAGACCTCGTTTTGCGAGACGCCATATCGTCGTGTCCGAGATACCCCCGAGATATTTCCGCGCAGCCTGCCGGTCCAGCAATGCCGGTTGGGCGGTCATGGAGTTGTCGCACTCATCGCTGCGGGGCCTCAGGATTGCGGCCAGTTCGGCCTGCTGTTCCGGCGTCAGTCCATCCGTCACAACCGTGTCAACAAAAACTTTGTAGTAGGCATCTCTCATGTTGGGCATATCTCCATTGCATACCCATAAAAGTAGCCCAGTATCGCCCATCATGCCAATCGGAACATCTTGTGGCCTAAGTTGTAAAGCATCTCCATCCTCTTGACCATTGCGCACCGAGTGCTGTTTTTATGGGAACGTCTCGGCACGACGAATGGCGATCACGTTCATGTACCTATCTACTTGAAAAAAGCGTAATGGGCGTGATTTTTCCACCATGACAATGAGCTTTCCAGAATCATTGGGGGAGTTGGAGGAGCGCTTCGCTGCTGATACCGCGTGTCTGGACTTCCTGGCCAGGCATCGTTGGGAGAAAGGCTTCGCGTGTCCGGGGTGCGGAAGGAGCGAAGCGTGGATTACAGAGCATGGGAAGCGTCACTGCCGGGGATGTGGCCGTCAAACCTCGCCTACGGCGGGCACGATGTTTGACCGCACGCGCAAACCCATTCAGATGTGGTTCCGCGCCATGTGGCACATCGCCAGTCAGGAGGGCGGAGCGAGCGCTTCGGATCTCAAGCGTCTTCTGGGGCTGAACAGCTACCAGACGGCCTGGGCGTGGTTACACCGACTGCGGCGGGCGATGGTCAGGCCGGGACGCTATCGCCTGACCGGCCCGGTGCATTTTGACGTTGTCGAGATTGCCGGGTCGGGAGAGGCGATAGGGAGCGGAGGTCGACGCGTATGGGTCGCCATCGCTGCGCAGGCTCGGAGTTCTGGCGGTGGCGTCGGGAGAGTCCGGCTTGCGGTGGTACCAGAAGGCTGGCAAGAGTACGTGGCCGCGTTCCTGGAAGGAATGGTCGCCCCAGGCAACACGGTCATCACCCCGGCTTGGCCATGGAGTGACGTGCTCTGGCACCCCGACTATACGAGGAGGCCTTGCACGGGCGAGGAGTGCTGGTTGCCCGACCTGATTGCCGGGAGGCTGGGTCCGTGGCTGCTCAAGACCTACAGGGGTGGGGTGGGCATCGCGCACCTGGACTACTACCTAGACGAGTTTGCCTTCCGCTACACTAACGAAGGGCGAAGCCCTGGTTGCCTGTGGGGCCAGCTTGTCCAGAACGCACTGATGGTAAAACCTGTCCGGCGAGACCACCTGAAAGCGCCGTCACGGCGGCAAATCGACAGTGGGTGACTTTCCGTGGCTGCGGCAACAGCGCTACACCCGAGGGTGGCCCATTCGAGCGCCAGAACCGGGAGGCGGGGCCAATGAATCTCTCGCGCATCTTGGGCGGTTTTTTCCTGCCTCACAGGGACAGGAGAGAGAAAAAAGTATGTGGACTGTCGCCGGATTGGCCCGCCAGTAACTCCTACCACGCATCCGGGGCTGGGGGGTGGAGCGGTCCCATTCGGCCCAACCGGGGAGGATTGGGACTGGATTGGGACCGGTTGATGTACCGACTGCCCTAGATTTCGCGAGGTTTCCAGGGATTGCACAAGGCGGCAGTTGTGCCGCAAGAGGCTGGATCTGAGGGGGGATAAGTGGTCGGGACGGCGAGATTCGAACTCGCGACCTTTTGACCCCCAGTCAAACGCGCTAACCAGACTGCGCTACGTCCCGACCGAATCGGAAAGGCGGCGTTACTTTACCATGGAGGGCAGGCGTTGCAAGCCAGCGCCCCGATTTCAGCGCCCCATCCCGAGTTCCTGGGCCAGGCGGCGTTCGGCATCCAGGGCGCGGATCTCGTTGAGCAGAGCGTCGAGGTCACCCTCCATAATGCGGGTCAGGTCATAGAGGGTGATCTCGAAACGGTGGTCACTGACGCGGTTCTGCGGGAAGTTATAGGTACGAATGCGTTCGCTACGCTCCCCCGTGCCGACCTGCGAGCGCCGCTCGGCCGCGTTGCGCGCATCCTCGGCGGCCTGGAGTTGCTCCAGAAGTCGGGAACGCAGCAGACGCATCGCGATCTCGCGGTTGCGGTGCTGCGACTTCTCCTGCTGGCTGGCGACCATCAGCCCCGTCGGTAAGTGGGTCACCCGCACCGCAGAGTCGGTGGTGTTGACGCTCTGGCCGCCCGGACCCGAGGAACGGAACACGTCGATCCGCAGGTCCTCGGAATTGATCTGCAGATCGACATCCTCCGCCTCGGCGAGCACCGCCACGGTCACGGTGGAAGTGTGGATGCGGCCACTGGCTTCAGTGACCGGCACCCGCTGGACGCGATGCACCCCACTCTCAAAGCGCATGCAGCCCCAGGCGTCTTCGCCCTGGAAGGAGAAGGACACACTCTTCAGGCCACCGACTTGGGACTCGGCCAGATCCAGGATCTCGCAGCGCCAGTGCTTACGCTCTGCATAGCGGCTGTACATGCGGAAGAGGTCGCCGGCAAAAAGGCCAGCTTCGTCACCGCCGGCGGCGGGGCGAATCTCAACGATGACATTCCTGCCCTCGTTGGGATGCGGAGGGAGAATCAGCAGCTTGATCTCGCGGTCCAACAGTCCGGCTGCAGCCTCCAAGGCGTCGATGTCGGCGTGCACGACCGCCAGGAATTCCGGGTCGGACTCGCTCGCCAGCAGGAGCTGGTTCGCCGCGATGTCATGGGCCGCACGCTGGCGCCGGTCCCAGGCCAGGACCAGCTTCTGGAGGCTCTGGTACTCCCGGTTGAGCTGCTGGTAGACAGCGTGGTTGGCAGCCGCAAAATCGAAATGCGCGATCGCCTGCTCGACCTCAAGGAGGCGCAGCCGGGAGGTTTCGATGTACTGCTCGAGATGCATCGGCACCCCCACCTATGCACGCCTTGCGGACGCGGCAGCGCGCCCCCGAGGAGGCACGCAGAACGCTGACTCGTCCGCCTAAGGCACCGCCGCCACCGAGGCCTGAGCCTGCCGGCACCGCAAATACAAACGGGACACAGCTCACCGGCGCCAGCGCCGATTCCCTGTGCCCCGAACGAACGTCCTGCCGCACGACAGGACGTATCGATTCCGCTGCCTGGATCAGGACATTCCGTAACGACGGCGGAAGCGGTCCACACGACCCTCGGTGTCCACCAGCTTCTGCTTGCCGGTGTAGAACGGATGGCACTTCGAGCAAATGCCGACCTTGGCCTCGGCGGCGTTGGACAGGACCTGGAAAACGGCGCCGCAGGCGCACGAGACCTGCGATCCAACGTACTTCGGATGGATGTCCTTCTTCATGACTTGCCTCGTTTTCTGACACCGATTACGCCGACGTCCCATGCCGGCCGCTTGCTGCCTGCACCCGCGTTCGCGGGGTACCTGCCACCAGAGCGGGCCCGGATTGGCCTGCGCACAGGCCAACCCGCGCCCGAGAATCACATTTCAGCCAACGCCGCCCGACGGCTCAGTCGCACCCGGCCGCGTTCGTCGATATCGATGACCTTGACGGAGATCTGATCACCCACCTTGCAGATATCCTCGACACTGCGGACGCGCTCGTTCGCAAGCTCGCTGATATGCACCATGCCCTCCTGGCCCGGCAACAGCTCAACGAAGGCACCGAACTCCTTGATGGTCTTGACCGTACCGCGATAGATACGCCCGATCTCGACCTCGGCCGTCACCGCCTCCACCTGGCGCGTGGCCAGGTCCATCGCCGGACCATTGGCCGCAAAGATGCTGACCGTACCGTCTTCCTCGACATCGATGCTGGCGCCGGTCAACTGGCAGATCCCCTTGATGATCTTGCCGCCCGGGCCGATGAGGGCACCAATGCGTTCGGGATTGATCTTGATCTTGACAATCTTCGGGGCGTACGGACTCATCTCCGCGCGCGGCGTGGCCAGACACTGACTCATCACAGCGCGGATCTTCTCCCGAGCCGTGCGGTTCTTCAGCATGGCCTGGTACATTTCATCGACGGTGATCCCGGCGATCTTCAGATCAAGCTGGAAACCGGTGATACCTTTGGTGGTTCCGGCGACCTTGAAGTCCATGTCGCCGAAGTGGTCCTCAGACCCCAGGATGTCGGTCAGGAAGACCTTCCGACCGTCGACGCCCGTCACCAGCCCCACCGAAATGCCGACCACGGCATCGCTTACCGGAACGCCAGCATCCATCAACGCCAGGCTGGCGCCGCAGACACTGGCCATGGATGACGAGCCGTTGGACCCGAGGATATCGGAGACCATGCGCAGGGTGTAGGGGAAGTCTTTGGGCACGGCCTGAGCCACCGAGCGCTCGGCCAGAGCGCCATGGCCAATCTCGCGCCGCCCGGGACCCTGGATGCGGCCGGTTTCGCCGACGCTGAAATTCGGGAAGTTGTAGTGCAGCATGAACTTCTTCGTGCCGTCGCCGCCGGTGATGACATCAAACTCCTGAGCATCCCTGGAGGCACCCAACGTGGTGGTCACGAGCGCCTGCGTCTCGCCACGCTTGAAGAGGGCACTGCCGTGCACGCGGGGCAACACCCCGACCTCGCAACTGATGGCCCGCAGATCGTCCGCCCCGCGGCCATCGACGCGAATCCCCTTCTCAAGGATCAGTCCACGGACCGTCTCCTGCAGCACGACCTCGAAGGCGCCCTTGAAGTTCGGCGCCTTGGCATCCGGCGTCGTGAAGCGGGGCGCCAGTTCCTTGGCCATGGCAGCCAGCACTTCGCCTTCAGCGGCGGCACGGGCCTGCTTATCGGCCACCACGCAGGCGACGTCCAGCTTACCGGCACAGAACGAGCGGGCCGCCGTCAGCAGGGTCTCGTCGACCTGGGCCGACGTGTACCGCTTCTTGGCCTTGGGCGCCCGACCGGCAAGGTCGAGTTGGGCGGCCACCAGGCGGCAGACCATGCTGTCTGCAAAGGCCATGGCGTCGCGCAATGCTTCCTCGCTGATTTCGCGCGAGCAGCCCTCAATCATGATCGTCTTGCCGGGGGTCCCGGCGTAGACCAGATCAAGGTCGCTCTTGGCCATCTCGGCATGGGTAGGATTGGCTACGAAAACGCCGTCGACGCGGCCGACACGCAGCGCCCCAATGGGACCACCAAAGGGGATATCGGAAACCATCAGCGCCGCCGAGGCGCCAAGAATGCTGAGGACGTCGGCCTCGGTGTCGCCATCCGCACTCAGCAGCATCGACATGATCTGCACATCGTCGATGTAGCCCGGCGGGAACAACGGCCGCAACGGCCGATCCGTCATGCGCGAGGTCAGGATTTCCTTCTCGGTGGGACGCCCTTCCCGCTTGAAGTACCCGCCCGGCAGTTTGCCCGCAGCGCTGAACTTCTCGCGGTAGTCAACCTGCAGAGGGAAGAAATCCAGGCCTGGGCGCGGCGCCGCAGAGCAGGCTGCCACCAGCACCACCGTGTCCGCCTGCCGCACCGTGACCGAACCGCCCGCCAGCAAGGCCATCTTGCCGGTCTCGATCTCCACGGTCCGCCCCTGTCCCAAATCCACCGTCACGCGCTCGATGCTCATCATTGCCCTTTCTCCCGCCAAGCGGGAAACCGGGAACCGTACGGGGATCACAGGCCGCCGAACTGAACTCACGACGAATGCCACCCTGAACACCGATCCCTGATCGGCGCCCACGGCACGAACGATACTGACGAGACAATACGGTTGCGGAATTGCGGTACGAAAGGCCGTCAGTCACGGCTCGTCAGCGCCCTGTGCAGTCTCTCGTACCGACCGAATTCCACAACTGCCCGTCCCATCGGATCGTCGGCGACGACCTCACGTCGCCCTGCACTCAACGGACCGTCAGCGCCCTGGACCGCCCGCGTAGCGGGTCACGTTCCAAGCCACTGACAGAACGGCCTGCCGCCGGTAACGGATCCCTGGCACCGGCGGCCCTAACTGTACCGCAAAGCCAATCCACCTGGTCAACACTCACGGCGCGCTCCGCAGCGCCACACCCGCCCGGGACAGAACCCGGAGCGGGTGTACAATCAGACTACCGCCGCAGATTCAGGCGATGGATCAGTGCCAAGTACTGCTCGGCCGAGATGCGCTGCATGTAGGTCAACAGCTTGCGCCGCCGATTCACCATCGCTAGCAACCCCCGCCGCGAACTGTGGTCCTTCTTATGGATCTTCAGGTGCTCGGTCAGCTCGTTGACACGCGCGGTGAGAACCGCCACCTGGACCGCGGTGCCGCCCACGTCCTTCTCGCTGCTCCCGAACTCCTTGACCAGCGCTGCCTTCTGTTCCGTCGTCATGATGTTATCCGTAGTTCTGCACTTACCGTATCAAAGGCGCCTCTGCCAGACCGGGGTTCAAGCCCCGGCAGAGCGCCCGCTTCCGGCGGTAAGACCAGGAGCGGCGGCTTGACAATCGACGTAACATACCGCGCGAGCAAGACCTTTCAAGGCGCGCGGCCAGCCGCGCAGGGTGGTTTTATAATAATATGGAATATACTGCAGTAGAATAAGTTGCATTGTAGTTCTGGATATTTTGTGGTTGCCTGCTATGGTGCTTGTCACTATGGCGATCAGCACCGAACCTACCGGGCAGGCAGTCCAGAT
>CAILUI010000226.1 GCA_903837355.1 uncultured Victivallales bacterium
GGACGCCGCCGAGGGCACCTGGTACCTGCATGTCCAGGCCCGCGACCGCGCCGGCAATGAGAGTGCCGTGGCGACGGTGGCCGTGCTCCTCGATAGCAGCGGCCCCAGCGTGACCGGCCTCACCGATGACGATGTGCCGGCGCCGAGCAAGACCTGGACCTGGGGCAGCAGCGAGGCCGTCTCCCGCTTCCGATACCTGATCGACACGAACCCTGGCAGCGCGCCGACCAGCACTTACGGCACCGTCACCACCGCTACGCAGGCGACCGGCGACGGGACCTACTACCTGCACCTGCAGGCCCAGGATGCGGCCGGCAACGAGAGTGCTGTCGTCACGGTGCGGGCGCTGCTGGACAACACCGCGCCCGTGGTGACCGGACTGCTCGACGACCCGGGGCCGCGGCAGGCCAGGACCTGGACCTGGGCCGGTAGCGATGCCGACAGCGTCCTGGTGTTCCGCGCCGTGATCGACCAGGCCCCCGACGGCAGCCCCGGCGGCGCCTACAGCGACGTCACCACCGCCGCGAAGGACGCCGCCGAGGGCATCTGGTACCTGCATGTCCAGGCCCGCGACCGCGCCGGCAATGAGAGTGCGGTGGCCACCGCGGCGGTACTCCTCGACAACACTGCCCCCAGCGTGACCGGCCTGGTCGACGACGAGGTGCCGGCGCCGCGCAAGATCTGGACCTGGGGCAGCGGCGAGACCCCCTCGCGCTTCCGCTACCGGGTCGATACCAGCCCCAGCGGCGCGCCGACCGGCGCTTATGGCACCGTCACCACCGCCACGCAGCCAGCCGGCGACGGGACCTACTACCTGCACGTGCAGGCCCAGGACGCGGCCGGCAACGAGAGTGCTGTCGCCACGGTGCGGGCGCTGCTGGACAACACCCCGCCGGTGGTAACGGGACTGCTTGACGACCCCGGGCCGCGGCAGGCCAAGACCTGGACCTGGGCCGGCAGCGATGCCGACCGCGTTCTGGTGTTTCGCGCCGCGCTCGACCAGGCCCCCGGCGGCAGCCCCAACGACGCCTACAGCGACGTCACCACCGCCACCAAAGACGCCGCCGAGGGCACCTGGTACCTGCATGTCCAGGCCTGCGACCGCGCCGGCAACGAGAGCGCCGTGGCCACCGCAGCGGTGCTCCTCGACAACACCGCCCCGGCGGTGACCGGCCTCACCGATGACGATGTGCCGGCGCGGAGCAAGACCTGGACCTGGGGCGGGGGCAAGTCGGCTACACGCTTTCGCCATCTCGTCGATACCCGCCCCGACAGCGCCCCCGCAGGCCCCTACAGTTTCGTCACCACGGCCACGCAGGCCGCTGGCGACGGCGTCTACTACCTGCACGTGCAGGCCACCGACACGGCGGGCAACGCCAGCGCCGTGGTCACGGTACAAGCGCTGCTGGATAACACCCCACCCTCGCCGCCGGGCGTCGACGGCATGGCTCTGTGCCATAGCGCCACCCCGACCTGGACCTGGGCCAGCGGTGGCGGCGCCGGCGCCGGCGCGTTCCGCTGCGCCCTCGATGACCCAAGCCTGCTGGCCAGCACCGCCGAGACCACGCAGACCACCTTCACGCCCGCGGGCGCCCTCGCCGAGGGCCCGCGGGCGCTCTACGTCCAGGAGCGCGACGCCGCCGGGAACTGGTCCGCGCCGGGACTGGCCACCACGGTGGTCGATGCGGAATGCACCGCCACCTTCGTCGCCGGCGCGCACGGCTGCCTGCGCGGGGCTCCCCCGCAGCAACTCCTTCCTTACGGCGCCAGCACCACGCCCATCGCGGCCGTGGCAGACTTCGCCTATGTGTTCGATAGCTGGAGCGATGCACGGACGAGCAACCCGCGCACGGACACCAACGTCACCGCGGACCTGCACCTTACGGCCGCCTTCCGGCCAGCCAACCCGGCGTCCCCCAGCGGCGACTTCCTGGCCCGTGTGACGCCGGCAGACGGGACCGCGCGCCGCCTCTGGGATCTCACCGGCGACTACGCGACGACCGTGGCGGACAGTCCGCTGCTGCTCAGGATGGTGCATGACGCCACCGGCAGGCTGACCGGTACCGCCCTCTGCACGTTCGCCAACACCACACTCGTCACCATGCCCATCCGGGGCAGCGTCAAGGGCAGGGCCGGCAGCGTCACACTGACGGGCGTCATGGGCGGCACGGACCCGGCCAGGACGGTGACGATGGCGCTGACCCTGAGCCTGATGGTGGACCCCGCCAACCTGCTGCTCACGGGGCGACTGACGGGCGCCTTCAAGGCGAACGGCACGACCACCCCAGTAAGCCAGTACCTCGCACTGCCCATCCCGGCCCCCATGGACGGCACCTGGGCCCTGCAACTCGCGCTTGACCAGGCCGGGAGAGCCGTCGCCGGAACGGCTCTGCTGACCCTCGCCAACGGCACGGACGGTGCCTTCGTGGTGCAAGGGCGAACCCGCGGCGCCAACGTCGTGCTCAACCTGGCCGCCGGCCCCGCCGGCAGAGGGCTCGAAGCCGAGGCCACCATCAGCCCCCTGGAGGGCGGCTGGGCCCTGCTCCAGACCCTCTCGGCCCGGGCCTACGGGCAGACCATTGGCTGGTAGCACCAGCGCAGCGTCCCCCCACCCGTCGCCATCTGACAGGATCGGGCGGCACGCGCCCTCCAGCCCAGCCCCCGGCTGGCGCCAGACATAGCGAAGCGAGACTGCAGGAGTTGCGGATTCAGAGTTCACGCTTGAGCGTGTCCCCCGGACAGCCTCCCGTGAAACAAGAGCTCGCGGGGTGCAGGGCACCCGTGGACGCTCGCGCCAGCGGCGATCCGATGTTTCGCTCTGACATGATCGGGCGGCACTGCGCCCGCTTGGTGCTTAAGGCTGGACTCTGAACGCAGACCGCCAGCGCGTCACCTACCATGCTGCCCAGCAGACGCCGCTGGGGGTTACGGCACTACGGGCGCGCGCTGGTTGCGTATTTGGCGACAGGCCCTAAGGTACGCGGCGTTGGCTGCCGGGGTGGCTGGCCGTGTGTCTACCACCGTAACGATCGGACGGGTCAGGGGTGTACCGCCGCCGGTACCGCGCGGGGACGTAACTGAGGGCCGGGGGATCGTGGCCTGGGTGCTTTCCGGGTGCAGGAGGACATTGGGATGCATTGGATCGACTGGCTGATCGTGATCGTCGGGCAGTTCATCGTGATGTACATCGGGATGAAGACCCAGAAGTACGTCCGGGGCGTCTCCGACTTCCTGACGGCCGGGCGCGTGGCGGGCCGCTACGTGCTCTGCGTCTCCGGCTTCGAGGCCGGGATGGGCCTGATCAGCCTGGTCGCCATGTACGAGAGCTACTACCAGTCCGGCTTCGCCTACGGCTTCTGGGGGTCGATCGCGTCGCCGCTGTTCATCGTTCTGGGCCTGATGGGGTACTGCGTCTACCGCTTCCGCGAGACCCGGGCCATGACCATGGGCCAGTTTCTCGAGATGCGCTACAGCCGCCGCTTCCGTCTCTTTGCCGGGATCCTGCAGTCGATCTCGGGGATCATCAACTACGCCCTCTTCCCCGCCGTCGGGGCGCGCTTTATCGTCTACTTCTGCGACCTGCCGATGACCGTCAACATCTACGGCTGGATGTTCCCCACCTTCGCGTTGCTGATGGCCGGGTTCCTGGCGCTGGCCGTGGTCATTGCCACGATGGGCGGCCAGATCACGATCATGACCACGGACTGCATCCAGGGGCTGCTGAGCTACCCGATGTACGTGGTCGTGGTGGCGTTCTTCCTCTTCAAGTTCTCCTGGTTCACGGATATGGCGCCGGCGCTGATGGACAGACCGGCCGGGAAGAGCCTGATTAACCCCTTCGATATTAACCAGTTGCGTGATTTCAACCTGTTCTATGTCCTGGTCGGCATCGTGAGCAGCCTGATCAACCGCATGGGCTGGTCCGGCACGCAAGGCTACAACTGTGCCGCCCGCAATGCCCATGAGCAGAAGATGTCGGGAGTACTAAGCACTTGGCGCTCAGGATTTTCCAACATGATGTTCATGCTGCTGGCCATCGTCGCCTTCGCCTACCTGAACAGCGACAAGTTCCAGGGCGGCCCGCAGGGCGCCGTGGCCTGCCGGACGGCGCTGGCGGTGAAGGCGGTCAATGATGTGGTCACCGGCGACGACCTGGCCCCGGCCCGCAAGGAGGTCATTGACTACCTCAACACCGGCACCGTGACTCCGGCCCTGCAAGCGATGCTCGATAAAACGGCCGCCATCAAGGCGAAGGAAGCCGCCGACCGCGATCGGATCAAGTACGTCGGCAGCAACGACGAGGCCAAGACGGCGGAACCCGCCGCGAAGAACGCCTCGGTGGAGAAGGAGAAGGATCGCGAGTCCCGCCTGCTGACGGCCCAGGACGCCATCCGCGCCGTCGACCCCAGCGCCTCGCAGACCTTCGCCACCATTTTCGGCCAGATGCGGGTGCCGATGGCCCTGCGCTATCTCATGCCCATCGGCATCACCGGCCTGTTCTGTGCCATCTGCATCTTCCTGATGGTCTCGACGGACACGGCCTACCTGCATTCCTGGGGCAGCATCGTGGTTCAGGATGTCATCCTCCCCATCCGCGGCCGGCCCTTCACCCCGAAACAGCAACTCGCCCTGCTGCGCCTGCTGATCGCACTGGTCGCGGTGTTTGCCCTGTTCTTCAGCTACTTCTTCGGGCAGGTGGACTACATCCTGATGTTCTTTGCGATCACGGGGGCGATCTGGCTCGGCGGCAGCGGCCCCTGCATCGTCGGCGGGCTGTACTGGAAACGCGGCACGACCGCCGGCGCGTGGGCCGCCCTGATCAGCGGCTCGAGCCTGGCGGTGGCCGCCATCATCCTGCAGAAGTACTGGGTTCCCGGCATCTACCCCTGGCTGCATGCCCACGGGCTGGTCGATACGGTGGCGGTCTGGCTGCAGCGCCTCTCGTCCCCCTTCGAGCCCATCATCACCTGGCGCATGAGCAGCGAGAAGTTCCCGATCAACTCGCAGGAGGTCTACGCCATCACCATGCTGGTCTCGATCGGGCTCTACGTGGTCATCTCGCTGATCACCTCCAGCGGCGGGCGGGTCTTCAACATGGATCGCCTGCTACACCGCGGTAAGTACCACCGCGAGGGTGAGCAGGTCGCGCCGCCGCGCCTGACTATCCGGAGCATTCTGCCGCACCTCATCGGCATCGACAGTCAGTACACCCGTGGCGACAAAATCCTCTCCTGGTCGGTCTTCATCTGGTCGTTCGGCTGGGGCTTCATGTGCTGCTTTGTGGGGGTTGCGCTCTGGAACGTCATCAGCCCCTGGGGTAACGATGGGTGGTCGAACTGGTTCTACTTCAACAACTTCGTCCTCGCCGGGGTGATCGGTGTGGTCTCCACGGTCTGGTTCACCATCGGCTGCACCATCGACCTGCGGCGACTGTTCCGTGACCTCGCTACCATCGAGGAGAATGTCCTCGATGACGGTCGCGTCATCGGCCACGTCTCGGCTGACGACGTCGAGTTGGTCGAGCAGGTCGACCAGGTGACGATCGGCGAGGCCCACGTCGAGGAAGGCGTTCTGCGTCAGGAGCTTGAGGCCGAACACGACCAGAAAGACCTCGAGAACCTCAAGAAGCATACCAAGAAGTAAGGAAAGGCACAGGAAACTATGGCAACCCTCTCTCCCCTGCAGCAGGCGCGGGCCGGCTACCCGCCGAAGCTCCCCGCGGTGCTGGCGGAAAACGGACCGTTTGTGGCCCTCACCGAGAGCGAACCGACGACGTCGGTCGCGGATGCTGATGAGATCCGGGCCCAGTTTCCGCAGACCTACGGCCTGCCGGTGGTCACCTTCGCGCCGGGGGCGCAGCGCGACACCGAACCGCTGGTCGTCGGCGTCATTCTCTCCGGCGGGCAGGCGCCCGGCGGGCATAACGTCATCGCCGGCCTCCACGATGGCCTCAAGGACCTCAACCCCGAGAGCACGCTGCTGGGCTTCAAGGGCGGGCCGCAGGGCCTGATGAAGGACCGCAGTGTGGTGCTGACCGAGGCGGTGATCGACGCCTACCGTAACACCGGTGGTTTCGACATGATCCAGAGCGGGCGCGACAAGATCGAGAAGCCCGAGGACTTTGCGGCCACCGTGGCCACCTGCGCACGCCATGGCGTCCGCGCCCTGGTCGTGATCGGCGGCGACGACTCCAATACCAATGCCTGCCTGCTGGCCCAGTACATGCTGGACCACCAGACCGGAATCCAGGTTATCGGCTGTCCGAAGACCATCGACGGCGATCTGAAGAACGAGCAGATCGAGGTCTCGTTCGGTTTTGACACCGCCACCAAGGTCTACAGCGAACTGATCGGCAATATCGAACGCGATGCGAACTCCGCTCAGAAGTACTGGCACTTCATCAAGCTGATGGGACGCTCAGCGTCCCACATCGCCCTCGAGTGCGCCCTGCAGACGCAGCCCAATATCTGCATCATCAGCGAGGAAGTGGCGGCGCGCCGACAGACCCTGAAACAGGTCGTCGACGAGCTGGTCGCGGTGATCCGCGCGCGGGCCGAAAAGGGGCGTGACTTCGGCGTGGTACTGATCCCCGAGGGGCTCATCGAATTCATTCCGGAAATGCAGGCACTGATCCACGAGCTCAACGACCTGCTCTCCGAAAAGAGCCCGACCAAGCCCTATTTCGACAGTCTGACGCACGGGGATGAGCGTCTGCAGTGCGTCAGCCAGAAGCTCTCGCCGTCCGCCTCCCAGGCCTTCAGTTCCCTGCCGCTGGGCATCCAGTTGCAGCTCCTCGGCGACCGCGATCCGCACGGCAATGTCCAAGTGTCACGGATCGAGACCGAGAAGCTGCTCATCGACCTGATCGGCGATGCCCTGCAGGAGCACAAGGTTGCCGGCACCTACAAGGGTAAGTTCAGTGCGCAGGCCCACTTCCTGGGCTACGAGGGCCGCTGTGCGGCGCCCTCGAACTTCGACGCGGACTACTGCTACAGCCTGGGCTACACCGCAGCGGCGCTCATCGGCGGCGGCAAGACCGGCTACCTCAGCAGCGTGCGTAACCTGTGCGCGCCGGCCAGCGAGTGGGAGGCGGGCGGTATCCCACTGACCATGATGATGAACCTGGAGCGCCGGCATGGCGCCGCCAAGCCGGTGATCCGCAAGGCGTTGGTCGACCTCGACGGTAAGCCCTTCAAGACCTTTGCAGCCCAGCGCCAGGCGTGGGCTGAGGGCACGGAGTACGTCTACCCCGGCCCCATCCAGTACTTCGGGCCCCCGGCCGTGTGCGACGGCGTCAGCCAGACCCTGCGCCTTGAACGCGGCTGATGGCGCCGTTTCCCTCCATCGCCTGCCGACGGACGGCCCCAGCGCTGGCGCTGTGGGTCGTCCTCGGTGCGGTCGTGCCCCTCCTCTCCGCCGCGCCCACGCTGAAGAGCGCCGGCCTGCGTTTCGGCTCGTCGCCGCGACTCCCGGCCAACGAGTGGGCCGTCCTGCACTACCGCCTGGAGAACCCGGACGCCCAGGCGGTCAGCGTACGTCTGTCGCTGCGCTCGGAGGAACTCGGTCACGGGGTCTTCGAGAAAGAGGTCACCCTGGGGCCCCGAACCGAGTTCAACGGCCGCGAGATGGTGGTGGCGGACGGGTCATCCCAGTACGTTCTCAGCGTCTTCCTGGGGGCTGAGCGCCTGTTGCGGGAGGAGATCCCGGTCACCAGCAACGACACGCCGGGGCAGGCAAATCTGCTGGTGCTGAATGACGATCCGGACTTCAGCGGCGCCGGGGTGCTGACGGCGTCCGGCCTGTTGCGGGAAGCGGTGAACCTCACCCCCACCTACGCACGCAGTCTGCCCGAGCACTGGGCGGGGTACGGCCACACGCGCCTGGTGCTGATCGCCAGCCCACGCTACCGTGACCTGTCGGCAGCCCAGTTCGGCGCCCTGGCCGCCTATGTGCAACGCGGCGGGACGGCCCTGTTCGCCGACCCGGCCGGCACGCTGGCGGCGGCGGCCACCCCCTGGGCCACCCTTTTGCCGGTGATCCCGCTGCGGGTACGGCTGACCGAAGCCGTTCCTGAACTCGACGCCTGGGGCGTGGCCCTGGTCGACTCGCTGCCGAGTGCACAGCGCCCGTTGCGCCAGCCGCTGGCGGACCGCGACGGCTTCGCGCTGCTGGAGAGTAGCGAGTGGGGCGACGGGCTGACGACGCTGCGCTCAGGATCGTTGCCGCTGATCCGCTGGCGCCGCTACGGCCTGGGCCAGGTGGGCGTGGTGGCCGTGGACCCCGTCCATCGCCGCATCGCCGAGAGTGGGGCCCTGGTGCCTTTGTGGAACCACATTCTGGCGCAGGCGCAACCCGTGTCCGCCCCGGGGAATCTGGAGAACAGCTACATTCTGCCGACGGTGCTCGCGCACCTGACCGGCTTCCGCATCCCGTCTGCCAAGGCGGTCGGCGGCCTGCTGCTGGCCTATGTCGTCGGTCTGCTGGCGGTGCTCGTCGGCGGCGGCGCCTGCCGCCGGCACGTGCTATCCTGGATGATCGCCGCCACCCTCGGGCTGGTCCTGACGGCCGCCCTTTTCGCCTGGGCGTTCCGGCAGAACGCGGCGCGCCCGCCGGCCAGTGCCGCCATCCTGGACCTGCGCCTGCACGGCGGCGACCGCTCGACCGGCCAAGCGCTGGTCAGCCTGTTCGCCAAACGCGATCTGCGACCGGCGATCCGCACCTCGGATACCGCCGCCCTACTGCGCTCCCTGCCCTCACCGGCTCGCGGCAAACGGCGTGAGCCGCTGGAGGCGCCACTGATCGTGCAGCGCCAGGCCGACCTGGCGGGCCTCTCCGGTATCACGGTGCAAGCCCTCAAACCCCGCGAGTTCGTGGCGCAATACGACGTGCCGCCGCTGGCGGTCACGGCGCTCACGGTCACCCTCGGCCAGGCGGGCGCGGTGATCCGCGACGGCGCTCTGCCGGCCGCCCTCGGCAGCCGCCAAGCGCGGGCGTTTCTGCTGTTGGCGGGGGGCCTGGTGCCCCTGCAGCGCGACGGCCTGCGTCTGCTCGCACTGGCCGGCGGTAACCGCCTGCTGGACACTGATCCCTTCCTCACCGACCTGACACGCTACCTGCGGGAAGGCGCCTTCCCGCAGCCCGCCGTCGTCGTGCTGCAGCCCTGGAGCGAAGCCGACAACGCCGCGCCGCCGCTGGACATACCAGGCTTCGTCCAGGCTGGCACCCGCGTGTCGTTGCTGCCAGCCGCGCTGGAGTACGCCGGGGGACCCCTGACGCTGACTCCAGAGCTCCTGCGCGTCGAACCGCTGCGCACGCCGCTGCGGATGGCCATGCTGCAGGACGAGTCGCTGCGGAGCTTGGTGTTGCGCGCCAACCAGTCCGTGCAGGTCTTCGATGTGGTCCTCCCCACCCTCGTCGCCGACCTGCGCCCGGAGAGCGTGCTGGTGGAGGTGGACGTCGCCAACGCGGGTGGCAATGTCGCGCTGAACGTCCGCCTGCAACGGGCGCCGCTGGTACTGGGCCCAGGCGGGTCTGACCTGACCGGCCTGGAGGCCTGGCAGGCGGCCCTGCCGGCGACCGCAACCGAGGGCGGACGCTTCCGTTTCGACGGCCCGGCAGTCGCCACCCTGGTGCAACCTAGCTCGGGCCGCCTGCGACTGCTCCTGAACCTCTCGCAGAAACAGCTCGTCTCCCTGGCGCAGGATGCCGAGCGCTCAAATCGCTGGCGGCTGAACCGCCTGCGCGTCACCATCACCGGCAGCGTGCCGAAAGCGGACCAGACCAGAAGGTTCTGAGCATGATCCGGACGGAAAACCTGACCCGTGACTTCGGCGGCGGGCGCGGTATCATCGGCCTGAACCTGCACGTGCCAAAGGGCACCATCTATGGGTACATCGGACCCAACGGTGCCGGCAAGACGACGACCATCCGCCTGCTCTGCGGCCTGGTCCGTCCCAGCAGCGGCCGCGCCTTCATCAACGGGGTCGAGGTGATCCCGGCCCACACCGCGGCCATCAAACGCATGATCGGCTTCCTCCCCGATATCTTCGGGGTCTACGATCAGATGAGCGTCTGGGAGTACCTCGACTTCTTCTCGGCCGCCTACCGCATCCCGCCGAAGGAACGCGACACGCGCATCCGCGAGGCGCTGCGGCTGACCGACGCCACCTATATGCTGGACTACCAGGTGGTCAGCCTGTCCCGCGGCATGCGCCAGCGGGTCGGCTTGGCGAAGACGCTGCTGCATGACCCCGAGGTGCTCATCCTGGACGAGCCCGCCGGCGGCCTGGACCCGCATGCCCGCATCGAGATGAGACGGACCATCGAACGCCTCCGCGATGTGGGCAAGACGATCATGCTGTCGTCGCATATCCTGCCCGAGTTGGCCTCGGTGTGCGACGTCGTAGGGATCCTCAAGGACGGGCGGCTGGTGGCCCAGGGCAGCGTGGCCGAGATCACCGACAAACTGCGCGAGAAGCTGATCCTGGTGCTGGCCGTCGATGGCGGCGTGCCCCACGCCGTCCGCCTCTGCCTGGAGTTCCCCGGCGTGGACGAGGCCACCGCGGCCGGCAACGAAATCCGCATCGTCTATGCGGGGACACGCGCCACCGTCGCCGACCTCAACGCCCGCCTGGTGCAGAGCGGCATCCGGGTCACTTCTCTGCGTGAGGAGGAGCCCGATCTCGAACAGGTATTCCTGACCGTGACCGGCGACCACGCGCCGGCAGAGAACGGGTGAGATCCTACGCATGCTGCGCCTCTGGAACAACCCCATCTTCCAACGTGAGTTCCGCGCCTATACGCGCTGCCGCAAGACCCTGGCCCTGACCGTGCTGCTGGTCGGGTCCCTGGCTGCCGTGCTGCACATCCTCTGGCCGCGCACCGGCGTCTTCTCCGAGATCAACAGCAGCGAGATCTTCACGGTCTTCCTCAACCTCAACCTGGCGCTCATCATCCTGATCATCCCCGCTTTCGTCTCCACCACCATCACCCAGGAGCGCGAGAACCACTCCTTCGACCTGCTCTTCACCGCCCTGCTGACGCCGGGCGAGATCATGGTCGGCAAACTCTTCAGCTCGCTGGCGATCACCTTCCTGGTGGTCATCGCCTCGATGCCGATCACGGCCGTCTGCGCCCTCAGCGGCGGCATCAGCGTCGCCCTGCTCTGCAAGGCCTATGCGGTGCTGTTGCTGGCAACCCTGGGCTACGGGCTGTTCGGCCTGTGCATGAGCGCGCTCTGTTACCGCAGCTTTACCGCCCTGGTGCTGACCTACGTCGGGATGCTGCTGTTCGCCGGTGCGACCTGGCTGCCGGCGGTCCTGCTGGGGAATGCTTTCGGCCTGCGGACACTGTGGCGCGGCCTGCGCGCAGCCAGCCCCTTCGAGGCCCTCTTCGCCCTCAGCCATCCCGAACGCTATGAACTCGAGGTGACCGGCCTTTCGGCCCCGCAGGTCTTCCGCTTCTACGTGGTCTGCATGCTGGTCCTGAGTGCGCTCTGTTTCGGCATTTTTTGCATCAACGTCCTGCGGCCGGACCGGGCGCGGCGGGTGCGGGCACAAGCGACCTTCTCGGATAAGCGCCAGGCCCTGCGGCGGCGCCTGTCCTTCCCGTTCTACCTGATCGACCCGCTGCGCCGCAAGCGCCCGATCGCGGCCTGGCGCAACCCGGTCTACGTCGCCGAGATGCGCAGTCGCATCTTCGGCAAGCCCAAGGTGATCCTGCGGACCCTCTCGGCCATCATCGTCCTGAGCATGGTCCTGCTGCTGCTGGTGGCGGTGCAGTTCGCCACGCAACTCAACCCCGATGCGGTGCGGGTGGTGGCCATCGTCTTCCAGGTGGGGGTGGTGGCCTTCTTCGCGCCGGCCGTGTGCAGCGGCAGTATCACCGACGAGCGGATCAGTGGCACCCTGACCTTGCTGCGCATGACGCCGCTGACGGTGCGGGCGGTAGTCATGGGCAAGCTGAAGGCGGGGCTGCTGTATGTCCTGATGTTCCTGGTCAGCAGCATTCCAGTGCTGTTAACGCTGAGCTACCTGGAAGCCAGCGCGGCCTACTGGCGCCTCGGCGCCTGGCTGGGGATCCTGGTCCTCACCGCGGCCGCCTTCGTCAGTATGGGACTCTGTGCCTCGACCCTGACGCCAACGACCGGGGCGGCCACGGCTCTCAGCTATGTGGTGGCGGCCGTGGTCTGCCTCGGGACCCTCAGCGTGCTGCTGTTCGGCTCCCGCATCTCCCCCACCCTCGAAGCCGTCATCCTCGCCGCCAACCCGATCGCGGGGGCGCTCCAGGTCACCTCCGACCGGATGTTTGAGACCCTGCCCAAAGTCTGCGGTCAGCCGCTGTGGGTGAATACGATCCTCTTCCTGGCCGGGATGACCGTCGTCCTGGTGGCGGTGACCGCCCTGCGGGTCAGAATGATCTTCTCACAACGGGACTAGGCCGCTGGCGCCGCCGCCGCAGCCTGCAGGAACTCAGACACCATGGGCCCGCTGATCATACCTTACGTGACCGTCTTCGCGCTGCTGCTGCCGGTGTGGCAGGAACGGCCGTTCCTCTATACCGACCTGAATCCCGGACCCTACCGGGTGGTCGTGACCGCCGAGCAGGTCGCACTGCAGGCTGAGGCCTTGCCCGTAGCCGACCGCAGCCTGCGGATGCTGATCTGCACTGAACTGCGGCAGACCAACTTGGAGAACGCCTACGCGGTGCTGCTCCGGCAGCGGGCCATCGAGACCGACCCCGAGGTGCTGGCCGTCGTGCTGCAGCAGTTGGAGATGTCGCCGTTTGCATCGGCAGACCTGGAAGCGTCGATCCGGCCCCTGCTTGAGCATGTGGACGAGGACATACGCTACTGGAGCACCGCGCTCTACGGTCGCTTGCCGGGAGCCGACCCGGCCCTGCTCGTCAGGGCGGTGACGCAGGACCGCTCCCAGGCCGTCCGCCAGGTGGCCGCAGAACGACTGCGTGATCTGCCCGGCGCCGTCACCCCGGTGGTCTATCGTGCCTTCCGCCAGGACCCGAACCCCGCCGTGGCGACGGCCTTGACCCTCGCGGCCTGCCTGGCAAACGACGCCACCGCCCAGGCCGATGAACTCGTCCGCGACCTGGCCATCGCCCATGAAGCCGTGCGCTTCGCGGTCGCGGTCCGCCTGCCCGACCTGGCCGCGGGCTTGCAGGAACGGCTGATCCCGGCCTTCGGCCGTGACCCCGGGCCATCCGTGCGTGGCGAGACCGCCGCCGCCCTGGGACAACTCGCCCGCGCCGGCGACCTGCCGTTGCTCCTCGACCTGAGCCGTGATCCCGACCCGGAAGTGCGCCGGCGGGCGCTTGCCGCCGGCACGGCGTACCCGGCAGCGCCGCTGCTGGCCGCCGCCGTGGAACGCCTCGAAGACCCCTGCACCCTCGTGCGTCGCCAGGCCGAAGACACCCTCGTCGCCACCGACAAAGCCCAACCCGTCGGCCCCGCGGTGGCGGCCCGCTTGGGCGGGACCGCCTTCCCCGGCCGGGCACACCAGTGCCGCGTGCTCGGGCGCGTCGGCTTTGCGGCGGCCGCCGCAGCGATCCACACCTGCCTGCGGCAGGAGACCGAGCCGGAGGGCCTCCGCGACGCCGCGTTCGCGCTCGGACGGTTCCGTCACCAGGCCGCCGCAACCGACATCGCGGCGCTGGCGACCCATGCCAGCCCCATCGTGCGCGCCGCCGTCGCCGAGGCCCTGGGCTACCTCGCCGTGCCGTCGACCTACCCGGTTCTGCAGACCCTTGCCTTTGACGCCGAGGAATCGGTCCGCCACGCCGCCCTGCTGGCGGCGGGGATGACGGGCGCCGGCACTGCCTTCAGCGAGACCGTGCGCCTGGCACTGGTGCAGACACAACCCGCCAAGATGACCCCCGCCAACCGCACCGCCGCCGCCTGGGCCGCGGCGCGCCTCAGACCGGTGGCCGAAGACCTGGTGAAACGGCTCAAGGTGCAAGTCACCACGCCCGTTGTCCCGGGGATGATGGGCCAGATGCTCTATGAGCAGGATGAAGTGCTGGCCAGCGTCGACTTCGCGCTGGCCGAACTGGCCCGCGAGGACGCTCTGGCCAGGAGCCTGTTCGCGGAGGTCCTGACCTTCCAGCGCGTGGGCATCCCGCCCGACGCCCCGCCGCCGCCGGCAGGGACCTACCAGCCCTCCGCGGAACTCGCGGAGGCGGCGCTGCAGGCCCGTGAACTCCTCGACGGCAAGCCGTCCGCAACCCGCTCGCGCCCAACCGCGTCGATAACTTTCAGCGTCGACCGCGCCAGCCCGCCCGCCCCCTGAGTCCGGGAGGAATGCCGATGTCTGACCTGCACTACGAACCGTGTTCCGACAGCGTGGCCGAGAAGCTGCGGCTGCTGGAGAATGCGTACCGTTCGGGGAACCACGACCTCGCCATGTCCCTGGCTGAGTCCATCAAGGACACCCTGAGTTTCGAGCGACAGACGCACGGCAACGCTGGGGCCGCGACGCTGGCGACGGACGCGGTCCGGGCGCTGGCCGAACTGCCGGCGGCCTGGCGCGAGTGGGCCAGCGGCTGGACGCACTGGCGGGCGGTCACGGTCACGGAGACCGCGGGACTGGGCCGTGAGCGCGAGCCGGTCAGGGTCGACCTTGCCTTCCCTGCCGATCAGGTCACCGACCTGCGGCGCGAGCTGCGGGTGGCGCGTCTCGACGCCGCCAGTGGGCACCTGCGGGAGGTCACGAGCCAGGTCTGCTGCCCCGTCCCAAGCGGCCCCGAAGTCCGTGGCCAGGTACTCTTCTTCGCGGCGGTGCCGGCGCACGGGCAGAGCCACTACGTCATCCTCTGGGGCAACCCGGCCGCGGAGTTGCCCGAGTACCCGACCGACCTCAAGGTGGAGGGCAGCGGCGTCGGGCTTGATATCAGCAACGGCTACTACAGCGCCAGGCTCTCACGGCAGATGGGGCAGTTGGAGCGGCTGACCTACAAGCGCGAACACGGGCTGGAGCTGAGTGCTGGCGGACCGGGCCATGGCGAACCGCCGGGCATCGACTGGGCCCACGACTACGTACCGGAAGACGGCATCCAGAAACTGCGCATCACCAACTGGGCGGAATGCCCGAACTACGAGGTCACGCGAGGCCCGCTGTGCGTGGAGGTGCGACGCTGGGGCTTCCCGCACAGTCCGCTGCACCCGGTGTTCACGCCGAGCCGACTGCACATTGACGTCAGCTACACCTTCTTTGCCGGCCTGCCGTACTTTCTCAAGAACGGCCGCATGGACGCTGTCAAAGACATGGACATCAATGCTTTACGCGATGACGAGTGGGTTTTCTCAGGGTTCAGTTTCACCGATCCCCTCTGGGTGGATAGCGCCGGACGCGTCCATGAGGGTACGCCGGCCGCGGAGCAGCGCGACATGCACGGCATCGGCTACTTCAACCGCCACAGTCGCGATGCCTTCGTGGCCCTCTGGCTGGACCTGGAGGCAGAGCAGTTCGACGACCTGCAGCGCTGGGCGCTGCCGATGCTGTACTACCGACCGCACGGACACTGCTGGGCCCGTTACCCGGCCGGAGGTAAACAGCACTTCCGTGCGGGCACCTGCCTGCGCCAGCGTAACGCCTATCTGCTGGGACCCTATTTCGAGCCCGGCGGCACCGCCGCCCTCGGCCAGTCGCGCGGCGACGTGCTGCGTGGCCCGATCTACGCCGATACGGACGGTGTGACCGTGGTTGAAGAGACGCGCCGGCGTCTGCTGCAGCCGCTACGGGTCGAGACCGCGGCGCTGCCCACGGCCGGCGCGGCCACGGGTGGCCAGCCGCTGGCGCGGCCCGGCGAGAACGCGGCCGCAGCGCCACTGAAAGCGCTCATCTGGCAGGCCTTGCGTGACGTCAAGGACGCGCAGTTCTACACCCTGGACGCCAACGTCGTGGATCTGGGCTATGTCTATGATCTGCGCGTGCGCGGCGAGACGGTGACGGTGCTGATCTCAATGCCGCACCGCGGCCGCCCGGTGTACGCATTCATCGGCGACCCCATCCGCGAGCGTCTGCTCGGTATCGACGGCGTCCGCGAGGTGCTCATCGATTTCACTTGGGAGCCCGCCTGGAGCGTGGCCCGGTTGACCGCCGCCGGCCGGCGCACCCTGGGACTCGAGGGCTGAACGCCTCAGGCGTTGAGATCGGCCACCGGGACGCGCCCAAGGTAGGTCGGGGGTGCCAGTACCCGACCCCCCTATCTCAACGCCTGTGGACTGCGGCCGCCCCAATGCTGTTAGCTTTCTGGCTGCACCCTCGGCCGCAGACGGGCAAGTAGGTCGGGGGTGCCAGTACCCGACCCCGGCCGCACGCTCAGCGTGCGACCGGCAGTCGCCCCGCGCCGCCAAGCAGAGCGGGAAAG
This sequence comes from uncultured Victivallales bacterium, assembly GCA_903837355.1. Taxonomy (GTDB): domain Bacteria; phylum Verrucomicrobiota; class Lentisphaeria; order Oligosphaerales; family JAFGRS01; genus CAILUI01. Next base: position 16,381 of record CAILUI010000226.1, read on the forward strand.
TTAATGGCATTGGGGGTCGCCCGCTCACACCAGCGTCGCCGCGATCTCGGCAGCCAGCAAGGTCAACTGCTCGCGCACGGACCGTTTGCCCGTCCAGCCGCGGCCATCCCAGGCGGCGCCGCTGACATCGTCGCCGCCATAGAGCAACTGGCCGAAGGTGACCTGGCGGAACTGCGCCACGGCGCACAGTGCGGCCGTCTCCATCTCGACGCAGGCACACCCCTCCGCCTTGCGGCGTGCGATGCGTCCGGTGGTCTCCCGGTAGAAGGCATCCGTGGTCCAGGTCTTCACGCGTCGATGCGGCACGCCCCTGGTGGTGAGGGCCGCCTCCAGCGCCGCGACGACGGCCGGCGCCAGCGCGACCTCGCGGGCCGGCGGCAGGTAGTGGTAGGACGTCCCCTCGTCGCGCACCGCCGCCGCGGGGACCAGCACCGTCCCCACGGCGATGCTCGAGTCGAGCACGCCGGCACCGCCGCAGGCCACAAAAGCGCGCCCCCCCAGGGCGATGGCCTCCTCCAGCAGGGCGGCGGCGAGAGGCGCCCCGACGCCGGGGTGCAGCAGCGCCACGGCCCCAGCCGGCGTGGACAGCCGATACACCGGGTGCGCTCCCATCTCGCTGCGCAGACTTGCGACCGCCGTCAGCAGCCCGGCATCCTGCAGATCCGCGATCACATCATGGAAGAAACACAGCACGCACGCCGCCGGCATCTCGGTACGCGAGCGGATCAGCGCCCCGGGATTGATCAGGGCCTCGCGGTTCGAATCGAACTCGAGAATGGGGAAGGTCGCGGCAAGCGCCGCCGTCTGATCCGCCATGGCTACCTCCGCTGGGCCGTTCCGTCGGTCGGGTCGCTGCGCAACGCCTGGTCGAAGGCCCACGCCACGGCGTCCTCGTAGGCGTTGAGCGTATCGCTGCGCTGGATACGGGTGAGGGCCTGGCGGGGGTCGGCAAAGGCCAGCGCCAGGTAGCCCCACTGCTCCTTCAGCTTGTCGAGGCGATGCCGAGGCCCGCTCAGCCACTCGGCGTAGCCCGCGACCAGCCGGTCATGGAACTCACGCAACCGCTGCCGACGGGTCTCGGCCGACGGCAAAACCTCACCCTGCAGCAGAGCCGGCAGGAAAGGCCAGGCCAGGGCGCCGCGACCAACCATCCAGGCGGCGACCCCGGGAAGCTGCCGGCGACGCTCGTTAAAGCCCTCCAAGGAGGTGATGTCGCCATTGTAGATAAACGGGTGCCGGCAGACCGCGAGGGCCTGGGCGGCGCGGGCCAGATCGACGTCGCCACCATACATCTGAGTGGCGGTGCGCGGATGCAGGATCACCTCGGTCAACGGATAGCGGTTGAGCACCGCCAGCACCGCCAGCACCTCGTCAGGGTCGCGGTACCCCAGCCGCAGCTTCACCGAGAGTCGAACCGGCGCGTCCGCCAGAACCTGGGCCAGGATGGCGTCCAGGCGATCCGTATGCGGCAGAAGCCCGGCCCCGCGCCCGCGCTTCGCCACCATCGGGTAGGGGCAGCCCAGGTTCCAGTTGACCTCGGTATGGCCGGCTGCGTGTAACTCGCGCAGGGCCGCTGCGAAGGTCAGTGCATGATGCGTAAGTACCTGTGGAACCGTTATTAATGAACTGTTATTCCCGGGGGATACCTGCCGCAACTCGCCGGGGCGCAAGGGCTGCCCCTGACGCAGTTGAATGAACGGGGCCACGGCCCGCGCAAAACCGCCAAAGCTGCGCGCCCAGGCGTCACGGTAGACGGCGTCGGTGACGCCGCGGATCGGAGCCATGACCAGAACGGGTTTCACGGCCATACCAGACTCTGTCCGTAGGCCCAGGCCGAGACCGCGGAGAGCCCGGTCAGCGCCCCGCCCAGCGTCTCGATGGTGGCCCTGATCCGAATCGGCGCGGCGGACGGGTCCGTGGGCAACCCACTCAGCTCCAGCGCGGCGACCGAGCCGGTCAGCCGGCCGCGGATGGCGAAGGTATGGCTCACCCCGTTGGCCAGAGTCAGCGTCGCGACTCCGCCACGGCCCCCCTTGGCGGTCGGCAGCAGCGCGCACGACAGCGACCAGGTGCCATCCATGGGCGCCGGCAGAGCCAGGGTCACGGTCTCGGCGAGCGGCGTGCCGGCACCGTTGACCAAGATGGTGCCGGTAAGGGGCCCGTGGAGCTGCCGAGTGCCGACATCCAGGGTCAGCGCGGCCGCGAGCGCCACGTCGAGCCCTTGGGCTGCGTCCGCACCTTGCAGCCACAGCGCGACCACAACGCGGCCACCCGCCCCCCTGGCGGTGCCGCGGACGGAGAGACTGACCGGCAGCAGGGCGCTGCCGGTGTTAACCTGCAGCGCCGCCGTGCCGGTCAGCCGGCCGCGGGGATCATGGACGAGGTTCAGCGTCAGCGCCTGGCCACCCACGCTCAGCGCGTAGGCGCCCGTCAGGTCCCAGAGGCCGCGACCCGCCAGAACCTGTGCCGCCTGCTGGCGCGCCAGGAAAGGCCCGTTGGGAGCGCCCACCGCGGCCACGACCAAGGCCTGGTTCGCGCCCAGCGAGTGGGCTCGGCCAGGGGTGGGCAGCGTCAACACCGCAGGATTCGCGGTCGCGTTCAGGATGCTGCCGCCGTGCAGCGCCAAGGCAGCGGTTCCGGCACAGTCCAGATCGGCGCTGACCTGTCCGGCCTGCACGGTGTAGGTGAAGGTCAGGGCCACGCTGCCGCTGCCGCCGGTGTAGTCCGCCAACGCGTCGTTCGTACCCGTCTCCAAGGTCAGTTGCGGCGAACCGGTCACGGTCACCTTCTCCGAGAACGTGACACGGATCCCAATGACCGCACCGGGGCCATAGGTCCCATTCGGCGTCGGCGAGGTCACATCGGTGACCACAAATGCGTTGTAGGTGAAGTCGTCCGCGCTGGTGTCGGCCGCCGTCCCGCCCGGTGTGCTGACCTGGATGTCGACCGTCTCGCCGGCCGTGCCTGGCGGAACCGTCGCCACGATCTGGTCGTCCGAACCCACCGTGAACGCCGTGGCCGGCACCGTCCCGAACCGCACCGCCGTGGCTGCCGTCAGGCGGGTACCGGTGATCACCACTCTGGAGCCGCCCGCACTGGGGGCGCGGGTCGGGCCGACCGCGGTGATGGTCGGCAACGGCCACAGCGCGGTCGGACGGCCGCCGAAACTGGCGCCCCAGCCCGTCGCCGCCGGCCCGCGGTAGACGGTCACCCCGTCGTCACCCTCGAAGGCCGCGCCCCCCACACTGGGCGCATTTCCCTGGAAGTAGGCATCCGCGAGGCGGTGACAGCCGGCGAATGCGTAACTGCCGATACTGGTGACCCCGCTGCCGATCATGGCGCTGGTCAGGCCGGAGCAATGGTAGAAGGCCCGACCCTCGATGCGGGTCACACTGTTGGGCACGGTCAGGCTGGTCAGGCCGGAGCAGTAGTAGAAGGCCCGCTCACCGATGCTGGTGAGGGTGCCGGGAAGGGTGATGCGGGTCAGGCTGGCGCCGTAGTAGAAAGCCCGGTCGCCGATGGCGGTGACGGTCTTGCCGCCGATGGTGGCCGGCACGGTCACGACGCCACCCGAACCGGTGTAGCCAGTGATCGTAACCGTCGTCGGCGCCGCGCTGTTGACGGTATAGGTGAGGTCAGCCGCCGCCAGGGTCGCGCCGATCCCCAGTGCCAGCCCAGCCGTCCACCGGCACAAGCGACCCGTGAGCCTCGGCCCACGGCCTGATCCCAGACCATTCATCATTGCGGGTGTCCATGTTTCGGTGTCAACAGCGGCCACGGCTGGCCTACGCCGACGGCGCCGCTGACAGATTCAGGGCCAGGACTTGTTCCAGTATCTGGTCCGCCGGCAGGTCAGGAGACCAGTCGCCACCGCGGGCACTACCATAGGCGGCACCGACGGCTTCGTCCAAGCGCCGGTGGGCCAGGTCGAGCCAGGCTGGGCGCTGGTTGTAGAGGCTTGTCAGGGTGCGCTTGGCCAGCAGCTCGGCGCACTGCGCGGTCCGCGGTAGCAGACGCGGATAACGCGCGACCCCGAGGTCGCCGGCTCGAACGGGCCGCAGGGCGGCAGCCTCGCGCCGAGCCTGGGCGACAGCGTGCGCGGCGAGGGCAAACTCGAGGGCTGTGGTGTCGGGCTCGTGCAACTCAGCGGGGACGCCCAGCGGTAAGCGCGGGTTGACGAGAAAGCGGTCCCAGGGGCCGCCAACGGTGGCCGGGAACTCCAGAATGTCCTCACGCACCCACTCCGGCGGGTTCAGCCAGGCATCGCGCAACCGGCAAAGCTCAGCCGCGGCGGCGCCGATCTCCAGAACCAGCGGGTCCGCGGCGGGTTCCTGGCCGGGCGCCCAGGGGAAGGGGAAGGTCTCGAAGCAGGTTGTCGGGGTGTAGCGTGGCCGAGTCTCCAGGCGCGTCCCGAGTTCCAGCGCCCAGAGCTCGTGAATGCGCGAGTGCAGAACACCAAGGAAGTAGTCGTCAGCGCGAGCGAAGACGAAGGTTGCGGAGTCCGCGAGGATGGGCTGGGCGAGCCAGACGAACAGCCGGTGTTTGGCAACACGTGGGGTAGCAACGAAGCGTGGGAGGCCCTGCAAGGCGGCCAGCATGCCGCTCCGGGCCTCGACATGCTGCCACCACAGACTCCGGTAGGACTCGCGGGCGTTGTCCGCCCGTGACGGTTTGACCTGGGCCAGGACGTGGGCGAACGGGTCGGCGTACCGCGCCGCGGTCTCCGCGCTCAGGCCCACGCCATAGTCCACAATCCACCGGCGGCGGGTGCGCCCCGTCAGGTCCTTGCCGTTAACCCAAGGCACCAGGACATCCGAGTTCGGACGACCGTGCGGGTTGGGCGCCGACAGCATGCCGATGGCAACGCTCTCGTCGAGATCGAAGCTCCCCCCCTTGGTGTCGCCCATGTACGCCAGGCCGGCATTGGCCGACAGACGCACGGCCGAGCCGAGGTTGGCGGTGGAGGTCAGGTTGGCATTGATGCTCGGCGCCAGACGGCCGTCGAGCACACGCCGCGTCTCGACGCCGGCGTCGAACCCCACCATCGAGATATGCACACTGGCCCCATCGAGGATCCACGGCCGATCGCTCTCGGCAAAGAAGATGTCGCCGCTCGCCTTGATGCGCGCCAGCACCTTGCGGTTGGCCCCGCCGCGAATGCCTTGCGTCGCCAGCAGACCGGCACGGTGGCAAGCGCCGCTCTCGATGTGCGCCCGCGCCTTCTCGAACCAGTAGCAGCACAGATCCGCCTCATGCGGAACGCGATCCGCCCACACCGCGAAGAGCTGGTCCACGTATGCGTCGCCCAGTTCCCGGCGCAGCAGCTTGCCACCCAGAAACGGCGGGTTACCGACGACGTAGTCAACCGCTGGCCACTCAGGCTCGCGCGGGTGCTCGGGGTCGGCGCGGTCGAGAATCGCGTCCTGGCAACGGAAGTTGCCCGGGAGAGCCTTCAGCACCGGGTCCTGTAGAACGCCGAAGCCATTGGCGCAAGTCCACTGCAGGTAACCGATCCAGACGGTCATCTGGGCCAGATCATGGGCGTAGGGGTTGATCTCGAGGCCGTAGAGCTGCCAGGGACCGACCACGGGCAGGAAACTTGCCTGCAGACGGTCCTGGGCGAAGACGATGACCTCCTTCTCGAGGTCCTTCAGCTTCTGCAGGACGACGTAGAGGAAGTTGCCGGAACCGCAGGCGGGGTCGAGGATCTTCAGCGCCGCCAGCCGTTCGAGGAAGTGCTGAACGAGGAGGGTGGCCTCGAGCTTGGCTTTGCGCAGTTTGAGCGGCCCCCTGACCACGGCCGGCCCGCTGCCGGAAACCGCGGGCACGAGGGCGTCCACGGCCGCGCCGGCCGCAGCCCACTCGCGCCGCAGCGGGGCCATGACCACGGGCTCGACCAGCGCCTCGATGTCGGCGCGGCCGGTGAACTCCGCCCCGAGCTGAGAACGCAGGGCCGGGTCCATGCCGCGCACGAAGAGCGTACCGAAGATGGTGGGATCGATGGCACCCCAGTCCAGCTTGGCTACCTCGTGGACCTGGCGCAACTCCGCGACGTTCAGCTCCAAAACCGCGGCCTGGTCGAACAGACTGCCGTTGAAGTGGCGGATCTCGCGCAGCAGGAAGTCCCCGCCGCTGGCCATGGCCGCAAACAGGCCAGCGACGTAGGCGGTGAAACGCTCCGGTTTGCCCTGGGTGGACTGGATGATCTTGGAGAACAGCCCCTCGGGCAACAGCCGGACGTCCTCGGCGAAGAGGCAGAAGACGATCCGGTCAAGGAAGTGCGCCACCGCGCGGGGCTCGAGGCCGCGAGCGCGCAGCGACTGGGCGAGGTCCGCAAGCTGGCCGGCCGCCTGGGCGGTGATGGCGGCGCAGGTCGTACCGGGACGGAGAGCCTCGGGATCGAAGAACATCGACCACACCCGGTCGAGGCCTTCAGGGGTGGCCAGATCGTCGAGGCTGAGCTCATAGCGGACGACCGGGCAGGCGGTGAAGTTGGTGTGAATGATGATGCGGTCCATGTCGCAGGTCATCAGCAGCGGTGGATTCTCGAGGGCGTCACGGTACTGCAGGAGTTGGCCATAGGCCGCGTCCAGGTCTTTGTGCTTCCCCTTGTACTCGCCCGCGACAAAGCCCTTCTTCCACACGTCGGCCCAGCCGTCGCCGCCGCCCTGCTTGGCGGCGCCGCGCTCGAAGGTGAAGGAGTCACCCGTCTTGTCGACATCGGCCGGCTTCGGGTGCCCGACCAGTTCGCAGAGGTCGAGGAAGTGCTGTTGCGCCGCCGAGCGTTCCGTGAGGCTCACATGGCGCCACTTGGCTACGAACTGGGTTCCAGTCATGGCCGCTCTCCGGTATTTGGTTAACATCTGTTAGGATAATACCCCGCGGGCAGGCCGTCAACCGTGCCGGGACGGCGGACAGGGCGGTTCCGTTTTCCCAACGACCATCGCTGTTGGTCACCGGCACGGTGAAAGCGTGAGAGCGTGATTGCGTGAGGGTTACGGCGCGTGTGCCGGCCGTCTGCCACGAATCCACGCTTTCACGTTCTCACGCGCTCAC
>CAILUI010000227.1 GCA_903837355.1 uncultured Victivallales bacterium
AGCGCCGGGAGCGGCGGGGCCGCCGCCGCGGGGCCGCCGTGAGCGTCGCTGGCGGGCGCGGCCCGCCGCTGTGGGTCGGCGGCGTACATGATGGCGCCCAAGGCCCCAGCCAACGCCAGGGGCGGCAGCCCCATCTTGAAGACGCCGTGCTGGATCGTCTCGGTCAGGGCCGCCGGGGATTCCGACCCCAGCTTCAGGAATCCCACCTGCTCGAAGGGTACCGGCGAGAGGTAGAGCCACGAGGTGCCGCCGACCTCGTGTTCACCATAGACGTGATCGACGTACGCCTCGGGGCGCTTGCGGATGCGCTCGCGGGCCAGCTCCAGGAGTTCGCGGCGCTTGCCGTAGACCATGGTCTGCCGCGGACAGGCCGCCACGCAAGCGGGGAGTTTCCCCGCGCTCGTCCGCTCCTTGCAGAGCTCGCACTTGCGGACCAGCGGCGTGAAGGCCTTGTCGTAGGTGTAGGTCGGGATCTGGAAGGGACAGGCCACCATGCAGTAGCGGCAGCCGATGCACTTCCACGCATCATAGGTCACAGCGCCGTCGTCCTGCTTGCGCAACGCGCCGACGATGCAGGCCGAGACGCAGGAGGCATGCTGGCAATGCAGACAGTTGCTCTTGGTGTAGACGGTGTCGCTGCCGGGCGGCGTGTAGGCATTGATCACGGTGTGGGCGTCGGGCGTGGGGCGGCGCGCGGTCGCGAAGACGTCCTGGTTGCCGATGTCACCGCTTTCGGGAGGGAGGTTGTTGGCCTGCTTGCAGGCATGTTCGCACATGCGGCAGCCGATGCACAGGCTCAGGTCCACGAGGACACCGTTGGGGTCCGCGGGACCGACCCGGCGACCCTCGCCCGTACTCGCCAACGCCTGCGCGCCAGCCGCCGCCCCGGCAGCCGTGAGGCAGCCCACCTGCCTGAGGAAGTGTCGGCGATCCAGTTGCCCCATCGGTACACGCTCCGTAGTATGACGACACGCCCCAGACAGCAGCGCCGTCGCCGGCCGGCAGGAGAACCGGCGGACGGGACGCCGCCCCGGTCACCAAGCACGGCAGACCGCAGACCCGTCGTTGCTGGCTAGACGAACCAAAAAAGTAGGTGAGCTGCCGCCATTGTCAAGGCCGTCGGCAGCACCCGCTGACGTCTCAGCCCGTGGCGCGCGCCTGGATGGAGTCCACGTAACCCAGCGCACCGACCCCGACTTCGGCGGCGTTGGCCTCGTCGGTATCGATGTGCATATCCAGCCGGAAGTCCGGGTGGACACGCACGACGACGTCACCGAACACCAACGAGCGGTCGCCGGAGGTGCGGATGCGGACCACGTCGCGGTCGCGCAGGGCGAACTCCATGGCATCGGTGGGCGACATGTGGATGTGCCGCATCGCACAGATGACACCGTGGTCGATCTTGACCTGGCCCGCCGGGCCCTCGAGGACGATGCCGGGGGTGCCCTGCAGATCGCCGGACAGGCGAATCGGGGCGTCGATGCCCAGCTTGAACTCCTCGGTACGAGCGATCTCCACCTGGCTCTCCGGCCGCACCGGCCCCAGGACGCGGACGCGGTCGATGCGGCCTTTGGGCCCGATCAGGTTCACCTGCTCCTTGCAGGCGTACTGCCCCGGCTGCGTCAGATCGGCGTGCCAGGTGAGCGTATGTCCAGGACCGAAAAGCGCCTCGACGTGCGGCTGTGTCAGGTGCAGATGGTGGGCCGAGACGCCGATCGGGATGGGGAGCGGTTTGTCGCGAATGACATCCGTCACGCGCTTGTGCGAAAGCGCCTGCACCGTCTTCCAGGCGATGGTGTGCTCCTCGTTGGTCCCGACGACAAACACCCGCGCCCGCGACTGCGGCAGCGAGACGGCCACGGCCTCACCGGGCCTAACCTTGGCCGCCCGGTTAGTGGTTTCGTCGAGGGCGATGCCCATCCAGTCGAGCCCCTGACAGATGCGGGCTCGCGCCCCGGCGGCGTTCTCGCCGACACCGCCGGTGAAGACCACCACGTCCACTCCTCCCAAGACCCCGACGAAGGCCGCCAGGTATTTCCGCGCCCGCTGGCAGTACACCTGCAGAGCCAGCATGGCACGGGCATCGCCGCCCTCGGCCGCGGCCATGATCTCCACAACATCGCCGGAGATACCGGATAGGCCTAGCAGTCCCGAGGCCGTGAACAGGCGGCGAGCCATCTCCGCCAACGGTGTCTGATCACGCTGCAGCAGGTACAGCAGCAGTCCGGGATCCAGATCGCCACAGCGCGTGGACATGGCCAAGCCTTCGAGGTTGGTGAACCCCATGGTGTTGTCCACGGCCCGGCCATGGTCGATGGCAGCGAGCGAGGCGCCCATGCCCAGATGACAGGAGATGATGCGCAACGATTCAAACGGCGCTCCCAGCGCGGCCGCCGCGGCGCGTGAGGCCCCTTCGTGCGAGATGCCATGGAATCCGAAGCGGCGCAGATCCGGATCGTCGGCGTATTCCTGAGGCAGCGCATAGCGGTGCGCGGCGGGCGGGATGGTGAGGTTGAAGGCGGTGTCGAACACGGCCACCTGGGGGACCCCGGGCAGCAGCTTCTCGCAGGCTTCGATGCCGCGCAGGTTGTGCTCATTGTCGAGCGGTGCCAGGGCCGCCAGGCGCCCAATTTCCTTCTTCATCTCCGCATCCACCAGGGCCGGACCATTGAAGTGGACCCCGCCGTGAACGACGCGATGGCCGACCGCCGACAACTCGGACACCGAGCCGAGCACGCCACCGACGGGAGCCGCGAGAGCGCGGACGGCGGCCGCCACGGCCCCTTCGTGATCCAGCCCCTTGACCGGTTGCTGCCAGGTGCCCCGGGCGCTGCCGTGAGTGTGCAACCCGGCACCGCCGACGACGCCGATCCCGGTCACCTCCCCCCAGGCCAACGCCTGCTCGGAGGTGGTGTCGAAGTAGGAGTAGCGCAAGTCGTTGCGCCGGCAACTCAGAGCCACGACGCGCATCGGCATGAAGGCGCCGAGCGCCAGCCGCTGCGTCTTCGCCCGCGCCGCCTTGGGCTCCTCCTGAGGCGCCGAGAGCCGACGCTTGATCAGCCGGGTCAGAAACTGGACCGACTCGCGGTTCTGAGCCAACAGCGGCCCGACGGCCTGCTGCATGAAGACCACGGCCTGGGCCGGGGTCAGCGCGACCACGTCGGTGCCCCCCGAGGTGCCGGTCAGCAGCGACATCTCGCCAAAGCACTCCCCGGCCTCGATATGGCCCAGATGTTGGCGCTCCGGCGAGGCGTAGTTCCGCACCGCCTCCAGGCGGCCTGAGAGCAGCACCCCGAAGATCTCCCCCGCTTCCTGGTGCCCGAGGCAGATGTCGCCGGGCTCGTAGGACACCAGCGTACCCTCACGCACAACCTCGGCCAGGGCCGCCAGCGTGAAGGTGGCGAACAGCGGGTGACGCTCCAGGTGTCGGGCGATATCCATGGTCGTGAACTCCCTACCGTGGGCGCCAAGACGCGCCCCCCCGATGCCATTGGTTTTCCCGTTCCGCGTGGCGGCGCGGGGCGGGCGCCGGACGCGTCACCGCGCCGGCGGCGGGATGGCGGCAAGCACCGCCGTCAGGATATCCTCCACCGCTGCCAGGCGCCCCACCCCACCCTCGCCGCAGGCCACCCGGCCGCGGTCCGGTCCGACGACGATCACTCCGCGCTCGCGCAGCAGGGCGCAGTTCGCCTGCACGGCGGGGTGGGCCCACATCCGTGGGTTCATCGCCGGCGCCACCACCACCCGCCCGCTGTGGGAGAGGGCGTAGGTCGACAGCGCATCGTCCGCCAGGCCATGGGCCAGCTTCGCCAGGATGTTGGCCGTCGCCGGCGCCACCACCAGCACCGCCGCCCGCTCCGCCAGCGCAATGTGCCCCGGCTGCCAGTCGGGCAGGTCCCACAGATCCGTGACCACCGGCTGCCGCGACAGGGTGAGGAAGGTCTGCGGCTGCACCAGGCGCATGGCGTTGGCCGTCATGATCACGGTGACCGTCACCCCGGCCTGAACCAGGCGGCTGGTAAGATCGGCCGCTTTATAGGCCGCAATCGAGCCGGTGACCCCGAGCACCACGGTCGGCGCCGGCAGGGCGGCGGGGCGTGTTGTCTTCATCGGCTCCAGGGCTCCTTCTCGTGGATGAGGGTGCGGCAACGCGCGGCCAGCACGATGGCTTCGAGCTGGGCCACCGCCGCCTCCAGCCGGTCGTTGACGACCACCGCGTCGTACTCGCGCCAGGCGGTCAGCTCGGTACGGGCCCGCTGCAGACGTCCCGCGATGACCGCGGCACTGTCGGTACCGCGGGCTTCGAGTCGCTGCTGCAGCACCGCGAAGGACGGCGGCGCACAGAACACGGACAGGAAGGCTGCGGCGAAGGGTGTGCCGCGGCTCAGCGCGCGGACCTGCCGAGCGCCTTGGACGTCGATGTCCAGAAGCACGTCCACGCCGTCCAGCACCGGCCCCTCGACCTCAGCCCGGAGCGTGCCGTACCAATTGCCGTGAACCTCGGCGTGCTCGAGGAATGCCCCGGCCGCGAGCCGTGCCTGGAACTCAGGCACGCTGAGAAAGTGGTAATCGACCCCAGCGCGCTCCTGCGCCCGCGGCGCCCGCGTCGTGCAGGATACCGAAAAGCGGATCTCGGGGTGGCGCTGGAGAACGAGGCGGTAGAGCGTCGTCTTGCCCGCCCCGCTGGGGCCGGAGAGGACGAGCAGACTACCAAGACGCTGAGCCTGGATGTGGGTCATGGGGCCCGCCCTGCCTCACATGAGGGCCTGCCGCAGGCGCTGGAACTCGGTTTCCATATCGGTGACCAACTCGTCGATGATGTCGGCGACGGGCTGCACCTTGTCCACAAGTCCCACCGACTGGCCGGCCATCAGGGAACCGCGCTTGACATCGCCATCCTGGACGGCCCGGCGCAGGGCGCCCATCCAGTACTTCTCGACCTGCAACTGGGCCTCCTCGCGGCTGATCTCATGCCGGTCCAGCCGACCGATCAACTCAAGCTGCAGCTTGGCAAAGTCCTCATGGCCCTGGTTGCGCAGCGCCCGTACGGCCACCACCGGCAGGCGGGCATCAAACTGCGGCGTGCTGACCGCATCGCGGGCGTTGGCGCGGATGAAGTGCTCCTTGAAAGCCGGGTGCGCGCAGCTCTCTGCGGCGACCGCGAAGCGCGTCCCCATCTGTACCCCGCTGGCCCCCATGAGCAACAAGTGGGCGCACATCCGACCGGTCGCCACGCCGCCCGCCACAAACACCGGGACCGCCGTGGTCGCAAACAGCACCTGCTGGAGAAGCACCGTCAGGCTGACATGGCCGACGTGGCCGCCCGCCTCCATACCTTCCAGGATCAGACCGTCGGCCCCGTAGCGGATCATGCGTGCGGCGATGGACTCGGTCGAGGCGAAGCACAGCACCTTGGCACCGCCATCCTTGGCCCGCGTGATCTCGTCGTGCTTGGGGAAACTGCCGGCGAAAATCACAAAGGGCGCCGTCAGCCGCGAGATCATGGCCAGATGCTCGCGGTACAGGGGCGCGATCGTGACCAGGTTCACGGCAAACGGACGATCCGTCAACTCCCGCGTCGCGCGGATCTCGCGCTCGAGCACGTCCACCGGCGAGTTGCCGCCGGCCAGACACCCGAAGCCGCCGGCGTTGCAGACGGCCGAAACCAGCCGCGCGTCGCTGATCCAGGTCATGGCCCCCGACAGAATGGGGTACCGCACCCCCAGGAACTCGCTGCCGCGGCGGCAGAAGCGGTCGCTCAGACGGTCGCTGCTCATGGTGTAACGCCCCACTGCTTCGGGATGGCAAAAGGGCAATATAGCGCTGGATTCCGGACCCGGCCGGAGGGCGGGGGCGACTGGGGAACTGGACACACTGGACGAACTGGACTCACTCGACCGGGGCCAGCCAGGCACACGGCCTGCACCGCCGCCCTCCAGTTCGTCCAGTTCGTCCAGTTCGTCCAGTTCGTCCAGTCAGCGCTGCCCCGCCGCCCCGCCGCTCAGGGCGCCGCGGGCGGCAGCGCCAGGTGGCGGGCATGGAAGGCCAGGGCTTCCTGCACATGGGCATCCCAGTAGTCCCAGGTGTGGTTCCCCGGGAACTCCTGGTACTCGTGCGGCACCCCCAGAGTGCCCAAGTGCTCCGCGAAACGCCGGTTCGACGGCAACAGATGGTCCTCGGTGCCGCAATCGATGCGCAGAGCCGGGACGCTGCCCGCCTGCTGGGCTTTGGCCGCCAGCGCGAACAGGTCATGCTGACTGCCGGTCGGCTGCGCCCCCGTGATCCGGCGGAACTCGACGGCACGGAAGTCCGCAGCGCCCACCGGGTCGTGACCAAAGGCCAGCGCCCCCGAGTGACTGGTGGCCGAGACGTAGCGTTCCGGGTAGCCCAGGGCCAGCCGCAGGGCGCCGTAACCGCCCATCGACAACCCGCCAACACAGCGCCCAGCCCGCTCTGACTGAGCACTGAAGTGCCGCTCCATGAAGGCGGGCAGCTCCTCGGCCATATAGGTCGCGTACTGCGGCCCGTCCTCGTTGTTGGTGTAGAAACCGCGGAAACCGTCCGGCATCACCACGATCAGCGGCAGGTCGCGCACATACCACTCGATGCGGGTGCGCCGGTGCCAGATGGTGTAGTCGTCCGACAACCCGTGCAGCAGGTAGAACACCGGGAAGGGCGGCCTGCCGCAGTCCGGCAGAATGACATTCATGCCGACTGCCTTGCCGATCACCTTGCTCATCCATTGTACGTGCGTGAACGCCATGGCCTCTGCCTTTCGCTACCCGCCCTGCCGCGCCATCGTCTGCCGCGAAACGTAGAGCCACCGCTGCCGGACGGCAACCCCGCGCGCCAAAAAGCACAGGGGCGGGAGGATCGCCTCCCGCCCCTGAGTAGTGACGATAGCCCTCGCCTAGTCGCGGAAGTTGGCGGCCAGGTTGACCGTGTTCATCGACGCCACGTGACCGTCGTGGAAGGCGGCGTTGAACATGGAGTTGTGCCGGTACGCCCGACCCGGGTCATAGACAGGGACTGGACACGCAGCGTGGACTCTGCCGGGATCGGCCATGTCCTGTGACGTGGTGGAGTGGCGGCAGTAACCGTCGTACATGGATACCCGCTGTGACGGCTTCGCGAAGAAGCCCGGCTTGAAGCTCAACCCTGAGTTCACACAGCCGCCGGCGGCGGTGGTGTTGGCATACGTGTAACCGGCCTCATAGTTGCGGGTGCAGAGGCCCACCCAAGTCGGCTGGGCGCAGGCCGTGCCGCAGATCCAGCCTGGCGATCCTTCCCAGGACGGGCACTCGAAGACCTTGAGGTCGCTGCTGTAGGGCAGGATGGCGCCGCCGGCCCAACCGTCCGGCAACAGACGCGCCGACGGCGCGGCATCCTTGTAGTCCATCTGGTACATCTGCAGGCCCAGGGCCATCTGCTTGAGGTTGTTGACGCAACTGACCTGCTGCGCCTTGGCCCGCGCCTTGGCCAACGCCGGCAGCAGCATCGCCGCCAGAATGGCGATGATGGCAATCACGACGAGCAGCTCAATCAGGGTGAACCTCTTGGGGCGGCGACACGTGCGGTTCATGGCTGCACTCCTTGTCCTTGCGTTGTGATGACACACCCACCATGGCCCAAGCGCCGGAACCGGCCCTAACGCGCCCCCGGCCGCTGACGTCCATGGTTCGGGTCAGATGCCTAAAGTATGAACAGAGTGTGAAGCAAATACAATAGCCCCCGCGTTCGTTAGCGCCACGCTCAGGTCCGAAAGGGCTGCAGCAAGTCCGTGGCGGCGGCCACTAGCAGCTCGCCCGCGTCCGGCGCCAGGCGCCACGCCGGACCGAAGGTAGTCTCATAGCCGCCGCGCGCAAAAGCCTCTTGATGAGGAACATAGCCGACCATGCCGTTGGCGTGCGTCACCACCAGTCCATGCCGTGGATAGGCCGCCTCCTTGATGCGCAGTCCCAACTGCACGAAAAGTTCCGCGGGAACACTGGTGTAGGTAACGTCACCGAGGCGCAGCACCTGGACCTCGGCGGGTTGCGTGCCGCGACTGCGGATACGTTCGAGCAGCGCCGGCATGGCCCGATCGTAGGCTGTCGGGTCCACGAAACGCTGCGCACCGCAGACGGTGCCACGGATCTCGTCGTCGCTGAGCTGGCGGTAGGGCAACTGCACCGTGACCTGTCGCGCCCCCAGCGACACCTCGGCCTGAAAGGTCATGGTCTCGATGGCCTTGAAGGCGTCCTCGGCCAGCCGTCGGCCAATGTCTTCCATACTCGGCTGCACGGGCTGTTGCGGATCGCCGGGGCTGAGGTTACCGCAGGCGCCGTTCAGGAATACGCACTGCGGGCAACCGCGCTCGGCCAGCGCCGCGGCGAGCACCCCCGGGAAACCCGCGGTCACCACCGGCTCGCCGCCACGATGCACCGGATGGCAGGCGAAGTTGAGCACGACCCCGAGCCAGGCCCCGTCCGGGCGCCGGGCTGCCAGCACCGCCACCTCCGGATCGATGGGGCCTTCGACATAGAGCGCCAGCGGGTGGCGGAATCCCAGCCCATGGGTCGTCGTGGTACCATCGCGCAGCGCGGTGCGCCGGTTATGGGTCAGCCCGAACTCCGGCACCGCGGCAAAGCCGATCTCGGCCGCCTCGAGGGCGGCCACGGCCGCGCCGACCGCCGCCGTCACCCGCGGGATCATCCAGGCCAGATAGGCATCATCGCGCGCCACGTCGCAGACGGTGGCCACGGCCGGGCCGCTATGGTTATGGGTGGCCGCGACCATCAGATTCCGCCCCGGCAGGCCGCCCGCAGCCTCCACCTGCCGCCGGATCTCCTGCACGGTGCTCCACCGCACGCTCAACGTGTCGAGTTGCACGAAGCCCAGCCGCTCTTCGCCGCTGACAAACACGGCCACCCGTGCGTACAGCGGATCCGCGATGCTCGCAATGGGAATGGGCGTGATCCAGCCAATCTTCTGACCGCCGAGCACCGGCGTGATATCGACCTTCGCGAAACCTGCCTGCATCATGCCCAACCTTCCTGCCGTGGCGCACGGCTTACTCCGCGCTGGCGATCGTGATCGCTGTCAGCCAGCCCCACCATACCCCAGGCAGCAGACCGCGGCAACCGCCGCCCCCCCCCGTGGGCAGGGCGGTTCCGTTTTCCCAACGACCATCGCTGTTGGTCACCGGCACGGTGAAAGCGTGAGAGCGTGATTGCGTGAGGGTTACGGCGCGTGTGCCGGCCGTCTGCCACGAATCCACGCTTTCACGTTCTCACGCGCTCAC
>CAILUI010000228.1 GCA_903837355.1 uncultured Victivallales bacterium
AATGCCCGCGACGAGCGCCGGCGCAACGCCGTGCCCCCCTATGCTCCATAGCGCGACCGCAAGGGGGCCTCGGGGGTGCCCAATGGCGATCGCAGACCCAGCCGTCGGCGCCCTCGCCGGTTTCTTAGAACCGCCCTGGGTTTAGGCACGGGTTCTTGACTTCCTGGCCGTTCCACAGTATTGTCAGCATACCGTTAAGGTGCCTTCCAGCGTGGAGTGAGAGGCCTGAGAACGCCGCGTCGGTTGCGCTGCTCTGTGGTTCTGAAGGCAGGGAGGGGTGCTATGAGAAAGCTACTCTTGTTCGCGATGGTGACCGCCTTGACGGTTATCTCCGCCTCTGCGGATATCGTCGGCTACGACAGTCGTACCGGTGCTGTCGTGAGCTATACGGCCAGCGCACCTCGAACCTTCATGGGGCAGGGGTTCAGTCTCGGCGACGGCGGCAGTTCCCCCCAGATCACCAGCATGAATATCGTGATGGTGACTGGTGCGGCGCTGAACTACGTAGATACACAGATCCGGGTCCAGTTCTGGGATGTCTATAGCTCCGCCACCAGCCCGGTTTTCTCGAGTCCCGTCGGCGGGGTCCAGACCCTAGCCACCGGGCCGATCTCGACAGGCATTGGAACGGCCTACACCTTCACCCTGAACTTCCCGACTCCCATCGCGCTGACCGGCCTAACCGGGCATGGTTTGACGGTCAACTGGCAGGGCGATCCGACAGGCACCGGCACGTTCGCGAATGACAACAACCTGACCGCCGGTCTGCGTACGGCCGCTTCGGCGGGCATCGTGGTGGGGACCAACACCAACCCCAGTTCGGGCTTCTACCGCAACGCCTCCGGCAGGACGGACTTCAATTTCCTGTCGACCGATTCCCGAACCCTGGTCGGCACGACCAACGGCGGTTTGGTGTTCGACTTGACGGTGGTGCCAGAGCCGTCGGCCCTCGTCCTGTCGGGCTTGGCGGGTCTGGCGCTGCTCGCCCGTCGCCGTCGCACCGCCTGATCCCGACGGAAAGACACCCGGCCCGGTTTGCCCCCAGGGCGACGGTCGCACCCCCGACACACCCAATAGCTCCGGGGGACGACGCAAAGGCCAGAGGTGGTACCTTCGCACGCGGCCGCTCTCAACTGCGGTGGATCTCGTTCGTACCGATCAGCGCACGAAGGTCGGAGGGTACCCGCAACCTGAAGTGAAGGCTGTGGGTGTTCCCCTTGCTGAGAACGCACCGCCTGGCTGTCGGTTCCATGTCGCAGTTCCTGTCCGAGCTGGTACACAATTGTGGACCCGTTCGGCTGAAGGAACCGATTAGGGGACGGAGTCGAGAGTCGTAAGGTACACAGACGGAATGCGGTGGGGTGGAGAGTGGTAGCGGCTCCCAGATTCGAACTGGGGACAAACGGATTATGATTCCGTTGCTCTAACCAACTGAGCTAAGCCGCCACCTAGAGTGAACGCATGATACCATAGCGCTGACTGTTCTTGCGTCAACGCCATCGCTGTCGCGGCAGTAGGTTTTTCGTTGGTGGGTGAGTGTGGCCGTAAGCGCCGGCTCCAGGTGGATTAGGGGTTGCGCTTGAGGGCGAGCAGGCGCGGTGTGTCTGAGACCATGACCTCAAGGGTCAGCTCGCCCGTCGCCGACACCGTGCCGGTGCTGGGGAGTTCGCGATCGGGCAGCGGATCGTAGAACCGCTGCGCCGAGAGACCTGGCGGCAGGTTGCCCAAGGTCAGGCGATACGGCTGGTCGGGCAGCGGGCGGGTGACGTCGTAGGTCATGACGTAGAGCACCACCACGAACTCATCCGGCCTTGAGGTCCTTCGGGAGCGGCCTGCTAAGGGTGCAGGTACGGGTGGCGGGGTCGATGGCCGTGATGAACACTTGTGCTGCCATGTAGTCCGTCAGGTTGCTGAGTCCGCTGCGGCCGGGTTCGATCTCGGCGAGGTCGTCGAGCCGCACGCTGCGGTCGCCCTGGGTCGCGTCGGCGCCGAGGCGGCGCTCGAAGAAGCGCAGCGGGCAGGGCACGCCGTGATGGGCGTTGAGCAGGAGGGTCGGCCGCAGGCCGTACTCACGGCACGCCTGCAACCGGCGGAGTACGGGCGCCGCGTCGGTCAGCCCCTTTTCGTCCCAGGCCACCTGGCCCCAGCCGATCTCAATGCGGGCCGCGCGGAAGCCGGCCGTCGCCAGGAGCCGGGCGGCCAGGGCCTCTTTGGCTGGGACGTTGAAGTTGATCCCGATACCGCGGCTGAACTCGTCGCCCGTCCGCGTTTCGAGGTAGGCCCGCCAAGGTTGCCGGTAGTGGCTGTGCTTGGGCCAGGGCACGTCGAGCTGGGCCACGTCGACGTAGGGCGCCAGCGGGAACTCGGCTGCCCGCGGCACTTCTCCGAGGAGAAGCAGAGCCGTTGTCGTGAAGCCTATCCGCAGAGCGATCCGCATGGAGTTCCCCTTGGTCGACGTCGTGCCGCCGCAGCGCTTACGATAGCACGCCAGGTCGCACCGTTCCTTGCCGATCACGGGGTGCGGTTGCGCGCCGGCAGGCACGGGGTGCGGCGAGCCGGAAGGCGGTGGCAGCTCTCGGTAAGGAGTGGCGGGGTGTGCTATACTGCAGTCGGCGGCGCTGCCTGCCCGGTAAGGGATGACAACCCGGCGGCGTCAGGCGTGAGGAGCAGCCAGACTATGGTCACCTCGACGACGTGGTTCTACTGGGCGTTGCTCTCGGCGGTGTTCGCGGCTCTGACCGCGATCTTCGCCAAAATCGGCATCCAGGGCATCAACTCGGATCTTGCCACCCTGGTTCGTACCGCGATCATCAGCGTCGTGCTTTCGCTGTTCGTCTGGTTGACCGGCAAATGGAGCAATCCGTTCGCGTTGTCCGCGAAGACATGGGTATTTCTAGGGTTGTCCGGTCTGGCCACCGGCGCTTCCTGGGTGTGCTACTTCCGCGCGCTGCAGGTCGGCGAGGCGTCGAAGGTTGCGCCCGTTGACAAGCTGAGCCTGGTTCTTGTCGCGGTCTTTGCCTGCGCGTTTCTCGGCGAGCGGCCGACGAGCCGCGAATGGGCGGGGATCCTGATGGTTGCCGGCGGCGTGTTGGTGCTGGCCTGCCGTCGGTAGCGCGGGCCGGCGCGGCGGCGGACGCAGGTGGCGTCAGGCGTTGCGCCCTGACACTCCGAGTGCGGGTACCTGCATCGCCGCCGGTGCTCAGCGCGGCCCCGGTCCTGGTCCAAACCCTGGCCCTGGCCCCGGCCCCGGTCCAAATCCCGGCCCCGGCCCAGGCCCCGGGCCAAACCCCGGTCCTGGTCCTGGTCCGAATTCGGGTCCTGGTCCTGGCCCGAACTCGGGCCCAGGGCAGGGCACCAACACCGGCCCGAACCAGGGTCCCGGCGGTGGAGCCAGGCAGCCCACCAGCAGCGCGGCGATGAGCAACCCGGGAACCAACTTGAGCCCCAGGCGGGCGCGTTCGGCAGGCCTGGCGCGGCGGTGCGGCCCAGGCGTTGCGGACTGAGGGCGGATGATCACAGGGGCGGATCTGAGCCGGGGGACTGGAGTCATGTGCTGAGCCTTTACCACGCGATGCACCGAGTTATCCCCGCAATATAGAGCGTCTGGGGCGACGGGCAACAGAGCGGCAATACCTCCGTAGAAGTCCGCAGCCGCCGGCTCAGCAGCGCGTGCGTCCTGCTGGCCAGCAGGACCCTCCACGGGCAAACGGCCGTCCTTCACTGAGGGGTGCGGTCGGGGCGGCCGTGGTCACTGGCCACCGGGTGGCGCCGCCGGCGGTCGTTCCGCGGTGCGCTGCTTTCCCGCCTCCAGGAGGCGCCAGCCGCGTCCGGGCAGGGTCAGCGTGAAGGCGCCTTGGTCGGTGCTGTACACCTCGCCGGTGATGGGATTGCGGATCCCTGACCCTGCCGGCAACGCCGCCAGGACCCCGGACAGATCGATACGACACTCGGTCGCTTGTTCAATCTGGCTGCCCAGGACCAGCAGCGCCTGCTCGTTTCTGATGTAGACGCTGGCCAGGACGCCGGCCGGGCTGACGCGGTAGAGGGGCGACTGCTCCCAGTAGGGGACGAAGCGCGTCTGTTCATCCTGGTACTGGTCCAGGATGCGGGTGACCGAGGCCGGTTGCCAGCGGCTTTCCACGTCGTGGACCAGGGCGATGGCCAGGGCTTCGTCGGCGCTGAACTTGCCCGGCAGGAACTCGCCCCGGTAGCCGTAGTTGGTGCCCATGTAGGCGGCCACGAAGTTCGCCGGCTCGAGTTGGTAGCCGGCCTTGAATCGAGACAGGGCTTCGCCGTCGAGGTAGGCATCGCACAGCGAGGTGGTCGCCACATTGATAGCGCCGCCGGTGTGGGCAGAGAGGTAGACATCCTTGCCACGCTGTACGAAGAGGTTGCGCAGGCGCTTCAGGAAGTGGCGGGTGGCGCGCAGGGGCATGTGGGTGACGTACCTGCCGCCGCCGCTGGCCTCGCCGCAGCCTGGATGGGTCGGGTTCTCGCAGGGCCAGGCGACGCTGGTGCCGTCCATGTAGACGCCATCGATGCCGGCGCCGTCCACGATCTTGGCGATGCCATCGAGGAGCAGGTCGCCGAAGGGGCCGTTGACGCAGGCGATGTAGCAGTTCTGCTTGACCTCGTCGTACTCGCGCCGGTAGTTCATATCCTTGCCGCCCAGGCCGAAGTCGTACTCCAGGCCGCGCCACTCCGGCGCCGCGTCGGACATATCCTGGTTGAAGTAGATAAGGAACCGCATACCGCGGGCGTGGCAGGCGTCGGCGACGGCCTTGAGTTTGGGGATCTGGGCCAGGTCAGGATAGCCTTGGAAGCGTGACCAGTTCTCGTGGAAGATGACGATTTTGACCCCGCTTCTGGCCAGGTTGTCGATATGCAGGCCGACCGGGTCGGGTGCCAGGGCCTTGCCGAAACGGCCCGGCAGTAAGACGCAGCCGTTGGTGGTGATCGGCTGGTTGGCGACGGCGACCTTCGCGGGGCGGTCGAGATCCTCGAAGTCATACAGCATGAGGGTGTCGTTGTCGGCCTGGAAGGCGGCGGCGGGGACGATCCCTGTTGGTCTCTGCGTCCTGGAGATGCGTAGATCGTCGATGCTGAAGGCCGCCGCATTGAGCTGGATCATGCTGGTTGCGATGCTGCCGGCGACCGAGCCCTTGCCCTCGAACTCGGTCACGGCGTCGTTGACCTGCAGCCGGACCTTGTCGCCCCACGACAGGGCGACGTAGGTCCAGGTGTCGACGGCGAGTCTGCCTTTGCCGCCGGCGAGGATCATCGGGTAGGCGCCGGCGCCGTTGCCGCGCAGGGCAACGAGGTTGCGGGTGTCGGCGTTGTAGTAGAGGATCAGTGACTCGGACTGGGAGGTCACCAGGGTGAACAGTTGCCGGTTGTAGACCGAGCGGTCCTGGGCTGGGTCGTAGGTTTCCTGCGTATCGAACGCCGGTTTCAGCCAGCACTCGAGGGTGCCGCAAGCGGTATCGATGTTGCCGCTGGCCGGGAAGATCATCGTGCTGGCTTCGCGAGCTGTTGGCAGGTTATACTCGGCCATCGGGTGGTAGGGGTGGGACTTACTCAGGGAGACGGGCTTGGCCGGCGTGTAGTGCAGCGCAAAGCGCATGGTGTAAGGCTGGGAGATCCGGGTTGGCGTGTCGACGACATGCATGGCGAACGCCGCCCCGGTTCGGCCAGGAAGGATCTCTACCTGCCGGGCCAGGTCGGTGGTCCGCAGCCACTCGACGCTCTCCAGCAGCAGCGCCAGTCCGTGGCGCTCGTTGCCGACCCAGAGGTTGTAGCTGACGGGGAACGGACAGCGCAGACCGACGGGCGAGATGGCGCCGGCTTCCTGCGAGTTGCCCAGGCAGTAGAGCCGCGCCGTCTCCTTGGTGAGTGTGGTCCGCAGAGTGACCGCGTCGAGCGGTTGCTCGCCATGCGGGATCAGCGTCGCCTCGTTCCAGGTGAAGCCGTCCGCCTCCACCTCCGAGGTGAGGCGCAGGTCGAAGCTCGCACTGCGCCAGAGGCTCTCGATGCTGGCGTGGGTATCATCGTGGTCGAGCAGCGTCCAGGTCTTGGTCTTCCAGGCCACCTCCTTGCCCCGGGCCAGCACCTGGAGGCGCAACGGCTCCTTGAGCAGTTTGGCGCCGGCGCTGTTGACGGCGTCGGGGAGGGCCGCGTCGCTGTAGTCGAGGGTGCGCCCGACGATGGCGATGCGTTTGCCGGAGACCGTCAGGGGCGACCAGGGCGGCAACAGTCCCAGCGGCAGGCCGGCCGAGGTGCCCTGCCACGCATAGCGCGGCGGGATCACGCTGGCGCAGGTCTGTTCGTCCAGGACCTTCCCGGCCGCGTCCAGCACGGTGAGCCTGGCACTGACGACGGCACCGGGTTTGCCGACCACGGGCAGGCGCAGGGTGATTCCCGTGCTGCCGACGAGGTCTTCACCTGTGCTCGTCTCCGGCGCGTCACCGGCCAGCACGCTGAGCACGGCCCGCGTGGCCTCCGACCCCGGGGCGACGGTGATATCGGCGCGCATCTCTGCCGGGATCGAGAAGTAGCGCAGGCGGCTCTGCACGGCAGGTGGCAGGAGCGCGCCGACCGTACCGCAGAGCAGCGGCACGGTCTCGCCGCTGACCCGCAGTTCGTAGGGGGCCGTCAGGCGGCCGGCGGAGCCCAGGGTGTAGCGACTCTGCACGTTGGCGCTTGCACCGGCGGCCACCGCGACCGTCGGTTGCACCGAGCCCGCGATGGTGACGTCCACCGTGGTGGCCTGGGCGGAGGGGTTCAGGACGACGAACTCAAGCAGGTTGGCGCCGGGTTGCGGGGTGCCGGTTAGCGCCTGCCGCACCACGGGACGCGGGCCGCCGATGCAGATGGCGCCGAGGGGCAGGGGCGTGTAGCCGCCGTAATAGCAGTTCACCATGCCGCTGCGCTCGGAGTTACGGTTGCGGAAGAGGTTGAAGCCCCAGAGCGCGTTGGCGGGACAGGCCGGGATGCCGACGGAGGCGAAGGGGATGGCGACCTCGGCGATCCAGGCGCCCTTTTCGCGGCCGACCCGAGCTTGCCACGGCGCATCCCAGGCGCGGACATCGTTCCGCGCTTCGCCGGTGGAACCTTTGCAGTTCACCGCGAACTCATAGTACGTCTTGATGTCCGTGTACCACGCGTCAAACGACCCGGCATAGCCGCCGAACGAGATGGCGGCCTCCTTGGCCTGGGTGAGGTCCTCTGGGGCCAGGTAGAGGCGCAGCGAGTCGTCATCGGCGATGCGGTCATCGTGGGCGCGCTCTGAGCCCCGCGGCAGGGCCGGGTCCGGTTCGAGCATGCGGACCGCCACGTACAGCGTCGTGTCGTCGGCCATCAGGTAGGCGACGCTGTTGGGGGTAATCGTGGAGACGCCATCGGCGGCCACGAAGTTACTGACTGCCGCGGCGCTGTCCCACTCGCCAGGCTTGATTTTGCCGTCGATCAGCGGTGCCTGCTCGCACCGGGCCGCCGTTACGCTCGGCCGACTGGCCGCCCCGGCCGGCAGGTTGAGCGCTGCCAGCAGCGCGAGTCCGTAGATGCGTAATCTCACGTATGCAATCCTCCGCACGTGCTGTCCGCAGAAGCGCGTGCCGACGTTGCCGACCGTCTGCACGGCCAGTATCCCCAACGATGGTACGCACCCGCACACGTACCCACCGCGCCCTTACCGTACAGGTGGGATGCGCTCACGCCATCGACACGGGTAAGGCGCGAGCTACTGCGAGTCGCCTGGGCGCTCTGGTTGGCGTCGGCTGTGTTTGGCGGGTCGTCCTTGCGCGAGAGCGGTCGCCGCGGTAAGCTGGAGGCGGTGTGTGACGGGCCGCTGCAGTGTACTCGGACGGGGCCGGTCGCGAAGTCCATCATCCTGGAGGTACGGCGATATGTCACGGCGGCGCGGTGCAGTACTGGTTCTGCTGGGGCTGGTTCTGGGCGCGGGATGTGTCAGTCGGACCACGGAGCGCCCCCGGCGGATCGAGGAGTTGCCACAGGCCAGCAACAGCGACCGGGGCACGGTCACCACCCAGGCGCTCATCTGGTTTTGGCAGCCGGAGTTCTGGCGGCCCTGAGGGGCGCGCTGCGCCGTTCTGGGGAAGCCTGGATGAGGAGTTGCTTCAAGCTTGCCGTGCTGACCGGGGCGCTGGTGGCGTGGAGCGGCCTGCTCCCGGCTGGCGAGGCAGGGCCGATCTTCGAGCTCCGTGCCGGCGAGAGTTACTTTCGGGTGGGGGGCCGTCCCGCCTTCGTGCTGGGGCTTGACCACAGCGGTTTCAGGCCGTTGCCGTGCGTGTTCTCGGCCGGGGTGACGGGCGCCGTGCTGGGCAGTGACACCGTGCGTCTGGCCTGGTGTCGCGATGTCGACTGCGCGCCGCCCGTCTGGCTGCAGCGGCCGCTGCTGGGACAGACCCTGGCCATCGAGGTCCCCGGGGCTGCCTGGCAGGTCGAGTTCATTGACCCGGTCAGCGGCAGATCGGGCGGCACCATGCGGCTGGCCATACAAGATCGGCGCCTGCAGGTCGCTCTGCCTGAGTTCGAAGGGTCGATAGCGCTGCGCCTGACGCGCCAGGAGTGAGTTGGCTCAGAGATGGGACGAGCGCCTGATGGCGCGATCTGGTCGATTGTGACCGTTGTCGTTGTCAGTGAAGCGGCAGCGAAACGGTTGTCGTAATCGTCATCGAGATCGAGGGAATCTGGATCCCGGATGACCGACTACGACCACGACCACGACAACGAGAAGACCAGAAGACGGAAGCCAACCACCGGCTGCTGCCGCCCCAGAGCAGGCGGCGGCAGGGCGGTAGCGTTGCCATTTCGCCTCCGGCATCGCCGCCGCCACCCAGGCCGCCGCCGCGCGCGCCTGTCCCAGGTTCGAGAAGCAAGTCGGGCTCCGCGGCAAGCGGTCTGGTACACCGGCTTTTTGGCGGTTTCCGGCGGTTGATTTCTGGCCGCCCGGCTCCATGTTGAGGCCTGTTCTCCCCCCTGTCGCGTCGGGACCGTTATGCAGGCAGGGGCGCCAGAGACCGTCGGATTCCGGTTGTTCTGAGAGGCAGTGCACGTTGCGCACCTGCGTCAGGGCTGGCGTTGTGCCGGTCGGTGAGGTGGCGCTGGCCCGGCTGTGTGTCCGTGTCTGGACGCGCTCAGAGGCTCGGCATCGGGCGCGGCGGTCGGCCTCCCACCCCGGCGCACTGAGTCTATCGGCCGGCACCCCGCCCCCGGGCGGATACCGCAGGAAAGGCGCCACATGCAGCAGCAGGGCTTCGACAACGAGCTCTACCTCAAGGAGCAGTCTGAGTACATCATCGAACGGGCCAAGCTTTTTGGCAGCAAACTCTACCTGGAGTTCGGCGGGAAGCTGGTGCATGATTTTCACGCGGCCCGCATCCTGCCCGGGTTCCACCCGAACGCCAAGATCCGTCTGCTTGAACGCTTGCGCGACAGTGCCGAGATTCTGATCTGCGTGTATGCGGGTGACATCGAACGGCGCAAGACCCGCGCCGATTTCGGTACCACCTATGACCTGGACGTGCTGCGGCTGATCGACGATCTGACCCGGCGGGAGATCCTGGTGCGTGCTGTGGTGGTCACCCGCTACGACGGTCAGACCTCCGCCGACGCCTTCATCCGCCGGCTCGAACGCAACGGCATCCGGGTCTATCTGCACCGCGCTATTCGTGGTTACCCGGCGGAAGTGGCGCGGATTGTCAGCGCCGATGGCTACGGCGCCAATCCCTTTGTCGAGACCGAGCGGGAGGTCGTGGTGGTCACCGGCCCCGGTCCTGGCAGCGGCAAGATGGCCACCTGCCTCAGCCAGGTCTACCACGAGCATCTGCGTGGCGTGCGGGCCGGCTACGCCAAGTTTGAGACGTTCCCCATCTGGAACCTGCCCCTGAAACACCCGGTGAACGTGGCCTACGAAGCCGCCACGGCCGACCTCGGCGACTTCAACCAGGTCGATCCCTTCCACCTGGAGGCCTACGGGAGTGTCGCCATCAACTACAACCGCGATGTCGAGATCTTCCCGGTGGTCAAGCACATTCTGCGGCGCATCATGGGTGACGAACGGGTCTACAAGTCGCCCACCGATATGGGCGTGAACCGGGCCGGCTTCGCCATCCGCGATGATCGCGTGGTGCAGAACGCCGCGGTACAGGAGGTCATCCGTCGTTACTTTCGTTACCAGTGCGAGTACAAGATGGGGCTCACCGAGCAGACCACGGTGGATCGGGTCAGCGTGTTGATGGCCGAGCTGGGCTGTGCCGAGACGGACCGCAGCGTGGTGCTGCCGGCGCGCCAGGCGGCGGAGCAGGCCCGGGAGCAGGGCCGTGGCCATGACGGCATCTTCTGTGGCGCCGCGATCGAGCTGCCCGATGGACGCCTGGTCACCGGCAAGAACTCAGCGCTGCTGCATGCCGCCTCGGCCGGCGTGTTGAATGCGATCAAGGAGCTGGCCGGGATTCCGGACGCGATTCATCTGCTTTCCGGGCTGGTGCTGCAGTCGGTCGGCGAGATGAAGACGAAGATCCTGAAGGGTGGGCAGGTCAGCCTCAACCTTGACGAGACGCTGATTGCCCTCAGCGTCAGCGCCGCGGCCAACCCCATGGCGCAGGCCGCATTGCAGCAACTGGAACGGCTCCGCGGCTGCGAGATGCATCTGACGCATATCCCCACGCCCGGCGACGAATCCGGCCTGCGGCGGCTCGGGGTGAACCTGACCTGCGATCCGAATTTCAGCAGCAAGTTCCTGCATGCCGTGTGACGGCGGGCGGGGGTCGGAGTCACGAAACCGCGAATGGGCCAGGAGGACGGAGCAGATGCCAAAGCGCAGCGACATCAACAAGGTCATGATCATCGGCTCGGGCCCCATCGTCATCGGGCAGGCCTGCGAGTTCGATTACTCCGGTACCCAGGCCTGTAAGGCGTTGCGGGCCTTGGGCTACAAGATCGTGCTGGTGAACTCCAATCCAGCGACCATCATGACCGATCCCGGCCTGGCCGACGAAACCTATATCGAGCCGCTGAACGTCGAGCGCATGGAGCAGATCATCGCGCAGTGCCGGCCCGATGCCTTGCTGCCGAACCTCGGCGGGCAGACCGGACTGAACCTATCGTCGCAGCTCGAGAAGGCTGGTATCCTGCAGAAGTACGGGGTGCAGATCATCGGCGTCAAGGCCGACGCCATCGAGCGCGGCGAGGATCGGCTTGCCTTCAAGGAGACCATGAAGCGCCTGGGGATCGACCTGCCGCAGAGCGAACTGGCGTACACCGTCGAGCAGGCTGAGGCGGTTGCGGCCAAGCTCGGTTACCCGGTGGTCATCCGCCCGGCCTACACCATGGGCGGAACCGGTGGCGGACTGGTCTACAATGTCGAGGAACTGCGGGTCGTGGCGGCGCGCGGCATCAGTGCCAGCTTCGTGGGCCAGCTCCTGGTCGAGGAGTCGGTGCTCGGCTGGGAGGAGCTGGAGCTGGAGGTCGTGCGCGATGAGAAGAACCAGATGATCACGGTGTGCTTCATCGAGAACATCGATGCCATGGGCGTGCATACCGGCGATTCGTTCTGCACGGCGCCGATGCTGACCATCAGCACCGAGCTGCAGAAGCGGCTGCAGAAGTGGTCTTACGACATCGTTGAGGCGATCGGGGTGATTGGCGGTACCAACATCCAGTTCGCCCACGATCCGGTGACCGACCGGGTGGTGATCATCGAGATCAACCCACGGACGTCGCGCTCCTCGGCGCTTGCCTCCAAGGCCACCGGTTTCCCCATCGCCCTGGTCTCGGCCAAGCTGGCTGGCGGCCTGACGCTGGACGACATTCCCTACTGGCGCAAGGGCACCCTGGAGAAGTACGAGCCCTGGGGGGACTACGTCGTCATCAAATTCGCGCGCTGGGCCTTCGAGAAGTTCAAGGGATCCGAGGACAAGCTGGGGACCCAGATGAAGGCTGTCGGCGAGGTCATGAGCATTGGCAAGACCTACAAGGAGGCCTTTCAGAAGTCCATCCGCTCGCTGGAAACCGGTCGGTACGGGCTGGGCTTCGCCAAGGACTTCAACCGCAAGAGTTTGCCGGAGCTTCTTGACCTGCTGCGCGAGGCCACCAGCGAGCGGCAGTTCATCATGTACGAGGCGCTGCGGCAGGGGGCCACGGTCGAGCAGCTCTTTGCGCTGACCCACATCAAGGCCTGGTTCATCCAGCAGATGAAGGAGCTGGTCGAACTGGAGGAGAGGGTGCTCGTCTGCAAGGGCCGCGAACTGCCCGACGCGCTGCTGATCGAGGCCAAGAAGAACGGTTTCGCGGACCGCTATCTGTCTAAGCTCCTCGGCATCTCCGAGAAGCGTATTCGTGATCGGCGCCGGGCGCTCGGCTGCGTCGAGGGCTGGCACGCCGTCCCCGTCAGCGGCGTTGACAACGCCGCCTACTACTACTCCACCTACAACGCGCCCGACACGGTGCCGGTCAGCAGCCGCCGGAAGATCATGATTCTCGGTGGCGGCCCCAACCGTATCGGGCAGGGCATCGAGTTTGACTACTGCTGTGTGCACGCCGCCCTGGCGCTGCGCGAGCTCGGCTACGAGACCATCATGGTCAACTGCAATCCGGAGACGGTATCGACGGACTATGACACCTCCGACAAGCTCTACTTCGAGCCGCTGACGGTCGAGGATGTACTGAGCGTCTATGAGAAAGAGAAGCCCGAGGGCGTCATCGTCCAGTTCGGTGGCCAGACGCCGCTGAACATCGCTGCCGAACTGGCCGAGGCGGGGGTGCGCATCCTCGGTACCAGCATCGACACGATCAACGTCGCCGAAGACCGCGATCTGTTCCGCAAGATGATGGAGCGGATGGGCATTCCCATGCCCGAGTCAGGCATGGCGAGCACCTTGGATGAGGCCTTGCTGGTTGCCGGGAAGATCGGCTATCCGCTGATGGTGCGGCCGTCCTTCGTGCTCGGCGGGCGCGGCATGGAGGTCGTGCACGACGAGCAGATGCTACGGGAGTACGTCGCCAAGGCGGTCGATGTCACCCCGGAACGGCCCATCCTCATTGACCGTTTCCTGGTCAATGCCCTCGAGTGCGAGGCCGATGCGGTATCGGACGGCGAGCAGGTGTTTGTGCCCGCGGTCATGGAACACATCGAGTTGGCCGGCATCCATTCCGGGGACTCGGCGTGCGTGATTCCGCCGGTCAGCATACCGCCTCGGCACCTGCAGACGATCACCGATTACACGGCCCGTATCGCCCGTGAGTTGAAGGTCGTGGGTCTGATGAACATGCAGTATGCCATCGAGAAGGATACCGTCTACGTGTTGGAGGCCAACCCGCGGGCCTCACGCACGGTGCCGCTGGTATCGAAGGTCTGCAACATCCAGATGGCACGCATCGCGACGCAACTGATGGTCGGGACCCGCCTGGCGGACCTCCATCTCACGCACCGGCGTATCCCGCACTTCGGTGTCAAGGAGTCCGTGTTTCCCTTCGACAAGATGCCGGAGGTCGACCCGGTTCTGGGTCCCGAGATGCGCTCCACCGGTGAGGTGCTGGGCATGGCGTCGTCCTTCGGTGTGGCGTTCTGCAAGGCGCAGGAGGCGGCCCAGATGATCCTGCCGCTGCAGGGCACGGCGCTCGTCAGTCTCGCCGAGAAGGATGACGTGGCGCTTGAGGTCGGCCGCAGCCTGCTCGAGCAGGGCTTCAAGATCCTGGCGACCGCCGGAACCCACCTCTTCTATGCACAGAACGGGATCGCTTGCGAGCGCATCAACAAGCTCAACGAAGGCCGTCCGAACATCGCGGACGCGATCACCAACAAGGGCATTCAGCTCGTGATCAACACCCCGGCTGGCAAGCGCAGTCGGTCGGACGACTCGTACATCCGCAAGGCGGCAATCCGGCACAAACTGCCGTATGTCACCACCTTGGCCGCAGCCCGGGCGGCGATCCGGGGCATCGCGGACTGCCGCCGGCTGGGCGCCGCCGAGGTCCGTTCGCTGCAGAGCTACCACCAGTCGCTGGAGTAGGGCCGGACGCGCGCATCAGGGTTGGGGCGTCCGCCCCCCGCTTGCCGGGGGTGCGGCGCCTGCCGGCGCGCGCAGGCGCAGGGTGCGGCCCGCGTTGCGGTACTGCAGGGCGAAGTCGCCACTGGCCAGCCGGGTCAGGCGTACCGCATCCGTGCCGATACTCTTCCAGCTTCCCAGGGTGAGGGTCACCGCGGTGCGGTTCGGAAGCAGCAGTCGGTAGCGGTAGTCGATGCGCGCACTGGCCATCTCGGGATTGCCGTTCCCGCCAGAGGTGTGGACCGTGGAGCTGCCGACGTCGAGAACCGTGCCGGTGTCGCGGGGGGTAGAACCCGAGGGGATCGAGGGCGCGTAGGAACTCCCTGCCGCGGAGCTGGTGACCTCAGGCTCGGTCCAGCCGTCCGGGAAGGACCGTTCCGTGACCACGCGCAGGCTGGCGGAGTCCGCGACCACGCTGCTGGCGAGGGCCGCCAGCCAGGCCAGCAGTGCGCGCCGGCTCCAGCGCCTCGCGCTATCGGCGCCGACGTTGTCTGTCCGAGTGGTATTGCAGCGTCTGAGCATGGCGCCCCCTTCCTCTATGGCTCCAGCAGCACCCGTACGTGTGTTTCCACCGCGTCGGCCAGACCCTCCAGGTCGTAGCCGCCCTCCAGGACGGTCACCAGGCGTCCAGCGCAGCAGCGGGCGGCGAGATCCTTGACCATCTGGGTCACGGTGCGATAGCCGGCCGCGGTGACCCGCATGCCGCCCAGCGGGTCAGCCTGGTGCGCGTCGAATCCTGCCGAGACCAGAATGAGGTCCGGAGTGAAGGCCAGCGCCGCGGGCACCAGGGACTCGATGAACGCCTGGCGATACTCGGCATCCCCGGACCCGACTGGAAGCGGGACGTTCAGGGTGTATGACAGGCCTGCTCCGGCGCCTTTCTCGGCCGCTTTCCCGGACCCGGGGTAGAACGGGTCGCGGTGTACGGAGACGTACATGACCGTCGGATCGTCGTAGAAAGCGGCCTGGGTGCCGTTGCCATGGTGCACATCCCAGTCGACGATGAGCACCTTGCCGAGTTTGTGCTTGCCTTGGGCATAGCGTGCGGCGATGGCGATGTTGTTGAACAGGCAGAAGCCCATGGCCCGGTCGCGCAGGGCGTGGTGTCCGGGCGGGCGCACGGCGCAGAAGGCGTTCCGGGCCTGGGCTGTGGCCACGGCGTCAATGGCCGCCAGCACGCCTCCAGCCGCCAGCAGAGCGACCGCATAGGACTCCGGGCACACCGACACATCGGCGCTGTCGATGCACGGCATCCCCGCCGCGCAGGAACGGCGAACCCGTTCGATGTACTGGGGACTGTGGATGGTGCTGACCCACTCGAGCGCGGCCGGGCTCGGCGTCACCGCCAGCAGGTGCGCCGTCAGGCCACGCTCGCGCAAGCGCTGCTCGATCGCATCCAGGCGGGCGGGTTGCTCAGGGTGGTAGGGGCCGGTGTCGTGTCGTCGGTAGGCGGGGCTGCACACAAACGCCGTCGGCAGCACGGGCCTGGCAGGCTGCGGCGGCTCTCCGGCCTCCTGTGCGCCGCCCCCCGCGGCCAGGCCGAGGGCGGCCACCGCGAGCCCGTGCGGCGGCTGCCCTCGCCCGCTAAGCTCGCTGCGTACCGGCCCGTGCGTCGTCGTCATTGTACGCATACCCCACCCGATCCCGCTGCCGGCTGCGGCCGCGTCGATGGTTGCTCTGTCGGTGCCACTAATCTACTCTCTCGGGCGTCGGCCCGCCGCGACCGGCGATGTAGCGGGCTTCTTGAGCCTGCTGCGGAAGGAGCTATAGTCCCAGGCGGTGGCAGGGGTGATCGGCTTTGCGCTCCTGCGCTGCGTGCAGGTCGAGTGCTGCGATGGGCAATGCTGGCGCGACGCGGCGCCGCGATCGAGGCCAGGAAGAGGAAGGAAAGGTGGTCTGCAGATGGACTTCATGAAGGAGCTGATCGACTACGGCCTGATCGGGTTTCTGATCCTGCTCAGTGTGATCGCGGTGGCGATAGCCGTCGAGCGCCATCTGGTCTACCGCGCGCTCGACGTTCGGCAGTTCCGCGACCGCGAAGAGCTCGAGATCCTGCTCACGACGCGGCTCCATATCATTGGCACGATCGCCAGCAACGCGCCCTATCTTGGTCTGCTCGGCACCGTACTCGGAATCATGCTCACCTTCTACACCATGGGCGCCGAAGGGTTCATGGACACCAAGAAGACCATGGTCGGTCTGGCCCTCGCCCTCAAAGCGACCGCCATCGGCCTGCTGGTGGCCATCCCGGCGGTCACGCTCTACAACCTCCTGCTGCGCCGGGTCAAGGTCCTTCTGTTGCGCTGGGACATGGCTGCCGCCGAGACCGAGGCCGATTCCGAACCCGCGCCGAGTTGGGTTGGGCGTAATCGGCGCCCGGCGGGCACGGGCGCCGAGGCCCAGAGCGGAGACGGCCACAAATGAGCGAGAAAGAGTTCGACTACATGAACGTCATCCCCCTGGTTGACGTCATGCTGGTGATGCTGACGATCGTCCTCACCACGTCGTCCTTCATCGCCACCGGCAATATCCCCGTGGAACTGCCGCGGGCCGGGAAGAGCAACATTGAGGCGCTGAAGACGGAGGTGGTGGAGATCACCCGCGCCGGCCAGCTTCACCTCAATGGCAAGGCCGTGTCCACCGACGAACTCAAGCGCGCCCTGAACTCGCGCGAGCGCTCGACGGCCATCCTGATCCGGGCCGATCGCAGTATCAACCTGCAAGTGTTCGTGGACGTTCTCGATGCCGTCAAGTCGATGGGCTTCAAGACGGTCAGCCTGCAGACCGAGAACAAGCTCTGAGGCGGCGGCCTGCCGATCACGGTTCCGGGGCTCGCGCCGCGGTCGCGCCAGCCTGCCGCAGGGCGGTGAGTTCCGCGGGCTCGAGCCGGCGGAACTGCCCGGCGGGAAGTGACCCCAGGCAGAGCGGCCCCAGTCGCTCGCGCCGCAGCCGCACGACCGTCAGCCCGACGGCAGCGCAGAGCCGGCGCACTTCGCGCTTGCGCCCATCCTCGAGCACCAGCCGCAGGCAGGTCAGTCCGGCGGCGTCGGCCTGCGGCGTCACCGTCAGGGGCCGCAGGAACTCGCCGGCGTCGGTGATGCCCTGACGCAGCCTGGCCAGACCGGCCGCCCCCAACCTGCCGCGCGCTTCTACGTAGTAGGTCTTCGGCACGCGCCGCGAAGGGTGCGCCAGGGCTTGCGCCAGGTCGCCATCGTTGGTGAGGACGATCAGGCCTTCGCTGTCACGGTCCAGTCGACCGACGCTGAAGAGTCGGCCGAAGTGCGCCGGGATGAGTTCGAAGATCAACTTCGCAGCGTGTTCATCATGGGCGCTGCAGGTGTACCCGGTGGGCTTGTTCAGGAGCAGCCAGATCGCCGGCTGCTGCTCCAGCGTGGCGCCACGGTACTCGATGTGATCGCGCCCGGGGACGACTGTACACGCCGGGGTCAGGACGGGGGTGTCGTTGACCCGGACCAGCCCGGCGCGGATCAACTCCTCGCAGGCGCGCCGACTGGCGACCCCGCAGGCGGCCATGAAGCGGGCCAGCCGGACCCCGGTCGGAGCGTCCAGACGCGGATCGTCCTGGGCGGTCATGGCGCGGCAGCATCGAAGATCGAGCGAATCCGGCGCGCCAGATCAACCATGCGGTAGGGCTTCTGCAGGAATCCGACGGCTCCGGCATCGAGCACGTCCCGCGCGTCCTCCTCGGACACGTAGCCGCTGGAGAGCAGAACCCGGACGTTGGGGTCGATCTCTTTGAGGCGGAAGAAGGCGCCGTGGCCATCCAGCTCGGGCATCACCATGTCCAGCATCACCAGATCGATGAGGCCCGGGTTGTCGCGGTAGATATCCACGGCATCAAGGCCATTGCCGGCCAGGATGACGGAGTACCCCAGTTCCTGCAGCATGTCGATGATGACGTCCCAGATCATGTCCTCGTCGTCGACGAGGAGGATCGTTTCGGTGCCGTAGAGGGCCTCGTCGTCCAAGTGCGGGTCCACCTGCATGTCCTTGCGCTTGGCCTCAGCGGGCAGGGCGACTGCGAGCAGCAGGCCGGCGGGGTCGCGGCCGAAAAGCACGTCACCGCCGTGCTCCAGAAAGACGCCGAAACCGTGCAGCAGCCGCAACTCGCCGGCCGGATCCGCCAGCCGTAAGCGCAGCATGCCGTCCCAGAAGCCAGCACACTCGGCCAGGCGGAACGGCACCGCGGGTCCGGCCCGCAAGTGGATGACGGCGTAGAGGCCGGGCTCACAGCGACAGCGCAACGCCGACAGGTCGGCGGCGCCGAACTGGCAGTGCTCCACCCGTACGGTCAGGCTCTCGGCCTCTGGATCCAGAAGCTCGACGCAGCTCTGCAGCGTCTCCAGCAGGGTGTCCTGCAACTGGAAGACTGCACCCTCGACGATCACCGCCTCCGTGTCGAACTCCAGCCGGAGGTCGACCTTGGAGGGAAGGATCTTGCGGCAGCGCTGCACGACCCCTTCCAGCATCGGCCTGATATCGAGCTTCTCGAACTCGTTGGGGACACGTGTGTTACGCTGGAAGACATCGAGCCATAGAAGGCCGCGGTCCAGCATCTGGCGTGAGGTCGTCAGGTAAGCTGCCGCCCCGGGTCGATCCTCGACATCATCCTCGATCAGCTCGCCGTAGGAGCGGACGCTCTGCAGTAGAGTCTGCAGGGCCGTGTGCAGGCCACGGCTCAGTGCCAGCAGGTTTGCGACCCGCTCCTCGCCACTGAAGGTCTTGTCGGTCGGGTCGAATACGGGCCGTGTCATATGGAAAAAGCACTCCCACAAGCGTAGCAGTCGCCACCGTGACGGCTATTATACACCGGCGAAGACCTGAAAGAAAAGCATCATCTCCCGCCGCGCCTGCGCCGGCAGCTTTCCGGCAGGCGCGGTGGGGGAAGGGGAGCGAGTAGCATGGCGATGACACCGTTCGCATTGTCCGCGGCCCTGTCGACCTGGGGCGGGCGGCTGTACCCGGCCAGTCTGGTCGACACGGGCGCCGCGCTGGTCGCCTTGGCCCGTGTCGAAGGCCGCAAGATCCTCGTGCAGGCCAGTGTGCAGGCGGCCGGTCTGCCGCCGGGGTTTGACGGCGAGATCCGGCCGGCCACGGGTACGGCGATTCGGCTCTGCCCGCTGACTCATGAGAATGCCGTGGCCCTGCGCCGGCTCCTCCCCTGGGCCGCGCCGGTGTCGTTGCGCAACCGGCGTACGACCATCGGCTGTGGCGATCGCCTGGGTCGGGCGACCCCGGGGCACGTGCGTGCCGTGCGTCAGTTCGCCGCGTCCCCCGTTCTGGCCCAGCAGTCCATGCGGGAGCTCACGCTGACGCGGCGGACCTACGAGAACGTCGTGGACGATGTCACCTTCCTGGTCCTGCAGGAGGGCTATCGCGCCGGCTACGGCGCGGACGGCGACCACCTCAAGACCCTCAGGGACATCGGCGTTGCCGTCGATGCCGGCATGGCCATGATCACCCTCGATCTTACCGAGAAAATGAACGCGGCCGCCGAGAACTGGACCCCGGCAGCGGTCGAGGCCGCCTTTGCCGAGCTGCCCGAGGCGGTGCGTCGGCGCGTCATCGACACCTATGCTGACCGCGCTTTCGACGTCGATGGCGGGGTGGTCACCATCGACGGCCTCGAGGCTCGCCGCTGCGCCGTGATGTACCTGGCGGCCATGGATTTCGCCGGTGAGGCCTACGCATTGCTGCAGCAGCGCCGCGGCGACGCCTTCGACCTGGAGATCTCCATCGACGAGACCAAGGCGCCGACGCTTCCCGCGCACCATCTGTTCATCATCCGCGAACTGTTGCAGCGCGACATCGTTATCTCCTCCCTGGCGCCGCGCTTCATCGGGGAGTTTCAGAAGGCCATCGACTACATTGGCGATCTGGCCGAGTTCGAGCGCCAGTTCAGGCTGCACTGCGCCATTGCGAAGGCCTATGGGGGCTATAAGATCAGCATCCACTCGGGCAGCGACAAGTTTGCGGTCTACCCCATCATCGGGCGCACCACCCAGCACCGTGTCCACGTCAAGACGGCGGGCACGAGCTGGCTCGAAGCCGTCCGTGCCATCGCCGTGGCCGACCCGGGGCTGTACCGGCGCCTGCACGCCCGCGCCTTCGAGGTGCTTCCTGAGGCCCTCAAGCTCTATCACATCACCCCGGACCTCACCACCATCCCCGCCCTGGCGACACTCAAGGACAGCGAGTTGCCGGCCCTGATGGAGCTCGACGCGGCTCGGCAGTTGCTCCACGTCACCTACGGCGGCCTGCTCGGCGACCCCGCCATCGGTCCGGCGTTTCTCGCCGCCCTGGATGCCGGCGAGGAGGTCTACTACCGCGGTGTTGAGCGGCACTTTGTCAGGCACCTGCGGGCCCTGGGACTCGAGGCTGCGGGCTGAAACGGCGAGTCCTCAGCGCAGCCGCCAGAGCTTGGTTTCGCGGTCGGCGAACACGGCCTCAAACGAGCGCTGTGACGTGGGCACCGACTGGCCGCTATAGACATCGGTGACGGTGGCCTCCCGCGGCAGGTGCAGCGTGCGCGGACCAGGCTCCCTGGCGCTGACGGCCAGCAGGTCGCGGGTGGCCCAGACGACGTCTTCGCTGTCGATATAGAGGTGTACGCCTGCCTGTTTCGCCAAGCGCCGCAACAGGGCGGCGGGCAGCAGCGGCGCGGCCGAGTAGACCGCGGTCCAGTCCGGATACTGCTTGACCACGAGCCCGGGCCGCCCATCCGCCAGGGTGCCCAGGACGACGGCGTCGGGGTCGGCCGCGTAGAAGCAGGGCGAGACCTGGTCGGGCGGACCGTAGGTGAGCCCCCCGATGCCGTCGGTGAGGGCTGGTCCGGGCTGCAGGGTGGTGGTGAGAACGGCAGGCTCCGGCGCGCTGCGCAGCCGGATGCCGGTCAGGTCGGCCAGCCCCTGCTCATCGAGGCGGCCATCGCGGTACGCCCCCGCCCCCCAGAGGAATACCAGCACACGTCCGTTACCCTTGAGTGCGTCGATGGCGCGGCGGTCTGCTGCCGTCGGGGCGATGGACGTGGGGAAGATGAACAGCTTCCGGTCCTGGAGACGCGGGAGATCGTCGGGGAGGTAGTGGCCGACCGGAGCGCCCAGGCGCTGCAAGGCCGGTATCTGGCCCAGCAGCAGCCAGCCCCCCAGGGGATCCGCCACCCGCAGGCGGCACAGGCTGCGCTCGTCGACCACGAACGCCACCTCGTCCACCGGGCTGCGGTCGCTGTCCAGCGCTGCGTTGGCACAGCGGGTCAGGTCCTTGATGCGGCCCATGAGGTCGGGGTGACTGTAGACGTTGCTGCCGACATCGAACCACCACTGGGCGGCACCGTTGGCGATGCAGTTGGCCAGTTCTTTGTTCTGCTGGATGAGGTCCCCCGCGATAGCGGTGGGGCGTCCCCATTCACCGGGCTTGCCGCCGGAGATGGAGGTGCGCACGTCGTTCTCGTCGAACCAGAGCTTGCCGCGGAGCTTGGTACTGTCGAACAACGACATGAAGTGACAGGTGCCCTCGCCCCCCAGTTGGCGGAAGGCGTAGCTGGTGGGGCTGCAGAGGAAATCGACGTCTGGGCAGGCGAGCACTCGGGCCAGGGCAAGGTGACCGCCGTTCTGTTGGCGCTGCTCGCCGCAGAGTTGCAGCAGGTAGCCATAGAAGACGCCGACGATCTTGTCGCGGTGGGTCATCTGCTTCACGG
This sequence comes from uncultured Victivallales bacterium, assembly GCA_903837355.1. Classification (GTDB taxonomy): domain Bacteria; phylum Verrucomicrobiota; class Lentisphaeria; order Oligosphaerales; family JAFGRS01; genus CAILUI01. The sequence goes on from CAILUI010000228.1 coordinate 21,784, forward strand.
CATGGGCGAACACGCTGATGGTTTCCGCGACGAGATCGGAGTTGTAGAGGTAGAAGTCGATGCTGTCCTGCTCGCTGGCCGGGTCACGCAGCGCGCCGCGGGCGCAGTCCTGGCGTCGGGCCTTGGTAGGGATGGCGGCGCCGGCAAAGGTCGCTGTCGGGTTGCTCCAGGCTGCCTGCAGGGCCGCCTCGGTGCGGTAGGTGCCGCGGAGCCATTGCCGGAAGCCGGCGAGGTTGGCCGGCGAGTAATCCACCCACTCGTTCTCATTGCCGCCCCACATCATCCATTCCTCGGTCGTGCCCGAGGCCAGGTGGTAGCCGATGATGCGGTCGGCGTAGGGCGCTGATTCCACGTGTTCAATGAGGCGTTGCAGGGCGGCGATGGTGTCCGCGCGCCAGGCCGCGGAGGCCCAACTCGGGGCCGGTTTGCCCCCGGAGTGAATGAAGGGCACCGGCTTGCCGTCGCCGAGGTCCATCAGCACGATGTCATCGGGATGCTGCGCACTCCACCAGGCCGGCGCGTGCAGGTAGAGCCGCGGGAAAATGTACCCGTTCGGGCAGGCCTGCAGGGCCATGGCCACGCGCTCGTCGAACTGCGAGTAGTCGAAGGTGTCCGGCGCCGTCCAGACGGTCTTGGAGAGTCCGTAGCCGGCTTCGGTGGGCGTGGCGCTGAACGTGAACAGGTCGACGCCAGCGCGCGCGAAGTCACTGAACACCTCGAGGGTCGGATGGTAGGTTGCCCAGGCCATGCCCGCGTGTGGCGTGCCATTGATGAACAGCGTCGGCGTGCCGCCATGGTCCTTCACCGCGGCGACCGTGTGACCGGACTTCCTTGCCTTGACGTTCACGAGAAAGACCTCCTCTGCAGATTGGCCGGACCGTTGCGCCCGGGCTTCGCCAAGCTGGACACGGACCTCATGGGCACCGCCCCAGGCATACTGTGACAGGCTGAGCACGGCCTTGTCAACACGAACGATCTCACCGGGCTGCACGGAGGTCAGCGCCCGCGGCAGTGGCAGTGGCAGCCGCGCGACGACGGCAGTGCCGCGTCGGAAGACGAGCTGTGCCCCGTCTTCCTGGACAGGCCGGTCCAGGCTGAACGCCAGGGTCACCGGGAAGGCCTCCCCGGCCCGCAGCGTGGCGGGGAGGCGGGCTTCAAGGAGGGTTGCCAGCGGCCGTTCCGGGCGCAGGATCTCGATGCGTTGGACGTTCAGGCAGTACTCCGGGCCGACGCTGACACCGAAGGCGATGAGGGTGAAGCTCGCCAGCGGGAAGTCGAGTCTGCCGTTGGCATCGCTGGACCACGAGGCGACATGCCAGGCGGCCATGGGGAAGTCGACCCACTGCCAGGCGCTGCCGGTCGCAAGGTCGGTGCCTTCCACCGTCCACTCCGCGCCGTCGGCGTCGCGGATCTTGGCCGCCAAGCGCAGCGGCGCGCCCTGGTTCTGCACCCGCACGCGGACGCTGTCGAAACGGCGCTCGATGGGCCGCAGCAGGAACAGGTCGTTGAAGGGGCTGCTCTTGGAGACGAAGCGCCAGCGCAGGGCAGGGGGATCGGCTTGCAGGCCGACCTCGCTGACCGAGAACTCGCGCTCGAGTCGGGCCTGCTCGCGGCAGGTGGACCAGTCCTGGGTACCCAGGCCGTCGTAGAGGATCTCCGTGTCGACGGCAGGCGCTGAAGCCGCTCCCAGCAGCGCCATGGCGGCCACGCTCCCGAAGCTGACCGCAAGACCCCTGAGTGTTCCCACCGCTCACCTCCTGAAGGGTTGTGTTGGCCCGCGCTGGCGCGGGTCCTCCTGGCCTGACAAGGGCTCATCTCTCGAGTACGAGCACGCGCACGTCCAGAGCGGCGACCTCGAGCCCAATGAGGTCGCCTTCACGCTGCAGGGACTCACCCAGCAGGTCGGTCACCTGGCCCCAGCCGCTGACGTCGAGCCGTTCGGCGATCGCATCGGGGCTCGGGTTGGTGAGGATCCAGGCCTCGCTGCTGCCGGCGCGCCGGCGGCGGCGCAGCAGGCCTCCAGCCGCGTCGGAGGTGATGCCGCAGCGGCGCAGGATGTCGAGGGTGCAGGCGGCGGAGTCGGGGTCGCGGTATGCCGTGCCGCCGAGGCCGGGGTAGGTTCCGAGCAGCCACGCCTGACCACGGCCATGGCGCCGCACCACCCCGGCAACCGCATCGCCGTACAGCAGGCAAGCGGTGGCATCGGCGGCAAGGTCGAAGGTCTGGATGTAGAGGTTGGCCCGCAACCGCAGGCCCGCGAGCGGGCCGGTGCCGGTCAGCAGGGCGGCATCGAGATACTCGCCCCAGGTGCGTTCCTCGGGCGACCAGCGCTGGGCGCCGTCGGGTTCGCGCACCAGGGTGAAGCTACGCTGGCGGACGCCGAACAGGGCCGCCATGGCCGGCGAGAGCTCGCCCCGGTTGCAGTAGGCGTTCTCGTCGATCCGGCCCGGCGCCGCCTCGCAGATCAGGCAGCCACCGGCCTCGACGTAGGCGGTCAGTTGGGCCGCCACCGTCTCGGACAGTGAGAACGGGAAGGGCACGATGATGGCTCTGTACTCCCGCGCGTAGGCTTCGTCCAGCTCGGAAACGTCGACGAAATCCAGCGGGATGGAGGCATCCCAGCAGCGCCGATGCCAGCCGCGCAGGGCATAGCCAAGCAGTCCGTTTGCCGGCGGGAAGACGTTGCAGAACTGGTGATTGCGTTCGTTGACGAGGATGGCCACCGTGGCCGGAAGCGGGCTCGCTCGGCCGAACAGTTCAGGGTGACGGTTGAGGGCACGTCCGACCCGGCCGGCCGTGTCCAGGCGTGGCGTGGTGTCGCCCGTACTGTCCAACAGGCTGAAACCGTTGCACTCGGCCGCGGCGATTTCCGCGCGCGTGACCCAGAATGAGAGCGCCGAGACACCGGAGCCGACAGCGGTGAGCAGCCAGCGCCGGATATCTTCTGCCGAGGGCACGCGGCCCTTGTGGAAGCCCGTGCTCACCGGCCCGCCCTGGAACTCTGCCGCCCACAGCGGTCGGCCCCGCGGGTTGGCGCAGCGCATGTAGTCAAAGCGCAGCGCGACGCCGTTCCAGGTCTCGTTGAGCAGCGCCCGGTGTCGCGTGTAGGGTTTGGCAGCCTCGTCATCCCAGGCATGGAACGGGCTCCAGGCCGGGTAACAGGACGAGCCCAGGAAGTCCTGGCAGCGCGCATAGACCCAGTCCTGGCCGGAGCCGACCAACGGGGCGCCTTTGTGGGCAAAGACCGGTCGCTGCAGCGGGTCGGCGGCGCGGATCGCCGCGGCGCGGGCCCGGAGCACGGCCGGAATTTGCACGGTATCCATGAAGCGCCGGAACTCGATGTCCTGGACCCACGGTTGTGCGGGCACGCAGCGTTCGGGGACGATGTCCTCCCACTCGGCGTAGCGGCTGTTCCAGGCGCGATTCAGGGCGTCCAGGTCACCATGTTCCTCCTGCAGCCAGCGCCGGTAATGGGCCAGTGTGTGCGGGCAGTAGCAGACGTGCTGTCCGCTAGTGCTTTCGGCCCAGTACCCGATCTCCTGCCAGGTATTCCAGATCACCAGGTTCTCGTAGCGGCCGAGGGTCTCGACCAGGCGGGTGATGAAGCGGAGTTGGTCGGCCAGGGCCCCGGGATGGTCGTAGCAGGGGCCAGGCTTACCATCCGCGGGCAGCGTCGTCTGAGCCTGGTACGCCACCGGCAGGCCATTGCGGCCGACCATGCGGCAGTCGGGATGCTTGCGGTAGAGCCAGGACGGCGCCTGCTCGCAGGTCAGCCCGAGGTAGACCCCGAGGTCGAGCCTTGCGGCGTGCTCGATGAGCTCCTCGTAGCGCGCGAACTCGTAGACGCCCGCGCGGGGCTCATCGATCAGCCAGTGCTCCTGGAGTTTGATCAGGTTGAAGCCCTGGCGTTTCAGGAGCTCCATGTCGCGCTTCAGTTCGGTCATGGGCGGCATGGGTTCGCGACAGAGGTGCGAACCCAGCGGGAAGAGACGGGCGAAACTCGCCGTGTTCATGGGCGTGGGCCTCCTGTGCCTGCCGTGGCTGCCGCCAGTGCCACGTCGGGCCAGGGGACGAGGCCACCGGTGTCCCGATCCGTCGGCATCTGTGCCCCCACCTGCCGGAACCAGTCCGACAACTGCCCGGCCAGCGCTCGGGCCGTAGCGGGGCAGTCGGCGAGCCGGTTCGTCGTCTCGCTGATGTCGGCCGGTATGTTGAAGAGCTCGAAGCGGCGGTCGGCATGGTAGTAGATGAGTTTCCAGGCGCCGACGCGGATGGCACTGAAGGGTCCGAGGCCAGGGCCGGTGGGGCCCCAGATGTTTGGGTAATGCCAGTAAAGGGGACGCTCCGGCGCCGACACCACGGTCTGACGCAGCAGTGGGACAAAGCTGCGGCCATCGGTCGGGGGCAGGGCCGGCAGACGGCTGGCGGCGCCACTGGCTTCGAGCAGCGTGGGCAGAAGGTCCTCCACCATCGTGTACTCTTCGCAGACGCTGCCGGGGGCGGTCACTCCCGGCCAGCGCACCAGCATCGGTACCCGAATGCCGCCCTCGTGCGCCGAACCTTTGCCGCTGCTGAGCGGCGCATTGTGCGTGTGCGGCGGACCGCCGCGGCCGTGGGCGCTGAGGCCGCCATTGTCGGACAGAAATAGCACCAGAGTGTTGTCGCTGAGGCCGTGGCGGTCCAAGGCGTCCAGCAGATCACCCAGGCTCTTGTCCATGCCCTCGAGCAGGGCCGCATACTGGGCCTCGGTCGGGTCCAGGCCGGCGTCACGGTAACGCTCGATGAAGCGGGGATCCGGCGCGAAGGGCACATGCACCGCATAGTGCGACATGTAGAGGAAGAAGGGGCACTGGTCGTGCACGGCTCGTTCCATCTCGGCCAGGGCTTCGCGAGTCAGGGCTTCGGTGAGGAAGGTGTGGGTGCCATGGTACTTCTCCAGACCGGGGATGTCCCAGAAGGCGTCGGCCTGACGCCAGGCGCCGCTGAAGCCCTGCTCGGACAGGTAACTGCCCGGCCCCCCGGCGGCGTGGCCGGCGACGTTCACCTCGAAGCCGAGGTTCAGCGGGTTGGCGCCGGGGGTGTCGGCCGCGCCGAAGTGGGCCTTGCCGATGTGGACCGTACGGTAGCCCACCTGGCGCAGCAGCCCCGGCAGGGTCGGCGCACAGATGGCCCGCGGCGTGGCCGGGTCCGGGCTGATGCCGTTGACATTCCATGCCGGGGGGACAAGCGTGGGGTGCGGCGCATCGGTGGCGCGGTCGCGCCGCATGGTCCAGTTCGTGACGCGGTGCCGGGCGGCGTTGAGTCCGGTCAACAGGCTGACCCGTGACGGCGAGCAGACGCTGGCGACGTAGGCTTGGGTGAACTTCATCCCACTCGCCGCCAGCCGGGCCATGGCCGGCGTGCGGTAGCGCTGGTTGAGCGGGGTTGCGCTGCTGTGGAAGGGCACGGAGGTGTCCTGCCAGCCCATATCATCCACCAGGAACACCAGGATGTTGGGCGGCGGTGAGGTGCGTGCTGTGCTTGACGGCATGGGCCTGAACCCCCGCGACGGAACGGTACTCCGGATGTTTGACTGCGGGCCCGCGGACGGTCGGGATGCCGCGCCCCTAACCTACAGCCGCAACCGCCTTGGTGCCGTCGCGGCGGGGACTGGGGGTGCATGACCACGCGGCCGTGCCCGTTGCATTACGGTCATCGGCGCGGTAGCTTCGCCGAAGAGGAACGATCAGGCAGTGCGTCACGCGGAGCTACCCATGATCAGAAGTCCGGTCGGTAAGTGCACCTCCATGGCTTTGCTGCTGGCGGTCGGGCCGGCCATGGCCGCTGACGATGGCAGTTGGCAGGTTGGCGAGACCACCTTCCGTTACTCGCCTGCGACCCGCGAGTTCACGGCCACCTGTGCCGGCCGCACCGTCCGGCCCTTGGTCGACTGCGGTCCGAGCTTCATCCTGGCCGGCAAGGAGACTCCGCTCGCCGCGGCTGCGGTGCGCCTGCTTGACAGCGTTTCGCGGGAGGCGGTGCTGACCTGCCATTACGAGGTGACCCTGGGCGCGGAGCGGGCGGTCTACGGCCTTGAGATCAGCCCGACAGCGGCAGGCCTGCAGGTGCGCTTCACCGCCGCCGACGTCTGCGGCCGACTCTGCGTCGGGCAGACGCAGGGCCTCGACTCGTGGTTCCGTTTTGGCTACAGCCGTTGTGCGGAGCCGTACGGCCAGCAATCCTGGCCGCGGGTGGCCTTTGCGCCCGAGACGCCCGGCAGTACGGCGGGGCTGTTCCTGGCGACGACCTGGGAGATCGCGGTCGCCAATGGCAGCACCTGGGATGCGCCGGACCTGCGCTTTAGCGGCAGTGGCGCCTTCGCCGCCGGGCTGGACGTGATCTACGCGCCACGTACGGACGGGACCCGCATGCCCCTGGACGAGACCCTCACGCTCAGAGTCGGGCGCGAGCTCTGGGAGACCGTGCCCGTGCCCCGGCAGAAGCCCAGCGAGTATGCCGCCGACCTGGCGGGAATGGTGTTTCTTGACGTCTGGGGCGGGCGTGCCGATGAGACCGAGTACCTGCTGCAGCACCTGGCCGCCATCACGCAGGGCCAGGCGCGTTTCCTGACCCTCTTTGAGAACTGGGAGGCCGGGGGCTTCGACGCACTGCTTCCCGACAGCATTCTGATGCCCGACTATCCGCCCAACCCCGGCATCGGTAGCATCGCCGATTTCCAGAGCCTGTCGCGTACGGCGAGAGCCTGCGGGCGCTTTGGGCTGCGCACGAACTACGTGTACTGGCGCCCCGCTTCCCCGAGTGCCCAGGCGGGGCAGGCGACGCGGGCCCTGGACGCCGCCGGCAAGCCGCAGTGGTTCACCCGGCCGACGGACTGGCTGCCCCTGATGCAGCGCCAGGAGTCCGAGATCCAGCACCTGTTCGCCACCGACGCCAGCCTGACCGATCAGCTCGGGAGTGCCGGTGCGCCCTGGGGCTATACCGACTACGACGCCGCGCAGCCCGGCGCCGGCGCGATGCGGGTGAGTCAGGCGCAGCAGCGCCAGGCCCTGCGTCTGATCAAGGACACCCACCGTGGTCCCCTGGGCACCGAGACGGTGATCGACGAGACCCAGCTCGGCGAGTTCATCGACACCGGCGACTTCGGCATCTTTGACGGCCATCACCGCGAGTTCACCCCGGAGTTCAAGCTCCGGCGACTGCAGCACCTGACCACCGTGCATGGCATGGGGCTGATGTACCGCTATTTCGAGATGCCGCCCTTTGCCAACTTCAGTTCCGGCAAGTGCACCTACCTCACGGACCCGTCGCAGTACGACGACTACCGCGCCGCCGAGGTGCTCTATGGCAACGGCGGCTACCTCTTCTACTACCCCGGCATGCCCTGGGACTACGTGCTCACCGAATGCTTGGTGGTGGGGACGCTGCAGCGGCACTATGCCCTGCAGCCGGTGCGCGCCGTCCGCTATCACCGCAACGGCGCCTGGCAGAGCCTGCTCGAGATCGTCGTTGCGGGCGTGAACCCGCTTCCCGACCCCTGGGTCAAGACCCCCGGCCTCGAGCCGCTGCGCCGTATCCAGGTCGAATATGCCAACGGCCTGCAGGTGGTGGTGAACCGCCTGCAGGAGGACTTTCCGGTAGACGCCGATGGGCAGACCATCGTCCTGCCGCCGTCGGGCTGGGTGGCCTGGCTGCCGGCCGGCAAACTCCTGGCCTACTCCGCCTACGCTCCCGGCACGCGCCACCGCATCGACTTCATCCGCGACCAGACCGTCGGCCTGCAGTTCCTCAACCCGCGGGGGCAGGAGGTCCTGGGGGAGGCGCAACTCACCCTGTGGCGCAGCGGCAAGGTCGTGGCCCGCATCGACCCCGCCAATGGCGATGCCGTCATCGAGGGGAAGGTCCGGCGTTACCAGCCCCCAGGGCCCACGCCGCTGGAGCGCGTGGACTTCCGCTTCGACAAGGACACGCAGGGCTGGGTGGCGCACAGCGGCCTCGGGCCGTTGCTGGTGCGTGCCGGAGCCATGCAGGCCGACATCGTCGGTGAAGACCCCTACCTCTACGCCCCGGCTGTGGACCTCGCTGCGGACAGCATCCGCACTCTCGTTGTCCGCATGAGCGTGACCTGCGGCACCTTCGGGCAGCTCTACTTCCGGGCCGCCGAGGCCACGGCCAGCGCCGAGGAGATGTGCATTCACTTCGACGTCGTGCCGGATGGCCAGCTTCGCGACTTGCGGATCAAGGTGGGTGACCATCCGCTCTGGCGCGGGCACCGTATCACCATGCTGCGGCTGGACCCGGAACACGGCTCCAGCCCGGGCAAGGTCGTGATCGAGTCGATCCGGGGCGAGTGACCCGGGGTCAGGGGAGGCAAGGCGACATGAAACACCGTCGAGTCATGGCCGTCCTGGCGCTGAGTTTCGCCAGCGTTACCGCCAGCGCCGAGGGAGCCGAAGCGATGCGTCAGCACAACCTGGTGGTCACGCAGCCCATCACTGAGGCCGAGGACGGGCTGCTGCTGGGGAACGGTGACCTCTCGGTCAGCGTTTACCAGAGCCGCGACCAGATCATCTGGCGCTTCGGCAAGGGCGACGTCTGGGATCGGCGGCTCGACACCAGCGCCGACCCGAAGCCACCGCATATCGACGAGATCGCGCACGGCATTGCCGTCGAGCGCTGGAAGTGTCCACCCTACGGCGGCGCCGACCCGGTGGCGCTCAATGGGACCGACAACCCCGAGCGCATGAAGGAACTCTGTCAGGGGGCGCCGGCCAGCTATCGCCGGCGCCCCTACCCGTGCCCGAAGCCCGTGGGTGAACTGGCTCTGCATCTACCGCCGGATCTGCCGGGTCTGACCGTGCGCCAGGAACTGAGCATCGAGACCGGCACTCTGCGCCTCGTCTGCGCCTCGGCCAACGGCGTTGAATTGCGCCTGACCTGCAGCATACCCCCGCAGCCCAATGTGCTGGTCGTGCGCTGGGAGCTGGTGAACTGGGACGAGAGCCACCGGATCGGGAACACCAAGCCCCCCGTCTGGTTTTCGCTTTACCGCTGGGCCGACCCGGATTTGCGCACCTTTGCCCAGCAGTACTTCGCGGCTTACCGCCATGACACGTTCCTGAACATGGACCACGACAAAGTGACGCCCCTGCCGCGGCCGCTGGTACGCCAAGACGGTGGCACCACCGTGGTCGAGCAGGCCTTCCCGCCCGAGCCGACCTTCCCGAACGGGTTCCGCTACCTGCTGGCGCCGTTCGTTTCCGCCGGCAGCATCGCCCCGGTCGACATGGGGGCAAGCGGCGAGGCGCGGCTGGCGTGCATGCTGCCGAACGACCTTACGAGTGGCTGGGTGGTGGTGGCGGTGCCTTCATCGAGTGACCCCGGCGGCCCGGAGGCCGAGCTGGGCCGGGTGCGCACCGCCCTCGCTGGGCCAGCCACGCAACCGGCCCAGTGGGAAGAGGCCGCCCGGCAGGACGCCGCCGAGTTCTGGTCTCACTCGGCGCTGGCCATCGGCGACCCGCTGCTGGAGAATCTCTGGTACGAGACCTACCACGCCCGCCGCTGCACGACGCGGGTCGGCAAGACCCCGCCGGGGCTCTTCCTGCCCAGCACCGTCCGCGACTTCTCGCACTGGCACGGCGACTACCACACCAACTACAACTACCAGCAGCCCTACTGGGGCGACTACACGGCCAACCAACTGCAGCTCGGCGATGCCTACTTCACCGGTATGGAGTACTTCCTACAGATGGGTAAGATCATCGCCAGCAAGTACTACGGCACTCGTGGCGTCTTCATCCAACTGACTGGCTATCCCATTCTGGCTGAGGATGATGTACTCGGCGCCGTACCGATGGGGCGGATGGCCTACATGACCGGTTGGGCTGCCAACCCCTACTGGTGGCGGTACCTCTGCACCAAGGACGCGACCTGGCTGCGTGAGGTCGGCTACCCGGTCCTGCGCGATTGCGCCTTGTTCTACCTTGACTTCATGAAGAAGGGCGAGGACGGGCTCTACCACGTCTTCCCGTCCAACCAGGGCGAGGACGGCTTCACGGGTGACCCCAAGGACTACACCGACCGCTCCCAGGTGATGCGCCACCTGCGCTACTGCCTGCGCTCCGCCATCCTGGCCAGCGAGGTCCTGGCGGCTGATCCGGAGTTGCGCGAGCAGTGGCGCGACCGGCTCGAGCACGCCGCGGGTGACGACGGCCAGCCTCCCGTCCAGCGCGAGGGTCTGGCGAAGCTCTTCTACGAGGCGAATCCGCCGGAGTTCGGCGACGGCGTGCCGCCGGTTGCCGCGGCGGCGCGCCGGGCCGGGGCGCCCTGGCCCGGCGCCGGCTCCTGGGTGGACCTCTGGTACGCGGGTCAGTACCCGATGATCGCCCTGCCGACCTTCCGCAACGGCGATCTCGATCCCGAGCGGGCCTTCACCGGCCTGCGCCGCATGGTCGAGCGCTGGCGTCACCCCAACGGCCTGATCTGGGCCATGAGCGTCATGGACTACGGCCACGCCGGCGCCTGGACCGAGACCCTCGGCATGTGCGCGCCGCTGCAGGAGATGCTGCTGCAGAGCACCGCCGGGATACTGCGGTTGTTCCCGCTCTGGCCGCCGCAGGTCGCTGCCGAATTCAGGACGTTCCGGGCCGAGGGCGCCTTCCTGGTGAGTGCCCGCTGGGCGGACGGCACCGTCGCTGCCTGCGAGATCCGCAGCGAACGCGGCGGCGTCTGCCGTCTGTTCTCCCCCTGGACGGCGGGATTGCGTGTGGAGACGACGCCGGGCGTGGCGGTACCGGCCACCGCCACCGCCGAGGGCATCCACAGCTTCGAGACCGTGGCCGGAGAGACCTACCGCCTGCGCCAGCCGTAGCCGGCCCCGCCGCCGGCGAGACCCGCCGGCACCAGGGATCTCGTTCTGGAACCCGCGCTGCCGGGACCGTCTCGGGCGCGGTTCGCGTTGTCCCCCAGGGGGAACGGCGGCAGTCGCGGCTGACCCCAGCAGCGCCTGGCAGAGGGGGTATGGTCCTAGCTTGGCATATTGGCCAAGTATGCATATATAGTACAGAGGCCGGCCCCTGTCGGCGTTGTAATGAGGAGTCTCGTATGCAGGAAATTGTGGTCAAGATCACGCCCGAGGAGCAAATCTGGATGCAGCAGATCGTGCTGGACAGGGATGTCGAGGAGGCCCTGCGGTTGGTCAAGCTTCTGCTTGATCGCGTTGAGAGCAGCGCACGGCAGCGGCTGAAGACGCCGTTGAACCAGTGATCGCCCGCCTCCATTCGTCCAGCCCGAGCCCGGGAAGGACTTTGGGTTTGAGAATGGACACCCCCGGAGGGCCAGAGGACGGCCTGGCGGCGCTCTCCGGCAGGAGCGCAGGCTTCCTGCTGGGGCTGCCCGCGCCTGCGACCAGCGTCGTGGAGGCTGCTCCCTGAGACGCCTCGCCGGGATGAACCCAGGGGCGGCCCTATGGGCGTGTCGGCGGGGCGCGACCGGGTTTGCTATTCCGCGACTAGTTGGTTATAGTGCCAAGTAAGCATTCGATTCTGGTAAGAACAGGCAGTCCATCGGGAGTAGGGTCGGCATGGAGCCACGGAAACGGCAGCAGTTGGAGATGCAGGCGCGGGTGCTGAAGGCGCTGGCACATCCTTCGCGTCTGGGCATGGTGGAACGACTCGCGGACGGGGAGCGCTGCGTCTGCGAGTTGCAGCGCGTGGTGGGCACCGACATGTCGACGGTCTCCAAGCATTTGTCGGTGCTAAAGGCGGCCGGCATTGTGCGCGACCAGAAGCGCGGGCTGCAGGTGTTCTATTCGCTGCGCTTCCCGTGCGTGTTTAACTTTCTGTCCTGCGTGAACGAGTTGATGAGCTCGGCGGCCGACGAGCAGCGCGCCCTCTGCTGCGCTCGCCAACCCGCCACGAGTCGGTGAGCCGGCATGCGGTTGGTGGTCCTGGCAGGCTGAGTCCAGGTTCCGGCCAGCGTCGAGGAACGGAACGAGCACCATCATGGACACGGTTACGAGATCCGTCACCCCGGAGGCGCCCCCGTCGATCCCACCGGAGGGTATGACTGCCGCTGCTCGGAAGCCGGGCTGGGGCACGTATGTCCCCTGGGGAATTGCAGGACTGGCAATCTGGTGGTTGCTGTACCGGAACCTGGCGCCGTTGGCGGCGTGGTTCACGTACAGCCTGATGCCCCTGACCCCCGGCACGCACCTGAGTGCCGCCGTGGAGTTCTTTGTCTATGAAACCCCCAAGGTGTTGATGCTGCTTACGCTCGTCGTCTTCGGCGTCGGCATCATCCGCTCGTTCTTCACCCCGGAACGGACGCGGTTGCTGCTCTCCGGCAGACGCGAATCCACCGGCAATGTGCTGGCGGCGTTACTGGGCATCGTCACGCCCTTCTGCTCATGCTCCGCGGTACCGTTGTTCATCGGCTTCGTCACCACCGGCGTGCCGCTGGGGGTGACGTTCTCCTTCCTGATTTCGGCACCGATGGTCAACGAGGTGGCGTTGGTGTTGCTGTTCGGGCTGTTTGGCTGGAAGGTCGCGGCGATCTACCTGGGGATGGGAGTGGCCATCGCCATCGTTTCGGGCTGGATCATCGGGCGGCTACGGCTCGAGAAGTACGTCGAGGACTGGGTCTACCAGACGCAGGTCGGTGGCGCCGGCCCAGAAGCGGAACCGGACTGGGCCGGGCGCATCCGCCTGGGCCTGGATGCGGTCAAGGACATTGTCGGGCGCGTCTGGCTGTACGTGCTGCTTGGTATCGGCGTCGGCGCAGGCATCCACGGGTACGTACCCGAGAACTTCATGGCGGCCATCATGGGCAAAGGGGCCTGGTGGTCGGTGCCGCTGGCCGTGATCATCGGCGTCCCGATGTACTCCAATGCCGCTGGGATCATCCCGATCGTGCAGGCCTTGCTCGGCAAGGGTGCTGCCCTGGGCACGGTTCTGGCCTTCATGATGGCGGTGATCGGACTCTCCCTGCCCGAGGCCGTCATTCTCCGCAAGGTGCTCAAGCCCCGCCTGCTGGCGGTGTTCTTCGGCATCGTGGCCCTGGGCATCGTCGGCGTAGGTTACCTGTTCAATCTCATCATGTGAGCCGCGCGGGCGGCAGGTCCGGCCATCGGCGCCACCAGGGCGCAGGGTGGTTTTATAATAATATGGAATATACTGCAGTAGAATAAGTTGCATTGTAGTTCTGGATATTTTGTGGTTGCCTGCTATGGTGCTTGTCACTATGGCGATCAGCACCGAACCTACCGGGCAGGCAGTCCAGAT
>CAILUI010000229.1 GCA_903837355.1 uncultured Victivallales bacterium
CTCCTCGATGTCCTCCCGGCGCCCGGTCAGGTCCTTGTGCGCCTGGCTCTCGACCTGTCGGTCCTGGACCGTATGGGCGATGTCCTCGTAGCTGTTCCATGCCCGTGCGGTCAGTTCGCCCAGACCGACATGGCGCAGCAGGTACCCGATGTTGTTTTCCTGGGGCCAGCGGCTGAAGATCCACTCCGCCGCTTCTGCATCGCCCGGGACCGTTCCGGCGGCCAGGACCGCGACGTCCAGGGGCTCCTGCCGTCCCTCCCGGCGGACCCGCACGGTCACCTGCCGGAAGCGGCTGTCGCGCGCCCACGTGCCCGCTTGCCAGTCGAGGCGCAGGTACTGCAGGTCGCCGCTGTCGTTGCGCGGCCGGGTCAGGGTCACCGTCCCGAACGGCGCACCGGCCTGCCAGCCGTCGTGTTCGTAGCCTTTGAGCCAGGTCACGATCCCCTGCCCGTCGTCCACCACGGCGCCCAGGCAGTCCAGGCCGAAGATGGCGCGGTCGGCCACCCAGTTCAGCCCTGCTCCGGACTCCAGTCCGAGCAGTTCGACCATGGCCTGCCGGACGGCATGGAAACGCTCCCGCACGTCGTGGAAGTTGTCGTCGAGCAGCAGCATGCAGGGGCGCCCCGCAGCGGTGTGGACAAGGTCCTGGATCAGGCCCTTGTCGACAAGGTGCTCGCCGCCGATCCACAGCTTCAGCACGGGCCGCGCGCCGGTGTAGCGCTCCACGTGCGGATCGAACAGGTAGTGGTCGGAGGACGGCTCGCCCAGCAGCCCCAGGTTGCGCCGCAGCACCTCCGCGGTGTTCCGGGGCGTGGCCAGTCGGTCGGTGAGCCGCCGCAGGTACCACGGCGAACGCAGCGTCGGCCCGCTCAGCACGTCCAGCGACGGCAGGTGCATTTCCTTGGTCTGCTCGTGGTTCACCGACCCGCAGAGGACTTGGGCGAACAACTGCCGGACCACAGACGGGTTGTCCGGCCATCCCGCCAGCGCCAACTCCAGCCACGGATATAGCAGCGTCAGCCCCGCGTGGTGTAGAAACTGCGGGCTCTCCCCGACCTCCTGGCCGGAGAAGGGCAGCGTCCCGCACCTGAGCGAACGGTTGCGAGATGGGCGCGCCTCCAAGCCTGTTCCGGCCGGCGACTCGCAACCGTTCGCTCCCGTCTCCACTAGCGGCTGGCGCCCGCGCCGCCGCCGGTTCCAGCCCCGGATGCGGTCCTCGTCCCGGAAGATGCGCCGGAGCCGCTCGCCGGACACCGGGGTTGCCCAGCGTTCCAGAACCTCCTCCCGGATCGAGGCATTGTAGTTGCGCGCCGTCTGCCGCAGCGACGCATACCGTCCCCGCACATACGCATCGATCTGCACCGTGACCGTGCGGGGACATCCCTGGCCCGAGAACACGCGCCTGATCCGCTCCGCATCGCCGCTGCGCAGTGCCTCCCCGTACCGCTTCACGGTCGAGCGCGCAAACCCGTACTCCCGGACCAGGACTGCGGCCGGGACCCTCATGTTGTGGAAGCGCGCAGCCGACAGCTTGTACTCGAAGGCGCTGCCGCGGCACTGCAGGCGCTCCACCAGGGTCAGCCCCCACCACACGGCCACCTCGGCGGCGGCCCCTTCTCCGCTGCGACTGAATGCCAGGTCCAGACAACCGCTGGCAGGAACGAGTGTCGGCTGTAAGTTCACGGCTGTGACGTGTTTCTTCCGGCTCGGTGGCTGTTCTTTGTCTAACTCACCGTAGCACGGGCAAACACGTCACACTCTCTCTACAGCCCCCAAGACGGGGGCAGATCCGGCCGCACCCCAAGGCGGCACGGGCCGCCCCGCACCCGAAAATCCGAGCGCTGAAGTTGCGAGGGGCTGCCGGCATTTGGTGAGGGTTGATCCGCCTGGACGAGACTCGGAAGCCGGCGGGCGAGGTCCTGCGCAACACCTAGTGTGGCGTCCGCAAGATCCGTTGTGCCATACACCAACGGGATAAGCGGACGACACACTACCGGCTCTGCTCCAGGGTCCGGATGAGCAACTGCACGCGTTCGCGGCTCTGCTGGGCGACGGCGGCCAGGCGCCATCTTTCCCCGGCGTTGCCTTTCTGGATATCCAGCTTTTCCTCGCGGGCTCTCTGCGTGTGCAGGTCGATGGCGTCGGCGTAGGCCACGCTGGCGTTGCGCAAGGCCAGGAGGCCCTTGCGCCTGGTGTCCCGGATGCCATCGTTAATCTCACGGGTCGCCGACAAACGTCGGGCCTGAGCCAGTCTGGAGCGGGCTGCCTCGTAGGCCGCGGCGGCCTTCTCAAGGGCAGCACCCGCACCCTCAAAGTCCTTGTTCCCCTGCTTCAGGAGCGCGGTTCTCTCACAGAGTTCGCCGCTCTCCGTCCAGAGGGCTGCAGCTTGCAGGATATGCTTGGCGGCCTCGCCTGTCATCTGCCGCGCTTGCCACTTGGTGGCCAGCACGTCGTGCTCGCCCGCCAGCGCCGCGATAGTGGCCTGGAGCTTTTCGGTGTAGAGACTCTCCAGCCCGACCATGGCGTCCTGCTCGGCCTTCAGGCGCGACGCTGCCGCGACGTCCTGCTCCTGCACGGCGGTCTGGTAGCTGGCGAGAACCCGGCTGGCCTCGAGACTGGAGGCTGCCAGCGCCTCGCGCTGGTCGGCCAAAGCCATTCCATAGTAGGTGATGCGCTCCAGGTAGCCGGCTGCCTGAATGTCGTCGGCATCACTGGCGCAAACAGCGGTCGTGCAGAGCGCCAGAGCAAGCCAGCTCAGCCCAGTAAGCACCTTGGCGGGTCGCCTGGATTCCGTTGCGTTCATGAGTTTGCCGTTCCCAGACACCTCGGCGGTCTTGCCGATCAGCTCCGACTCGCAGCCACTCCACAGGGTAAACGCCTGAGCCAGCGACTTGATTGGCAGCAGGGAATCTGGTTCGGCCCGGATGCCGGGTAGGTTCCGGGTTGGGGCCGTCGTGGCGGACTCGCAGACCCCCGGCCAGCGGCGGGCGCCTCGCCGTGAACCGCAGGATGCCCGAAGGGCCCTGGCCCCGTGTTCAGACCAGGATTTCGGGAGAGTCGTCGAACATCCGCCCATGGGGGCCGCGGCGGTGACGAGCACTGAGACAACCGCATACCGTTTCATTCCATCCTCTCCTGCTTCTCGGGCAAGGGGTACGGGCAGGTGGTAGCGTGGTAGGGGGAGTGCGATCCGGTCAGGCCATCGGCAAGGCGCCCGACGCCACGCGGGGGGCCTGCGAGTACGCGGGTCACCATATTTACTCCGGCAGCGGCCGCGTAAGAAGCGTATCCCCGATGCCTACATTAGGGTAAGTGTATCTCCGTGGCGCGCGTGCGCTGGGCACGGCGTGACCACGGCGAGGGCTCCTGCTTGACGGGGTGTCGACGGGGGCAGCGTAGCGACCCAGGAGAGAAGAGGAGCGCGGAGCATGGCGACCAGCGGAAGACTGCGCATCGCGACGGTTGTTCGGGGCGTGGCCCTGGTGGGAACCGTGGCCTTGACCGGCTGCATCAGCACCAAGTCGGGCAGCGGCCCGTTGGCCTCCGAGAAGGCGGTACAGGCCTATGGCCGGCCGATGGGTGTCCTGCAGGCCGAGGAAAGAGTGCGCTTCGAGCGCGTCGCGGCGAAGCTGCCCGCAACGCCGGGCAAGCCTCTGCCTTATCTCCGGTTCTGCCTCGGGGGTGCCCCGAAGCTCGAGGGTCAGGCTGCCGCCAAGGGCGTGGTCTCAGCGATCTTCACCTGCGGGTTCTGGAACGCGAAGGCTCGGTTCGTGGGCCAACTCACGAGTCCTTCCGACTCCGTATCTCTCTACACCCGCGAGAACATCTGCATTCCGGGGTATCCGCTGGTCTGGCCGCTGCTGATCAGCGGGGCGCTGGGTACTGGCCGGGGTGAGGGCGCGCAGCAGGTCGGGGTCGTCCCGGCGGTTGTCGTCGAACGCCAGGAACACGTCCAGACCGCCGCGGTGATCGGGAGGTGACGATGAGATACGCAGGCTTGGTCACGGCGGCCTTCTCTCTTGCCCTCGGTCTGCGCGGCGCCGTCGCCGCGGAGCCGGCGCGCGAGTGGGTGGTCGACCCCATGGCCGCGCTGAGCCACTGGCAGGTGGGCGGGCGCCGGGTCAACTACGTCCTCGGCGAGAGCGCCGTCAGCGTCTCGCCGGAGCAGCCCCGGCCGGGGGTGGCGGCGGCGCTGAAACTCACCTACGACTTCCGCGAGCCGCAGCGCGACTACCTGTCGTTGTACTGGACGGGGCTGCCCATCCCGGGGCCGTGCGAGTCGGTGTCGTTCTGGCTGTACGGCGACGGTTCGGGCCGCCCGCTCAGCCTGGCCATTGAGGATGCGGCCGGGCGCTGGTACGATCGCGGCGTCGGCGTGATCGAGGGGAGCGGCTGGCGGCAGATCACGGTGCCGGTAGGCGACGGGACGGGCTGGCGGGCGCTGCGCCGCCACGGCGAGGCCGTGCAGCCCCTGGCGCACCCCGTCTGGCTCCGCCAGATCGCCGTCGAACGGGGGGCCGCAACCGCGCTCCAGGGCGCGGTGTACTGCAGCGACCTCCGGGCCCTGACTACGGCGGGCGCGGTGGACTTCGTCGAGGCCGAGATCAGCAGCGGCCAGCCGGCGGGTCTTCTGAACCGCGACGGGGGGGCCGTCTTCACGGTTACACTGAGCAACCGCGGGACTGAGGCGGCGGCAGGCCAGGCGACGCTGCGCGTGAGCGCTTTCCGCCGCCTCTTTGCGGATCTCGGCGCACAGCCGTTCGCCGTCGCCCCCGGGCAAAGCGCGACCCTCCGTTTCGATTACCGCCCAGAACAGCTCGGGGCGCATACGGTGACCCTGATCCTGTCCGGGCCGGGCCGGCAGCGTGTTTTCGCGAAACCCTTCGGGGTCATGGATGCGGCGGACCCGCCGCTGGCCGCGGGTCTGGGGACCTTCGGCGGTCACGCCGCCACCCACAGCCTCGCCGCGGGGCAGCTTGAGACCGCCTTCCGCCTGAATCGTCAGGCCGGTATCGGTTGGGAGCGGCTGTCCTTCAACTGGCAGTACGTCGAGCCGGCGCCGGGGGTCTTTGTCTGGGACCCGCCGCCGAGCGTCGCCGGGGTGAAGGGGCAGGCCGTGCGCGGGCCGGGCAACCTGGCCACGGCGGCCGATCCGCGCCTGGACCTGCAGGACGCCGTCACGCTGGCCTTCTGGATGCGAGCCGACCGGCATCCTGGCGACTGGCAGTGGCCCGTGCTCAAGTACGCTGACGAGCCCTATCGCAACTACGGCGTCTTCCTGGATAGGGATACCGGCGTCGCCTCGTTCACGGCGGCCTTCGAGCGCGGCGACCGCAGCCCGTACTGGGGTCTCTCCTCGGGCTGGTCGCCCTGGGATGGCCAGTGGCACCACTTCGCCGCGACCTACGCCGCCGACACCGGGACGGCCATCCTCTACGTCGATGGCCGCGAGATCAAGCGCGAGGTCCTGGACGGCGGGCGCCTGCGGACCGGCAAGGACGGCGTGCGGCTGGCCTCGTCGTACACGGGCGAGCTTGACGAGGTGGTGCTCTGCGACCGCGCCCTGGCCGCAACCGAGATCGCGGCCCTGGCCGCCCACCAGGATCCGCCCGCGGCGGGGCTCTGTGCCTGGTGGAGCTTCGACGACGCCGATGATCCCGGCCAGGACCGCGGGCTCTACCGTCTGCACGCCAGCGCCGGGCGGCGCGACTGGATGCTGGCCGCGGCGGACCAGGCTCAGGCACACGGCATGCGCATCCTGGGCATCCTCGGCTTCCCGCCGGCCTGGGGCTCCACGGCGCCGGCCGGTGCGGCCCGGCCCTGGGTCTACAAGCCGAAGCTGCCGGACTGGGAGCGTTACGTCGAGGCCACCACGCGGCAATTCGCCGGGATGATCGATCACTGGGAGATCTGGAACGAGCCCAACATCAGCGTCTTCTGGGAGCCCACGCCGGACGCGAAGGAGTTCCTGGAGGTGGTCCGCACGGGCTACGCCGCCGCCAAACGCGGCAACCCGGCCTGCACCGTCGTCACCCCCGGCCTGGCCGGCGCCGGCGAGTATGGCGGCGACTTCATGGGCGAGCTGATCCGGAGCGGCGTGGTGCCGAGCTG
This sequence comes from uncultured Victivallales bacterium, assembly GCA_903837355.1. Taxonomy (GTDB): domain Bacteria; phylum Verrucomicrobiota; class Lentisphaeria; order Oligosphaerales; family JAFGRS01; genus CAILUI01. The sequence continues at coordinate 6,112 of CAILUI010000229.1, forward strand.
CGACGCCCTCTCCATCCACCCTTACCGTCAGACCACGCCCGAGGAGAGTGACCTGGTCGGCGACCTGACGCGCCTCGCGGCGCTCTGCGAGCAGCACGGCGGCAGGAGGCCGCTGTGGCTCACCGAGTGGTGCTGGACCACCGAGATCCCCGGCGGCTCGACCGAGGAGCGTTCGGCCCTGCTGACCGGCCGCGGTATCGTGCTTGCCCTCGGAACCGGCCTGGTCGACCGTATCTTCTGGTTCCGGCTGGCCGATCCGGGCACCGACCGCTTCTACTCCGAGGACAACTACGGCCTGTGTTACAACGACCTCACCCCCAGACCAGCCTACTTCGCCCTGCGTACCTGCGCCCGGCTGCTCGACGGGGCGCGGCCCGCCGCCGAGTTGACGCTGAGCCCCGGACTCTGGAGTCGGCAGTTCCAGAGGAGCCCTGGAAGCCGGGTTCCCCGCAACCCGGCCGCGGCATACGGAGATGCCGCGTTCCAGCCCGGGGACGAGTACATCCTGGCGCTGTGGGCGCCTACGAACTCGGCCATGGTGGCGCTGCCGACGGGTCTGCGCAGCGTGCCGGTAGTCGACCTCATGGGCAACGAACGGGAGGTGCCGACCCGCGACGGTGTGCTCTTCCTGGAAGCCTCGGAAGCGCTGCAGTTCGTGCGCCTGCCGCAGGCGTTGACTACGGCCGTCGCCCCGGTGGAGTTGCGGGCCCCGCCGCGCCTGCTGGCGGGTGAGACCGCGGAGTTGCGGCTGCTCCTGAGCAACCCGCTGGCGCAGGCGACGCAGTTTGCCATCGAGTTGGGCGGCCTGGTTGAGCGTCAGGTCGTCACCACGGTCGCGGCCCAGGCCACGCAGGAGCTGGCCATCCCCTGTACGCCCGCGGCAACGCTGCCGCCGGGCCCGCAGGCCGTGACCCTGCAGATTCGTGGCGCGGAGTCGGCGTGGTCGCAGCGGGCCACGGTGTGGGTGACCTCGATCCGTCCCGGCGAAGCACTGATCGGGCATTGGCGCTTCGACGAGGGTCAGGGGACGGTCGCCCACGACGCCACGCCCAATGCTCTGCATGGCCAGATCGCCGGCTGCCAGTGGGTGCCTGGCCGTCAGGGCATGGCCCTGGCTTTCAGCGGCAGTTCCGCGGCGGCGGTGGGCGGACCGGCCGGCGCGCTGCCGGTGCCGGACCTGGTCGAGGTGCCCGCGGCGGCGGCGCTGAACCTGCCCGAGGAGGCCACGGTGGCCTTCTGGATCAAGCTCACGGGGGACACGGGCTCCTGGCAGTTCCCGGTCACCAAGTTCCGCGGCAACCTGGCGCGCAACTATGGCGTGTACCTCCGCCCGGGCGATTTCTCGGCGTACTTCTCCACCTCGTTCGTCGGCGCGGCGACGCCACACGTGGATGTCGGCGGCGGGCCGAATCTGAACGACGGTCAGTGGCACCACCTGGCAGCCACCAGCGCCGTCGCGGCCGGGCAGATCGCGGTGTATGTCGACGGCCGCAGGGTCGGCAGTCAGGGCGTCTCGCCCGACCTGATGAGGACGGTGGACGAGCCGCTGCGCTTCGGCGCCGGCACCAAGGGCATCCTCGACGAGGTGCGGGTCTATGGCCGGGCGCTGAGTCCGGCGGAGATCCAGCGCTTGGCCGAGGAGCCGTAGCGGGGCGGGGGGTACGGCGGACGCCGCCCCCGGCGGCGGGAACGACGATGAACGCGGGGACGGGGACGGGGACGAACACGAACACGATTACGAACACGACTACGAACACGATTACGAACACGATTACGAACACGACTACGAACACGGGGACGGGGACGGGGACGGGGACGAACACGGGGACGGCAGGGACGACGCGGCGCGCTACTTCGTGCCGCGGGTGAAGGTGAAGACGTAGATGTCGCCGTGCGCCTCGAAGGTGGAGCTGAAGCCGGCCTGCTCGAGGGCGTCGCAGGCGCGTTGCAGGTGGGTGCGGCCGGGGTCGGCGAAGAGCAGCAGGCCGCCGGGAAGGCAGTAGCGTCGGGCGCAGGCGACGAAGGGCACTACCATATCGGCCTCGTAGATGAGGTCGCTGCCGAGGACGACATCGAAGTCGCCCGCCAGGTGCGGCAAGCGCCAGTCCATGCGTTCATAGCGGATGCGGTCGAGGCCATTCTCACGGGCGTTGGCCAGGAAGAAAGGGCCGTTGTGGGGGTGGAAGTCGGTGGCGGTGACCTCGGCCCCCAGCCGCGCCGCGACCAAGGACGGCAGTCCCAGTCCGCAGCCCAACTCCAGCACTCGGCGGCCAGGCCAGAGTTCGGGCCGCGCGGCCATGGCCTCGGCCAGAGCCTGGGCCGACTCCCACAGCCGGGTGTAGTAGGGGATCTGGGTCGTGTCGTCCGGGGCGGTCTCGACGTAGTACTCGATCGCCTCGTCCATGTTGGCGACCACCTGCAGCCGCAGTTCCAGCGCGCCGGCCTTGACCACTTCCAGGCTGGTCTTGAACTGCGGCCCGACGGCGGCCGGCGCGGAGGGTGTTTCGGTAGTCGTCATTTGGTCACGGGGCGCTGCCGGCGTTTGCCGGCAGACTTGGGCGGGGTGGCGTAGGGGCCGTCCGCCTCGGCGACCTCAACTGCGGGCAGCGGCGTTACGGGTGCCGCTGCGCCCGCGCGTCGACGGGGCGGGCGGACGAAGCGGCTGGGGTGCTGGCGACGAAGTTCGGCGAACAACGCATCAACATTGCCATTGTACCGCTGGGCGTTCGCGTCCTTGATGCGCCAGAGCTCCTGAAGCACTTCATCGGCCATCGTCGGACTCCCCCATCAACTCCTCCGGCGTACAGATCTCCGGACAGGCAAAACCACTCCGCTGGCAGATGGTCCGGATGAGTGGCTTCTTCTCAGCATTGGCGATGTGGCGGCAATTCCAGGTCAGAAGGTAGTCCATCCCGTGCACTGCCGCCACGGCGACATGAGCAGCGTCGTCCACGGCCTGAGGCGGAAGGGCGCCGTCACTCAGTAGGCGGCCGGCGAGTTCGCGCGCCGACTCCGTCGGATCGAGCACCGCAATCGCGATCAAGAACGCCAAGCGGCGACGGGCCGCGTCCGCGTCCCCAGCACCCGCTTCGTTCAGCACCACAGCGGACACGAACAGGCGGAACGTCGGCCGCCGAGTCTCCCACCAAGACGCTGTGATTTGTTGCCGGGCGGCCACGAGTAGGTCGCGGCTTGGGCGCGCCGCCAGGTAGCTGACCACCGAGGTCTCCACATAGACCCGTCGTTTCATGCTTCTAATATAGTCCGGGTGGGGGGCGTTACCCGGCCGGGCAGCGGTGCTATCGTAAGGGCACGTGTCGTCGGCCGTGTGCCCGTGCCCGCCAGATTGAAGGGCGTAGACCCCGTATGAGCAAGAGCGCAGACCGCCCTGGTCTCTCCTGCCTTGGCGCCCTCGGCAGGCTGACGCTGCTTACCGCCGGCGCGCTACCTCTGGCTGTGGGTGCGGCGCCCGCGGGGGCACGGGATGGCGAGCGCGTCGTTGTTGTCTGCAATGCCGACAGCCCGGTGTCGCTGGCCGTGGGCGAGGACTACGCGCGCCGCCGCGGTGTGGCCAACCTCGTTCGCATTCAGTGCCCCGATGCCGCCGTCTCGGCGGCGCACGAGACGATCTCGTACGCGGCCTACCAGGCCACCGTCGAGACGCCCTTGCGGGCGTTCCTGTCGAGCCATGCCGACATCGACTTCATCGTCTTGACCAAGGGCGTGCCGATCCGCATTGCCGACGCTCCCGGGCGCGGTGCCGGCGATTTTCGCCCGGCGCTGGACAGCACGCTGGCCGCCCTCGACTATGAGCGCCTGCCGGGGGCGGTCACGGTACGCCTCCGCGATGGCGAGTTTACGGGGCTGGCGTGGAGCAACCGTTACTGGAACGCCACGGAGCCCTTTTCGCATGCCCGCTTCGGCGGCTACCTGGTGACGCGGTTGGACGGGTACACGGAGGCCGATGCGAAGGCGCTGACGACGCGCGCGCTCGCGGCTGAGAGCCAGGCCGCCGCGGCGGTCACGGGGGCCGTGGTGCTGCTGGACACCTGTCCGGCCTTTGGCTACGCCAGTCAGGGGAACCAGCCCCGGCCACTGCTGGCGACGCCGCCGGGCCCTGGCGAGCTGCCGGTGGTGGCGGGCGAACTGAGCTTCAACGAGTTCAATGCCGATATGCAGTATGCGGCAGCCCTCCTCGGGCAACGGCGGGTAGCCACGGACCTGGACCTGGCCGACCTTTTCGTGGGCGAGCGCACGAACCTGCTTGGCTATGTGTCCTGGGGCAGCAACGATCGCCACTACCGCGAGGACGCCTACCGCTCGTTGCGCTTCCTGCCCGGCGCTCTCTGCGAAACGGCGGTCTCGACCAGCGCCCGGACCTTCCTGCCGACCCAGGGAGGCCAGTCGTTGATCGCCGACCTGGTGGCACAGGGCGCCACCGGCGCCAAGGGCTATACCGACGAACCGCTGCTGCAGGCGGTGGCTTCACCCAGCGTTCTGCTCGAACGCTACACCCGGGGCTGGACTCTGGCGGAGAGCTACTACGCCGCGTCGCGTTTGGTCGGCTGGGAAGACATTGTTATCGGCGATCCGCTGTGCCGGCCATACGGGCGGTAGCGGGGGTGTTGCGCGCTGGAGGGCAGGTATAGCGGTGGCTCTGCCGCCGCGGCATGCCGCCGGTCTGGCGTCCTGCTGGCCAGCAGGACTACGGCTGCGATCCGCCCCGCGTGCGGGGCTGCTCTTGCCCTCCAAGGGCCTGTGTTACGGGACTTCAGGGACACTGCACTAGCGGAGGCCGTCCGGGCCCGGGGGTCATGGGAAAATGCCACGCATGAAACTGCGAAGTGTGCTCATCTTGGCCGCCTGCTGCCTCCCGGGTCTCGCGCAACCGACGCCCTCGGCCAACCTCCTGGCGAACCCCGGCTTCGAGCAGGTGCAGGACGGCTTTCCGGTGGGCTGGGGCACCTTCGACGAGAAGGCACGGGGACTGGTCACGCTGGATCGTCGCGAGGCGTTTGCCGGCGACTACGCCCTGCGCTTGACCGGTGACCCGGCGGAGGTCTGGCAACCGCTCTTCTCGGAAGGCCTGAAGGTGGAACCGGCGGGCGCCTACACCCTCGGCGGTTACAGCAGGAGCGAGATCAACGGCGGCACGCAGATCCTGTTCGCACTGCGCGAGATCAGCGCCGACGGGCAGTCCATCCGCTTCAGCCAGGTGGCGCTGCCGTTGCAGGCCGACTGGGCCTTCCACAGCCAGAAGCTCGTGCTCACGGACAAAACGACCGCGGTTCAGGTGTTCATCGTCCTGCAGAAGTGTGCGGGCACGGTGTGGTTTGATGACCTGGTGCTGGTGGCGGGCGACTTGCCCGAGCTTGCCGCCTGGCAGGCCCGGCAGAGACGGCCGCCGGCCGGAACGCTGACCCCAGAAACCGCGCTGTACAATAATTTGCTGACGAATAACAGCTTTCATAAAAATGTAGAAAATGCCCCCCAGGGCTGGGCCTGGGAGGCCGGCGGCGACGCACAGGGCGGCGTGGACGAGGCGCGGCGGTTCGCCGGGAAGGCAACCTTCCGGCAGGAGCATGCCCGCGCCGACCTGCCGGGCAGCGCCCTGCAGACCGCGGCGCCGGTAGCGTTGACAGCCAATGCGGCCTACCGCCTCTCCGGCTGGGTGCTGACCGCCGCGGGAGCGCGCAGCGGCTGGACCTCGGTGGCGCCGGCACGCGGGCAGCGGGCGGAGGGCGTCTGCCTGCAGTTGCTGTTTCTGGATGAGCAGGGCACGCTGATCTCGCAGGTGTGGAGCCCCGCCATCCAGACCAACGGGGCCTGGCAACCGCTGGCGGTGGTCGGCCAGGCGCCCGGCAATGCGGCCGCGGCCCGCGTGCGCCTGTTTCACGGCGACCTGCAGGGGACCTCGTGGTTCGCGGTGCCACGCCTGCAGCGGCTTGAGAACAGCGACGACCTGCAGCCACTGTGGGCCTTACCCGCCGACGAGTTCGAGCCGGGCGACCTGCCGCCAACCTGGGAACGGCTGCAGGCCCAGGGCCAGGTGCAGGCGGCCTTGCGTGCCGCGGCGGGAGCTGAGCCGTTGGTGGTCTCCGGGCGCTGTCAGGGCACCGCCGTCGGCGCCCTGGTCCTGCCCGCGGTCGACGCCTCCTTTCCGGGCACTTTCAAGGTGACGGGCGAGTGCCGCCTGACGGGCGGCGCGGGTCAGGTGCGTCTCCGGCTCGCGTCGTTGAGCGTCGACGGCGCGGTGTTGGCGCAGGCGGAGGTGCCTCTGACGCCGGCGGCAGCCTGGACGGCGTTCAGCACCGACTACACGCCCGACCCCATGGCGGCGACCTTCACGGCGGCACTGACGCTGGACGGGACCGACCTGGCGGTGGAGGCGCGCCGGCTGCGGGTACAGCAGACCGCGCGCCTGACCCTCGCGGAATACGCCGCACAGGCCTTCACGGTGGCGCCGCCAGCAGCGGGCGCGGCGCGGGCGGCGGGGCTGCCGCAGGTGGGGTTCGCCGTGAGCCGCGGGCTGCCGACGCTGACCGTCAACGGCCAGGCGCAGTCCTTGAGTCAGTACTGGCACAGCGCGCCGCCGCAGGCCACGCAGATCGAGGCCTGCCGGCAAGCGGGCCTGATCCAGACGCTGAGTCTCAGCGAGATTGACTGGGGCCGGGAGCCTGCCGGCGTCGACTGGGACGCCCTCGACGCGCAGGTTCGGGAGGTGCTCCGGGGCGCCCCGGAGGCCTGGATCATGCTCTGTCCGGACACGACGGCCGAGAGTGGCCCGGTTTCCTGGGTCAAGCACCACCCGGACCAAGCCTACGTCAACGACCTGGTGCAGAGCGACGTCAAGAGCTACAGCGGCGAACAGCGGCTCTTTCCGTCGTTCGCGTCGCGGCTCTGGCGCGACGACGTCAACCGCCTGCTGACCGCCTTGGTTGCGCACGTCAAGGCGGCCGACTACGGCGGCCGTGTCATTGGCTACCAGCTCTCGGGGTACGAGTGGTTCCAGTGGGAGTGGATGCGGGCGCGGACGGATGTGAGCGAACCCATGCGCGCCGCCTTCGCGGTCTGGTTGCAGGAGGCGTACGGCACGGCGGCGGCTCTGCAGGTTGCCTGGAACACGCCCGGGCTGACCTTCGCGCAGGTGCAGATCCCGTCCAGCGCCGAACGGCGGCGGACGGTCGACGGGGTCTTCCGGGATCCGCTCGGGCAGCGTCCGGTGCTCGACTTCGCGCGCTTCTACCATGAGCAGATGGCCGCGGTGCTCATCAGCCAGGCGCAGACCATCAAGCAGGCGGCTGGACAACGGACCCTGGTCTCCTGCTACTACGCCTATGACGTCCACATGTTCGATGGTCTGAGCCGGGAGACGTCGGGGCACCTGGCGCTTGGCAAGCTGCTGGACTCGGGCCTCTTCGAGGTGATCGGCGCGCCCACGGACGGCTATCTGTATGAACGTGGCCTGGGGGGAACGGGCGGCTTCATGACCGTGCCGGGCTCCTATGCCCTGCACGGGGCGCGCTACCTGGACCAGCCTGACTTCCGCACGCACTGGTCGCCGCAGGATATCGAGCGCACGGCCACGGTCAGCGCCGATGTCCAGCTCTTCCGGCGCGAGTTCGCCCTGGCGTTGACCAACGACGTACCGCTGCAGTACCTGGACTTCTCGCGGCAGTGGACGGTGGGTGACCGCCGCCTGGTGGCCGAGCTGCAGCGTTTTGCCGAGATCGAGCGTTTTGCCCTGACCCTCGACCGCACGCCCCGCGCCGCGGGCATGGCCGTGCTGTTCAGCGAGGAGTCGGCCGACGTCATCGGCACCGAGCGCACCCTGTTCGACGGCGGTCTGACCTACCACCAGCGCCCCCTACTCTACCGCAGTGGCATGCCGCATCGTTACTACCTGCTCCGCGACCTCGCCGATCCGAGGCTTCCCGAGTACACGGTCTGGGTCTTCCCGAATGCCTTCAGGCTGAATGCTGAGGAGCGCGCCCTGGTGCGGCGCAAGTGCATGCGTAACGGGAACGTCGTCGTCTTCATCTACGCGCCCGGGATCGTCGATGCGCAGCGGGTCGCGGTGGACAACATGGCGGAGCTGCTGGGCTTCACGCTGGTGCCGTTGGCGGGCCAGAGCGAGGCGCGGGTGCGGATCGGGTCGGGCGCCGAGGTGCCGTGGCTGCAGGACAGCGCCGGCCTGACCTACGGGCAGGGACAGTGGTCGCCCCTGTACACCACGGCCGACCGCAGCGTGCAGGTCCTGGGGAACTACGTGGGCAGCGCCAGCCCCGGCCTCGTCTGCCGGGACTTTGGTGACTACAAGGTCGTGTACTCCGGGGCGCCGTTGCTGCCGCCAGACCTGTGGCGCGATCTGGGTCGACGGGCGGGATCCCATGTCTATTGCGAGAGCAGCGATGCTCTCTACGCCGATGGGGACTTCATCGGTCTGCACGCGCGGACGCCGGGCCGCAAGCGCCTGGCGTTGCCGCAGCCGGCGGCGGTCTACGATCTGCTCCAGCGCCGCCTGTTGGCACGGGAGACGGCGCTGATCGAAGTCGATATGCGGGGGTTCGACACGGCCCTCTTCTACACCGGCGACCCGGCGCGGGCAGAGGCCTTCTTCGGTAAGCCCGAGGCCGGGCGCTAGAAGGGGCCGATGCCGGTCCAGTCCATCAGCAGGAACTGACAACGGCGGAGCAGCGACGGGTCGGCGTAGCGCTGGTAATCGACGGTGCAGTAGCGCCCGTCACGGTTGCCCCAGATGGTATCGACGTAGCGGCGGGCATCCCGCATGACGGGTTCAGCAGTCGGTCCATGCAGAACGACGTTGGTCTCGAGGTTGATATTGTCAAGGTTCCGCCAGGTGTAGTTGGCGCTGCCGGCGACGAGCGTGGTCTGCCCGTCGCCATAGCGCACCAGCAGCATTTTCGCGTGGCACTGTTCGCCATGCGTATCGTACCAGCGCAGCGGGATGCCGGCACGGTACAGACCGCGGGCGACCTGGCGGTTTGGGATGCCATTCTTCTGGCTGCCGAAGGCATCCTTGTTCGGGTCGAGAACCAGGCGTAGTCGGGCCCCCCGGCGCTGGGCCGCGATCAGGGCCCTGATCACGGTGCGGTCGGCCAGGTAGAACATCACCAGGTCGACCTCGTCCCCGCTGTCGGCCCGGTCCAGGGCCGCGATCACCGCCTCCTTGATGCAGCGTTCCGTGACCACCTGCACGGTCACCGGGCTGTCGCAGTTGGACACGGCCCGTTCCGGTACCCGCAGGTCGACCTGGACCCCCGAGAAGGCGGCGGCGGCCAGTTCGATACCCAGCAGGTCGAGCACGGCCGGCCCGCCGAAGCGCACGGCGATGTTGCTGTGGGCGCTGCTGCCGTCGTGGATGTTAGCGGAGGTCACGACGGCGGTCAGCACGCCGTCCGGGTCGGCGATGACGACCTTGCGATGGTTCGCCTTGAAGTTCAGCAGGCTCAAGTAGGTACGCAGCGAGACGCGGCCGGGGCCCAGGGGATTCGGCAACAGGCCGCCGGGGGAGTTGCCGAAAGGCTGCACCAGGAGACGCCACAGCAGTGCGTACAGGCCGCTGCCGTCGCGCAGTTCGGCCAGATCCGTTTCGACCACGATGATACCGGCCTTCTGCAAGTCCTCGAGGTGGGTGGCGCGCAGCCCGCCGTAGGCGGTGTTGATGGGATCGGTGATGAGCACGATTTGGCATTCGGGACGACGCTGTTTCTTGGCCAGGAGCGCCTGGGTGAACTCGCGCGTCAGTGGCCGCCCCGGGGCGCCGCCGGCACCGGTCCACTCGTTGTAGAGGAACATGTCGGCGACGATGAAGCTCTGCGCCGCGTCGACCACGGCCAGGACGTCGGCGAAGATGGACTGGTCGGACTGCCGCACCTCGGCCGCGTTGACAAACGTCATGTCACCGAAGAAGCGGACGTCGCAGGCCGGTTGGGTGCTCCCCTGAACGTAGACCCCGGGCGGCAACCGCCCCGGGCAGACCGTGTTGCAGCCGGCCAGCAGAACCGCCAGGAGGACGACGGCCGCGGCGGTCACGGCCCGAGCCGGAGCCGGAGCCGCAGAGAGAGTGCGAATGCCCGACACCTGTGTTTGCTCTCCATGGCGGTCTTGCCGCTGCCGCCGCTGCCCTGCACCATAGCGCCGCCTTGGCGGTTACGGCAACCGCCGCACTAGGCGTCGGGCTGGAGCGCCAGCATGCGCTCGACCTTGGCGATCAGGACGGCCGGGGTGAACGGCTTCTGCAGGAAGAAGGTATCGTCCGGACCACTGCCGCCTAGCTTCATGATCACGGTATCGGTATAGGCGGAGATGCTCAGCACCTTCAGGTCGGGCCGGTCCTGGCGCAACCGCGCCGCCACTTCGACCCCGCTCATGCCAGGCATGACCATGTCGGTGATCAGCAGGTGGATCTCATGCCGGTGCTCCTCCCACTTGGCCAGCAGTTCGATATCGGTGCGCGCGGCAAAGACCTTGAAGCCTTTGGTCGCCAGCCCGCGCTCGATCATGCGCAGCACGGACTCCTCGTCGTCGAGCAGCAGGATCCCGACCTCGCCCGGCGCCCGCGGCCGCAGCTCGCTCGCCGCCGGGAACGTGACGTCGGTGTCAACGTCAAGGGTGAGGGCCGTGCGCTCCGAGCTGAGGTCCGGCGGCACCGTCGCCGCGGTGTAGCGTGGCAGCCAGACGGTGAAGGCCGTGCCGAGCCCGACCTGGCTCTGCACCGTGACCGCACCGCCATGATCCTTGACGATGGACTGGACCGTGGTGAGCCCCAGTCCGGTGCCTTCCCTCTCCCCCTTGGTGGTGAAGAACGGCTCAAAGATGCGGCGGCGAGTGGCCTCATCCATCCCATGTCCGGTATCCTCCACCGCGAGCACGGCGTAATCGCCCTCTTCCAGGTTGGCCCCGGCCGCACGCGTCGTGATGGTACGCTGTCCGACCCGCACCGTCAGGCGGCCGCCGCGCGGCATGGCGTCGCGGGCGTTGACCGTGAGGTTGATGATCACCTGCTCAAGCTGGACGATGTCGGCTTTGACCAGCACCGGCTCCGTCGCCAGCAGCAGGCCCATATCGACGTTCTCACGGATCAGCCGACTCAGCATCTTCTTCGTGCTGCCGACCACCGCATTGAGGTCGACAACCTCGAGCTGGATGCCCCGATGGCGGCTGAACGAAAGCAGTCGGCGCGTCATGGTTGCGGCGCGATCGCAGGCGTGCAGGATCTCACCGATGTTGTCGCGGGCCTCCGAGTCGAGGGAGTTGGCGCCCCCCAACAGCAGCGAGCAGTTGCCCTGGATGACGGTGAGCAGGTTGTTGAAGTCGTGCGCGATGCCGTCGGTGAGCACGCCCACGGCCTCCATCTTCTGCGCCTGCCGCAGGCGGTCCGCCATCTGCACCTCGGAACTGACATCGCGCTGCAGGGCCACGATCCCCTCCGCCCGGTGGTCTCGGCCCAGCACCGGGAAGACGGCCGTTTCGGCAGTGAGGGTGGTGCCGTCAGCGCGGGCGCTGCACATCCGACCGAACCACGGCTGCCGGCCCTGCAGAGCGCGGTTCAGGACGCCACGGTCAGCGCCATCGACCACCTCCCCGAGGAGGGCCTTGACCGGCGTGCTACGGAGGCTTTCGGCAGCGATTCCAGTCCGCGTCTCCCAGACGCGGTTCAGGCAGTGCACCTCCCCCCCAAGATTCGCCAGCAGCAGGCTGTCGGGAAGATGCTCGAACAACGCCATGAGGCCTTGCGCCTGCGCGCGCGTCTGAGCCTCGGCGCGAGTGCTCTCGCTGGCGTTCAGGGCGTGCCCGTAGACGGCCAGCGCCAGCAACCCGACGCCCAGGACCAGATACAGCAGAGCGGTCCGGATGATGCCGGCAACCGCCGGAATGGCCGCCATCGGCTCAACGCAGACCAGAGAGAACTCCGAGGCGGGGAGAGGCGCCCGTACGGCCAGCGCCGGCTCGGCAGCCGTGGACCGGTCAGAGGTCCCCTCGAGGCGCAACGGCGCGACCTCGTCCGGACCGGAGGAACGGAGGGCGGCAACCGCGGCCCGCCAGGCCAGGGGAGCGTGGCGCGGCGCATAAACCTCGCCCGCCTGCGACACCAGATAGAGCGCGCGACGTGCGAAGGCGGGCGCATCCTGCAGGCGGCTGTCCACGGCCTCGGGATTGAGCACGGCCAGAAGCTGCCCCTGCACCTCACCGGCGGCGAGCACCGCCGCCGACAGCAGGAGCACGTCACCACTGCCCTCCACACTCAGGGTCTGGTACGTGGGCCGAAGGTAAGACTGCCGCGCCAGCGCGGCCAGCGCGTCGAAGGTGAGGAGTACGGGGGGTGCGCCAGGCACCGGCTCGGAGCGCACCGCACGATCCTTGGTGACGAACACCAGAAGCGCGAAACAGGGATCGCCCCCGAAGCGCTGCTCCCTGCCGAACTCCTGCAGTACCTCGCCGACGGCATCCAGGCCACCCGCCCGCCCCGCCGGCTCCTGCAGCCCGCCCGTATCGATCAGGTCGCGCACCTCGTTGCGGCGCTCATTGAGGAAGACCGCCGTCAGCGCCGCCCGGCTCTGGGTCTCGCCGATCAGCGTCTGCAGTGCGTGCCGCCGCAGGGCGGCCTGCGTGTAGGCCAGATGGGCAGTCAGGCCGCAAACGAAGCACAGCCCGGCCACCACCACGGCATGGGGCGGGGCCAGACGCCAGAGCCGGCGCAACGGCCCGGCCACCACACTTTCGTCTTGCGACGGTCTCACGCAGCCCTCGCTTGCCCTGTCGGCGCCTACGGCGCACCGGGGCCACGCCACCATGGCGCGTCTTGCCCGCAACCGCGAGCACGCCTTAGCGCCATACCATAATGCCCCTAAGCGCCTGCGCTTAGAGGGTCGTTACGCGGTCCTCTGGGGCCAGGCGCGACGCGGTTGTGTCCGCGGGCGGTGGCAAGGGCTGCTTCTCATCGGCGGCCCCGACGCAGACGAAGGTGATGAGCGTCCGGAACACGGGGTACTCCTCGAGTTTCTCGCACTCCTGGGCAAAGACGTCGACAGCGTAGCTGACGCTGGTGGTCCCGATCTTGCTGCGGCAGACGCTGAAACGCAGGGTCGAGCCCACCTGCACGCCGCGTGTGAACGAAACCCCTTCCATGGCGCGCGTGAGCAGGCGCGCCCCGGGAAATTCGCGTACGGCGACGAGGTACGCGTACTCGTCGAGCCACTTCAGCAACTGGCCGCCGAATAGGTGGCCGTAGTGGTTCAGGTGCTCAGGCCTGACCATGGTAAACAGGTCCATACTGCAACGTCCTACGATCCAGGGTGACGCACAACGGGGCGCTCCCGACCACGACGAGCCGTCCTAGCCCAGGGTCTGACGGACAAACTCCTGGACCGCGGCGGTCGTGGCCGGCAACACGGTGCAGCGCGTCGGCAGCTCCAACAGGCCGTCGATACGCGGGTGCCGCGCCACATCCTCCCCGAGGGCCGCCTGGATGGCGGCCGGGAATTTCGCGGGATGCGCCGTGGCCAGACAAAGCATCGGCTCGTCGCGACGCAGGAAGCGCTCGGCCACGGCCACACCGACGGCCGTGTGCGGGTCCAGCAGATAGCCGTACTCCCGGTAGTAGCGCCGAATCGCAGCCGTGGTCTCCGTCGTGGTGCCGCGGCCGGCAGCGACGTCGGGATCGGAGCCGGGCACGGCCAGGGTCCCGCTGGTGCCGAAGCGCTCCATCAGCGCACAGACCGCCGCCGGCTCGGCGCCGACCCGGTAGTAGAGATAGCGCTCGAAGTTGCTGGCCACCTGGATGTCCATCGAGGGGCTCGTGGTCTGCTGCACCGGACCCTGACTGTAGACCCCGGTGTTGAAGAACCTGGCCAGAATGTCATTCTCGTTCGTCGCCAGGATCAGGCGGCTGATGGGTGCCCCCATGCGCAGGGCCACATAGCCGGCAAAAATGTCCCCGAAGTTGCCCGTCGGGACGCAGACTTGGACCTGCCGGCAACCCGTGCGCTCCTGGACCCGAAACGCCGCGTAGAAGTAATACACGATCTGCGCCAGAACGCGCACCCAGTTCACCGAGTTCACCGCCCCCAGCCGGTAGCGTTCCTTGAAGGGCAGGTCGTTGAACACCGCCTTGAGGACCCGCTGGCCGTCATCGAAGGTGCCTTGAATGGCGAGGTTATGGACGTTGGCGTCCAGAACGGTCGTCATCTGCCGCTCCTGGATCGGGCTCACTTTGCCGTGGGGATGCATGATGAAGACCTGGATATTCGCCTTGCCGCGGACTCCGGCGATGGCGGCGCTGCCGGTATCGCCACTGGTGGCCCCGAGCAGGTTCAGCGCGGCACCGCTTTCCCCCAGCAGGTGCTCGAAGAGATTCCCCAGGAACTGCAGGGCAACGTCTTTGAAGGCCAGGGTCGGACCATGGAACAATTCCACGACGTGCACCGGGCCGACGGCGACGACCGGGCAGATGTCGGGGTGGCTGAAGGTGGCGTAGCTGCGTTCTACCAGGGCGGTGAGCACCCGCTCATCGAGGCTGTCGCCGATGAAGGGCCGCATGACCTCGCGGGCGAGAGCGGCGTACGGCAGGTGCCGCCAGCGCTCCAAGAGGGGCTGCACCGCGGGAAAGGCGCCTGGCAGCAACAGGCCGCCGTCCGTCGCCAACCCCATCAGAACGGCGTCACGGAAACTGACCTCACGGGTGCGTCCGCGGGTACTGAAGTAGACGGCAGGGGAGCACACCGGCAATTCCTCCGCAAACGGACCAAGGACTCAGCCTGGACAACCCGGCAACGGGAACGGTGCAGCGGGATGCCGTTCCCAACAGCGCCCGAAACGGGCGGCTGGCGCCGGCGGAGTGGCGCCGCACCTTGCCGCGAGCACCGCAGGCAGAGCCTGCGGCTCAGACCTGCATCAACTCGGCGTCCTTCTTCCCGAGCAGCGCATCGACCTGCGCGATACTGGCGTCGGTGAGTTCCTGGATGTCCTTGGTCATGGCCGTCAACTCGTCCTCAGTGGTCTTGGACGCCTTCTGGGCCTTCTTCGCGGTCTCGTTGGCGTCCCGACGCAGCGCGCGGATCTCCACGCGTGTTTCCTCGGCGCGCTTGTGGACCAGGCGACTGAGATCCTTGCGCCGCTCCTCGCTCAACTCCGGGATCGGCAGACGAATAACGCGGCCGTCGGTGACCGGACTGATGCCCAGACTCGACCCGAGAATGGCCTTCTCGATGCTTTTCACGGCGCTCTGATCCCAGGGCTGGATCACCAGCAGGCGCGGTTCCGGGGCCGTGATACTGGCCATGTCGCGCAGACGGGTCTGCGCCCCGTAGTACTCCACCATGAGCCCTTCCACCAAGGCCGGCGCCGCTTTGCCGGTGCGAACCCCGGCAAACGACCGTTTCATGGCCTCGATGGCCGTGTCCATGCTCTCCTGCGTCTCTTCAAGCAGCAGTTCGATGTCAGCCATGGTACGTCCCCTTGCGCTGCCGGGGGCCCACCCGACGCGGGAGCCCGGCTGTCCAGAACCTCGGCTCGACCGCTACGCGTCTGCGTCCACCAGGGTTGCCGAGCTCAGGTCGCCCGTGAGCAGGCGGGCCAGTTCGCCCGGGACACCGAAGCGGAACACGATGATCGGGATGCGGTTATCCATGCACAGCGAGAAGGCCGCCGAGTCCATGACCCCGAGTCGCTGGGCCAGAGCCTCCCGATGGGAGATACGGGCGTAGCGCTCGGCCTGCGGGTGAGTGACGGGGTCGGCGGAGTAGATGCCGTCGACCTTGGTCCCCTTCAGGATCGCGTCGGCCCCGATCTGACAGGCCCGCAACGCGGCGGTGGTATCGGTGGTGAAGAAAGGGTGCCCCGTGCCCCCGGCGAAGAGCACCAGGCGACCGGCGTCCAGCAGGGCGCCGGCCCGCCGGTCGTCGAACGGCTCGACCAGGCCGGTCATGGCGATGGCACTCTGGATGTCGGCGGCGACGCCCTGACTCTCGAAAGCCGCCCGCAGGGCCATGGCGTTCATGACCGTTGCCAACATACCCATGGCATCGGCCGCACAACGGTCCATGCCGCGTTGACTGGCACCCAGGCCACGGAAGAGATTGCCGGCTCCCACCACCAGCCCGACCTGGACGCCCAGGTCGGTGGCCTCACGCACACGCTCGGCCACGGCCGCGATGGCGGCCAGGTCGAGGCCCTGGCCACCCGCTCCACCCAGCAACTCGCCGCTGAGCTTCAGCAGGACTCTCTTGAGGACCTTCTCAGCCATGGCGCCGCCCCGCTCTTTGCTGTGCCCGCCGGCCCGCCCGTCAGAGCGCCTCGCCTACCTGCCAGCGGACGAAACGTTTGACCGTGACCTGCGGCGCGACCTTGGCCAGCGCCGTCTTGTCGTCGCGGATCCAGGGCTGCTGCAACAGGCACACTTCCGTATACCACTTGCCGATCTTGCCGGCCACGATCTTATCTACCATATTCGCCGGCTTACCCTCGACCTGGGCGGCCGCGATTTCCTTCTCCTTCGCCACGACCGACGCCGGCACCTGCGAGGGGTCGACGTACTGGGGGCTGAAGGCGGCGATGTGCATGCAGATATCGCCGAGCAGGGCCTTGTCCGCCGGCCCTTCGACCTCGACCATGACCCCGATCTTGCCGCCCATGTGCAGGTAGGTGCCGACCTGGCCGGCGCTCTGCCAGCGCAGCACGCGCCGCACCTGCATATTCTCGCCGATCTTGCCGATCAGCTCACTGAGGGGCCCGCGAATGTGCTCGCCGAAGGCGACGCTGAGGTCACCATCCTGGGTGAACAGCGTCAGCGCCTGTTCGGTCACGGACGCGGTAAAGGCCTGGAACTCGTCGGTCTTGGCCACGAAATCGGTCTCGCAGAGGACCTCGGCCAGAACCCCGACGCCGCCACGGATGACACTGACCAAGCGGCCCTCTTTGGCGGTGCGCCCAGCCTTCGTTGCCGCCTTGGCGACACCGGACTTGCGCAGGTGCTCGATCGCCAACTCGGTATCACCGCCGGCCGCCTCGAGGGCCTTGCGGCAGTCCATCATACCGACGCCGGTCCGGTCCCGCAATTCTTTCACCATGCTGGCGCTAACCGCAGCCATGAGAAAACTCCCTTCCTGAATTCAACGCGTCCGTCTGCCGGCCCCACCTGGGCCACTTCCCGCAGCCTCGGATCAGCCCTTGCTCTCCACGGCAGGCTCGTCCCCGGCCGGGACGTCATCGCCAGCCGGCGCCGCCGGCGCCTCAACCGCGACTGGCTCACGGGCGGGGCTGGCCTTGGCCGGCACCCCCGCGGGAGCGGCGCCGGACTTGGAGCGTACGCCGGCCCCATCCTGGATGGCGGCCGCCAGAGCGTCGATGACCACCTTGATGGCGCGCAGAGCATCATCGTTGCCCGGAATGACGAAGTCCACATTCCCCGGATCGCAGTTGGAGTCCACCAAGGCCACGACCGGAATGCCCAACTTGGCGGCTTCACGCACGGCGATGTCCTCACGGCCGACGTCAACCACGATCATGGCTGACGGCAAGCCCTTCATCTCCGCGATGCCGCGCAGGGTCTGTTCCAGCTTCGAACGTTCGCGCCGCAGGCCGGCGACTTCCTTCTTCGGCAGGCTGGTGAGCGAGCCGTCGGTCTCCATCTCCTGCAGCTTCTTGAGGTGGGCAACCCGGCTGAGCACCACGCGCTGATTGGTCAGCGTGCCGCCGAGCCAGCGGTCGCACATAAAGAACATGCCGCACTGCTCGGCGGCTTCCCGCACCACTTCCTGAGCCTGGCGCTTGGCGCCGACGAAGAGCACACCGCCGCCGCCGGCAACCGTCTCGCGCAAGAACTCGCAGGCGCTGGACAGTTGGCGCATGGTGAGGGTCAGGTCGAAGATCGTGATCCCATTGCGCGTGCCGTAGATGTACGGCTTCATCTTGGGGTTCCAGCGTTTGGTCTGGTGACCGAAATGCACGCCGGCTTCCAGCAGGTCGGTGATCGTTGTCTTCTGCACGTCCAGGCCCTTTCCGCTGCGCTCGCGGCTCGCTTTGCGCGTGGTGTCTTCCACGCCCCCGTAGGGTCCGGCCGGCCCTTACCATCCGCGCCCGTGGCGCGCTGACTTCCTCGGACCGGCCGCAAGCAAGCCCTGATTGTCTATGTGTCGTCTGCCGTTGCCGGAAGCTGGCATCGGACTGCACCCGCTCGGGGCACAGCGCGGCAGAGCCATGCAAAACGGCCAGTACTATAGAGCATCAGGAGAGGACGGGCAACCGCGAGACGGCGATTCGCGCCCAGATGCCGCCCCCGGGCGCTGGCCGAGTTTGGACTTGCAGTGTGAGTCGCCAGCCACTATTATTGTGCACGTCAGCAGTTCCATCCCGGGTTAGGAGCACAGCGATGGCAGGCAATACCCCTTCCGGTCCGTACAAGCCGACGCTCGGGAAGTCGGAAACCAGCCGCTTGAAGACCGAGACCAGCCGCCAGCGCAAGGTGGCAGGGGATGGGCCGGCGGACAAGACGGTCGTCTTTGCGCCGGCGCCGCCACCGCCACCCAGCGCGGAGCCGGGGTCAACGGCCACGATCGCCGACCCGATGGCGCGCCGCGACACGTCGACCGGCAAGCTCCGCCGGGTGCAGTCCCCGGACGAGACGGCCAATGCGCTGGCTCCGGTCGGTGGAAGCGGGGAACAGAAGCGTACCGAGACCGTACGCCTGAAGGTCGTGCGCAACGCGCGTTCCGAGTTGGCGAACGTCGTCCCCACAGGGCCGGCGGCGGCGGCTCCGCCGCGGCCTGCCGGCACCACCGTGGCCGTGCCCCCGCCGGCAGGCGGCACCACGGAGACGGCCAGCGCGGAGGCGAAGCGCGGCACCTCGACCCTAAAGAGCCAGGCAGCCCCCCGAGCGGCCACACCGGAGACGCCGCCGCCCGAGTCCAGGCGCGCCACCGCTACGGTCAGAGTGGAGCCCCCCGCGTCGCCGGAGGCAGAGACAGAGACAGAGACAGAGGCCCCAACCGGCGCGGCCCCGAGCCAGACCCAAGCCACCCAGGCTTTCAGTAACACGGGCACGTCGACCATCAAGCTGCAGGTTCAGAAGCCATCCCGCCCACCGGGGGCGCCCGGCCCGGCCCCCGCCGTCCCCGGCAAGGTGGCGACGGCGACCCTGAAGATCCGGCCGCCGGGGGTCCCCGGTCCGGCCGCCGCTCCCGCCGCGGTTCCCGGGGCCAAGCCGGCGCCCAACAAGGAAGCCACGGCGACCCTGAAGATCCGGATGCCGACGGAGGGCTCGCCCGGGACGGCCGCGGCCCCGAGCGCGCCGAGCGCGCCCACGAGTCCGGCCGCCGCGCCGGAGGCCTCCAAAGACGTCACCGCCGTGCTCAAGGTTCGCCCGGGGGGCGTGGGCGCGCGGCCCGCACCCGGACCCGCGCCCGAGCCGGACGCCGGCGCGACCGTGCGTATCCGGCCCCCTGCTCCCGCCGTGCCGAAGCCGCCCAGCGCGGTGTCCGCCGATGACGAGACCCAGGTGGGCGTCCAGGCGCCGCCGGCGGCGCCGCCCGCGCCAGGCGAGCGCCCGAAGATGTCGCTGAAGCTGAAGCAGGGAGACGGGGCCAAGCCGGCCAAACGTGATGTGACCATCCCCGGACTCGGGGAGAAGCAAGCGTCGGTGCCGGCCGAAACGGCAGAGGCCGCGATGACCGTTGCCGTAACGCCCATGGCAGCGGCGGCAGGCAGCGCCGAGGGTGAGGATCCGGCCGCCGCAACGGTCGTGATGGCACCCGACGACGAGGCGGCCACGGCGGACAAGAAGAAGAGCTTGCGGATCAAGGCCGGTAAAGGTAAAGAAGAAGCCACTCCCGTTGGGGCCGCGGATGCGGCCGAGGCGCAGGACGAGCTGGGCCTGCCCGTCAGCACGCTGGCCGGCACGGCCGGACCGGGACGGCTGGCAGCGGCCGCAGCGCTGCTGGCCTTTGCCGGCGTCGGCGCCCTGCTGATCCGCCTGCTGCTGGACTTCAGACGTTACCTGTAAGGCTCGCGCGTCGGAACGGCGCCCGCTGGGTTTCACGACCGTGAGACCCCCGGGCGCCGGGTTCTTTTTGGCACCCGTCGGCGTGGACTCCGGCCGGGAGCACACTACGGTTTCCCCAGCCTATGACGCGCCGTTCCCCGGCTGCCTCGCGAAGGTCGGGAGACGGTGCTTGCCGTCCCTCGCACGCAGAGTCGTCAGACCCGACGCGGGGCCGGCGAATCGCCAGCACCCAGTGACAAGGACACCGCCGTGAGCGCTACCCTGATCCCCACCGACCTCGGCCTTCCCCCGCCGCCGGAAGATGCCATGCTGCCGGAAGAAGAAGCGGCTGACGAGGCGCCGCCGGCGCCGGCAACCCTTGCTGCCGTGGCGAGTTCGCCCGCGGCGGGGCCTGATTTCGTCCACCTGCACGTCCATTCCGACTACAGCATGCTGGACGGGGCCTGCCAGATCGGTCGTCTCTGTGAGCGCGTCGCGGCCTTGGGACAGAAAGCGGTAGCGGTGACCGACCATGGCAACATGTTCGGGGCGCTGGATCTGTACCGGACCGCCGGTAAGCACGGCATCCAGCCGATCATCGGCTGCGAGTTCTACATGACCCCCGGCGTCCTGGCCGACCACTCCGACGCCACACGGCACCACCTGGTGCTGCTGGCCAAGGACTTTGTCGGCTATCAGACCCTCTGTCATCTGAGCCGGATCGCCTGGAGCGACGAGGGAATCTACTACAAGCCCCGCATCGACCGCGAGGCGCTGCGCCAGCACCACGCCCACCTGATCTGTCTCTCGGCGTGCGTGGCCGGCGAGGTCCCCGACAACCTGCTGAAGGGGCGGGAGGACAAGGCCCGTGAGGCCATCCAGTTCTTCATCAGCCTGTTCGGGCAGGAGGACTTCTACCTCGAGATGCAGTACCATGCCGCCCCCGACCTGGCGGTCAATGCGATCGCCGACGAGGAGTACCGGCAGTTGCTGGTCGCCGAGCGCCAGGCCAACCAGGCCCTCGTGCGCCTGGCGCGCGAGTTCGGGATCGGTGTGGTCGCGACCAACGACGCGCACTACCTGCAGGCCGGCGACCACGTCGGTCACGACGCGCTCCTGTGCATCGGCACTCAGAGTCAGCTCACGGATGCCAAACGTCTGCGCTTCTCCGGCGATCAGTTCTACCTGAAGAGCGGCGCCGAGATGGCGGCCATCTTCGCCGATTGCCCGGAAGCGATCACCAACACCGTCCGCATCGCCGCCAAGTGCAAACTCGACATCCCCCTCGGCGGCAAGGCGGTCAACCACTACCCCGTGTTCCGTCTGCCCGATGGTAGCGACGACCCCGCCAACCGGAACTGTCCGACCCGCCGGGCTTTTCTGCGCACGGTCTGCCTGCAGAGCCTGGCCGAGCGCTACCACCTCCTGGAACCGGAGAACCCGGACTATCTGCCGGCGACCGCCGCCGAACCTGACCCGCAACAGCGGCGTACGATCCTTGACCGCATTGAGTTCGAGCTTGGCGTCATCGACCGGATGGGCTACCTCAGCTACTTCCTCGTGGTCTGGGACTTCATCAAGTACGCCCGCAGCCGCGGCATCCCCGTCGGCCCGGGCCGCGGCTCCGGCGCCGGCAGCATCGTCGCCTATCTGGCCGGCATCACCGACCTCGATCCCCTGCGCTACGGCCTGCTCTTCGAGCGCTTCCTCAACCCGGACCGCGTCTCCCCGCCCGACTTCGACATCGACTTCTGCGAACGCCGCCGCGGCGAGGTGCTGGACTACGTGCGCGGCAAGTACGGTGCCGGCAGCGTGGCGCAGATCGGGACCTTCGGGACGCTGAAGGCCAAAGCGGTGCTGAAGGACGTGGCCCGCGTCATGGGGGTGTCGTTCGCCGACGCCAACCGCCTGGTGGCGCTGATCCCGACCGACCCGAAGATGACCCTGGCCACCGCCCTCGCGATCCCCGAGGTCAAGGCCCTGCATGAGTCGACCGACTGGGTCCGACAGGTCTTCGAGCGCGGCAAAGTGCTCGAAGGGCTGAACCGCAACCAGAGCATCCACGCCTGCGGGGTGATCATCGGCGACCAAGCGCTGGAGGGTATCGTACCCCTGGCGCGCGGCGCTGGCCGCGAGTGGATCACGCAGTTCCCGGCGGCCCCCTGCGAGGAACTGGGCTTGCTGAAAATGGACTTCCTCGGGCTGAAGACGTTGACCATCATCGACGACACCATGGAGATGGTCAGCGCGCAGACGGCGCGCCACCTGACGCCCGACGACTTCCCGCTCGACGACGCCAAGACCTACGACCTGCTGAACCATGGCCAGACCGTCGGCGTCTTCCAGCTTGAGTCCGGCGGCATGCAGGATCTCTGCCGCAGTTTCGGCATCAGCCGGCTGGAGGAGATCATCGCGCTGGTCGCGCTCTACCGACCCGGCCCGATGGAGTTCATCCCGACCTTCATCAACTGCAAGATGGGGCGTGAGACGCCCGAGTACGAGACGCCGGAGATGGAGACGCTGCTCTCGGAGACCTACGGCATCATGGTCTATCAGGAGCAGATCATGCAGGTCTGCCAGGCCGTCGCCGGCTTCACCCTGGCGCAGGCCGACGTGATGCGCCGCGCCATCGGCAAGAAGAAGGAGAAAGACCTGCTCGAGTATGGCGGCAAGTTCCGCGAGGGCGTCGTCGCGCACGGCGGCTACACCACTGCGGTGGCCGACAGTATCTGGGGCAAGATCCTGCGCTTCGCCAGCTACGGGTTCAACAAGAGCCATTCCGCGTGCTACGGCCTGATGAGCTACCGGACGGCCTACCTCAAGGCCAACTACCCGGCTGAGTTCATGGCGGCCGTGCTCAATGGTGAACTCGGCAATGCCGAAAAGCTCGCCTTCTACATCGCCGAAGCGCGGCATATGGGCCTGAGTATCATGCCGCCTGACGTCAACCACTCCCAGTTGCGCTTCAGCGTCAGTGCCGGCATCATCCGTTTCGGCTTGGGTGCCATCAAGGGCGTCGGCAGCGGCGCGGCGGAAGCCATCATCGCGCAGCGCCAGGCCGGCGGCCCCTTCACCGGGCTGCTCAACTTCTGCGAGCGCATCGATGCCGGCCTGAATCGCCGGGTGCTGGAGAACCTCGCCAAGGCCGGCGCCTTCGATTCCTTTGGCTGGAAGCGCGCGCAGGTCTTCGGTCTGCTCGACGAGGCCATGCAGCGCGCCCAGCATAGCCTCGCCGACCGCCGCAGCGGTCAGGGCTCGCTGTTTGACCTCCTCGCCCCGGCCGAGAGCACCTTGCTGCGACTGACGCCGCCCGCGGTCCCGGAGTGGGAGCAGCGCGAACTCCTGAGCTACGAGAAGGAGCTCCTGGGGTTCTACGTGACCGGGCATCCAACCGACCAGTTTGCTGACCTCATCCAGACCTTCCAGATCGAGACCATCGCGGAACTCAGCGTCCTCGCTGATGGCATCGGAACGCGCGTCGGCGGGATTGTCAGCCACCTGGAGATCAAGCGCTCGAAACGCGACAACCGGCCCTGGGCGATCCTGACCCTCGAGAGCCGCGAAGCTGACGTCGAATGCATGATCTTCAGCGACCGCTATGCCGAATGCGCCGAGATCCTCAAGGCCGACGCGCTGGTCTTCGTCGAGGGCACCCTGGGGCGCCGCGAGGAGGAATCCGCCAAGCTCATGACCGAACGCGTCGTGCCCCTGGAGCAGGCCCCCGAGCTCTACACCGCGGCCCTCCACATCCGCCTCCGGCAGAAGGCCATCACCCGCGCTATCGTCGAGCAGTTGGCAAGCCTCTGCCGGGCCCACGCGGGCGCCATCCCGGTAACCCTCTGCCTGATCTGCGACAGCGGCGACATCGCCTTCGTGCAGGCCGCTGGCCTGACCGTCAGCAACACCGCCGCACTGCGGGCAGGGCTGCGGCGGCTACTCGGCGACGAATGCCTGTTGGAGAAGGCCAACCTGACGCGACCCAAGTCCAAGGAGCGCCGCACCTACCCGCGCGCCGCCACTGAACCCGAGGCCCCGGCGGCGGACTGAAGCCGGGTCGCGCCAAACTCAGTGGCAGGGGACGCCCCAGGCGCTCAGGTGCGAGACGATGAAGCTCACCACCTGCTGCTGCGCCTGGCGGGCGTCGGTCGAATCGATGGGCGGGCCAAAGGCGAAGCGCACCACCCGCTCGGGATGGATGGGCCCCATATCCTTGATCAGCAGGCCGTTCTCCAGGAAGTCCGTACGCAGGGCCACGGGCACGATCGGACAGCCCGCCCGCTGCGCCACCTTCGCCCCGATGCTGCTGAACATCGACTCGACGAAGTCGAAGTGCCGCGTGCTCTGCGGGTAGACACAGAGGTACCGGCCCGCCTGCAGGCGCTGCACGCCCTCGCTGAGCATCGTGCGCAGATCCGCGCGCGGGTTGGTCCGGGTCAGCGCCACCGGCTCCTGCGCCCGCAGAATACCCCCCAGGCCGGGGTGCTCCAGCAGCGACTGCTTGACCACGAAACTGACCGGCCGCCGCGGTAGGAGCATGGCCGGCATGGCGAAGGTCTCGAGGAAACTCATGTGGTTGCCGATGACCACCAGCGGCCCGTCCGGGGTGAGGTGGTTCAAGCCCGTGACTTGGAAGCGCCCGCCACAGCCCTCGGCGGCGCGAACCACGTCCTCGGAGCATTGCAGGAACTGCGCGCAGGTGAAGGCTCCCCGCTGTGCCGCCGCCCGCCCGCGCAACAC
Organism: uncultured Victivallales bacterium; assembly: GCA_903837355.1. Taxonomy (GTDB): domain Bacteria; phylum Verrucomicrobiota; class Lentisphaeria; order Oligosphaerales; family JAFGRS01; genus CAILUI01. The sequence goes on from CAILUI010000229.1 coordinate 30,848, forward strand.
CGAACACAGGGTATACCAGTGGAACGGTAAGCGCGTCCAGCCTAGCACCCGCGCCCAGGGCAAATGCGGCGCATCCAGCGGCGTCTCATACGTGTCAGCGGCGAAAATGGGCGGCAAGGACAGCTCCCCAAACACAGGACTTGGACACCACTTCGAGGCGACGAATGTACCCCGAGGGCACTGCCTGTCAACTGCGCCGGAGGCGCCGGCAGGGCGGTTCCGTTTTCCCAACGACCATCGGTGTTGGTCACCGGCACGGTGAAAGCGTGAGAGCGTGATTGCGTGAGGGTTACGGCGCGTGTGCCGGCCGTCTGCCACGAATCCACGCTTTCACGTTCTCACGCGCTCAC
>CAILUI010000230.1 GCA_903837355.1 uncultured Victivallales bacterium
GTGAGCGCGTGAGAACGTGAAAGCGTGGATTCGTGGCAGACGGCCGGCACACGCGCCGTAACCCTCACGCAATCACGCTCTCACGCTTTCACCGTGCCGGTGACCAACACCGATGGTCGTTGGGAAAACGGAACAGCCCTGACAACCGCCTGTAGCCGCTTGCCAATCGACTCCGGCAGGGTACACTTACCGTGCCGCAGTTCCCTTTTCTCCGCGCGTGGAGTCACCATGGACTACAACCCCAACCGCAGGCAGTTCCTGAAGCATGCCGCCGTCGGCCTGGCGGCCGCACCGCTGGCCGGGGCGCTACGGGCGTACGCCGAGCCGCCGCCGGCGGCGGCTCGCGTCGTCATGGGCTGCATCGGCGTCGGCGGCCAGGGCGGCGGGGACATGCAGGTGTTCCTCAACGACCCCCGTGTGCAGGTGGTCGCCGTCTGCGACGTCGACCTCGGGCGCGCCCAGGCGGCTGGCAAGACGGTGGATGCGTTCTACGCCGAGCGCCAGAAGAGCGGCACCGGCGCCGGCTGCCAGGTCACGCAGGACTTCCGCGAGGTGCTGGCCCGTCCCGATATCGACGCCGTGCTGGTGGCCACGCCCGACCATACCCATGCCCTGATCACGGTCTTGGCCGCCCGCGCCGGCAAGGACATCTACTGCGAAAAGCCGCTGGCCTACTCCATCGCCGAGGGCCGGGCCGTGGTCAACGCTACACGCCGCCATGGCCGCATCCTGCAAACCGGGACCCAGCGCCGCAGCGACGGCCGCATCCGCCACGCCTGCGAACTGGTGCGCAATGGCCGCATCGGCGAACTCAAACGTACCGTGGTCGGGTTGCCGCGCGGTTTCCAGATCCAGAATGGCAGTGCCAGCGCCAAGCCGGCACCTCAGCCGGTGCCCGCCGGCTTCGACTACGACCGCTGGCTGGGGCCGGCTCCCGAGGTCCCCTACACGCCCGGCCGCTGCCACTTCAACTTCCGTTGGATCCTCGATTACGGCGAGGGTTACATCAGCGACTGGGGCGCGCACTACCTCGATGTCGCCCACTGGGGCATGGGCGTCGACCTCACCGGTCCCACCGCCGCCACGGCCAAGGCGGCCTTCCCGCAGGATGGACTGTACGACGCGCCGACCGAGTTCGACATCACCTACACCTACGCTAACGGCATGACGCTGCTGTGCTCGACGGAACAGGCGCTGGGAATCCTTTTCGAGGGCTCCACAGGCTGGATCCATATCGAGAAGCCCGGGGCCCCGCACGTGGCGGCCAGCGACGACCGCGTGCTGCGCTCGGAAATCGCGCCAGGCGAAATCCACCTCTACCGCAGCGGCAGCCAGCATGGCAACTTCATCGATTGCGTCCTGTCGCGGCAGGAGCCCGCGGCGCCGGCCGAACTGGGGCACCGTTCAGCGTCGGTCTGCCACGTCGGCATGATCGCCGCCCGCCTCGGCCGACCCTTGCGCTGGGATCCCGCCACCGAACACTTTGTGGACGACGCTGCCGCCGACCGCCTGGTCTTCCGCCCGATGCGCTATCCCTGGGTGATCTAGCCGATACCACCCGGTCCTTAGACCGCAAAAACACTGCGTATCTTACCTGCTAACTCATTGCGCAGGAACGGTTTCGGTATAAACTGAACGCCTGCGTCCAAGACCCCTCGCTGGGTGATCACGTCAGTGGTGTAGCCAGACATGAACAGGCACTTCAGGCCAGGACGCGACTCACAAAGCCGCGCCGCCAGATCGCGCCCGTTCTGACCCGGCATAACCACGTCGGTGATCAGCAGGTGGATGGGGCCCGCATACTCGCCCGCCAGGCGCAGTGCCGCCGCCGGCGTGTCGGCCACCAGCACCGTATAGCCGAGCTGTTCGAGGTAGTAGTGTGTGGTGACCCGGACGCACTTCTCGTCCTCGACCAGCAGAATCGTCTCGGCGCCCCGCAGCGGAGGCGTCGCCAGGGGGCTCACGGGAAGCGGCTCCGCGCTGCTGGCGGCTGAGGCCGCACGCGGCAGATAGAGGGTGAACGTGGTGCCCCGGCCCGGCTCGCTGGTGGCGCCGATCCAGCCGGCGTTCTGCTTGACGATGCCATGCACGGTGGCCAGCCCCAGGCCCGTCCCCTTGCCAATCCCCTTGGTGGTGAAGAATGGCTCGAAGAGGTGGGCGAGCACGTCCGGACTCATTCCGCAGCCATCATCACTCACGGCCAGCAGCACGTAGTCCCCGGGAACGACGCCGGTATGGGCCGCACACCAGGCGGAGTCCAGGGCGACATTCTCCGTACGGATCGCGACCTTGCCGGTCCCGACGATAGCATCCCGGGCATTGACGCAGAGATTCGCCAGGACCTGGCTGACCTGACCGGGGTCCACCCGGATCAGCCACGGCTCGGCAGCCGGCGCCCAGCTCAGATCGATGTCCTCGCCCATCAGGTGCCGCAGCATCCTGAGCATCCCCGCCATGGCGTCGTTCAGGTCCAATACCTCGGGCTCGCTCGGTTGTCGGCGCGCGAAGGTGAGGAGCTGGCGGACAATGTCGGCCGAACGTTCGGCGTCGTTCATGATTTCGTCGAGCCAGGCGCGGACAGGGTGCTCGCCGGGCAGCGCCTCCTGGCAGAGCTCGACGTAGTTCATGATGCCCATCAGCAAATTGTTGAAGTCGTGCGCGATGCCGCCCGCCAGGCGACCAACCAGTTCCATCTTCTGCGACTGCTGCAACTCCGCCTGGAGAATGGCCTTCTCCTCCTCGACCCGCTTGCGCTCCGTCAGGTCGATGTCGATGCAGAACAGCTCCTGCGGCCGGCCGGGCACCTGCACGATGGTATGGCTCGAAAAGACCTCTACGCGCGTGCCATCCTTCCGCAGCAGCGACAACTCCGCCGCCGGGATCGCCTGCCCGGTCTCGGCCATCTGCCGAATCGCCTCCTCGACGAACCCCCGCATCTCGGGCGGGACGATCAGGTCTACCAGGTTCCGCCCCAGGGCTTCCGACGCCGTATACCCATACACGTCCTCGGAGGCCCGGTTCCAGTACTGCGTCGTGCCATCCGGGCCGTACCCTTGAACGGCTACGGCGGGAGCGTCCCGCAGCAACTGCCGGAAGCGGGCCTCGCTGGCACGCAGTGCGTCCTCGACGCGCCGACGCTCGGTGATCTCCGCCTCCAGCTCGGCGGTACGCTGGGCCAGGGCAGCCAAGTCCGAGAGCCGTTGGTGCGCACTGGACAGAACCTTCGCAAAGCGCTCCAAGACGTAGACCTCAGATTCACCGAACGCATTCTCATCAGGGCTGTTGATGGCGATCGTGCCGCCCAGGAACGGGACATCGATCACCGAGTTGGTGTCAGCCCGTTGCTCGGGGCCGAACAACGGGTCGCGGCGGCTGTTACGACAGACCGATCGACCCGTCTCGAGGGCCAGACGCAGGGCGGGTTGGATGCCGGCGTGCAGGTTGCAGTGGAACCCGATCACCGGGGCCATGCCGTAGTAACGCGAGCAGTCGCGGTCCATGTCCACCAGATTGACACCGCAGCCGTCGAAGCGGAGGACGCTGCGGGCCGACTGCTCGAAAACCTCGACCACCTTGGACCAATCCTCCTCCGTGGTCATGCGCAGAACCTCGGCGGCCAGACGCTCCAAAGCCAAGTCGAGGACGAGCGTCTCCTCGATCCGCTTACGCTCGGTGATGTCGACGCATGACCCCGTGTAGCCGGCAAAGGCCCCCCCAGGCGTGCTGAAGGGACCGCCGGTATCCAGGACCCAGCGGTACTCGCCATCGGCGCGCCGCAGGCGGTACTCGGTCTGGAACTCGCGACGCGCGGCAAAGGCCGTGTGGTAGGCGTCCAGGCAGCCCCTGAGGTCGGCGGGATGGACGTCCGTGGTCCAGCCGCTGCCCAACTCCTGCTCCAGCGTCCGCCCGGTGAACTCGAGCCAGGATGGGCTGAAGCTGGTGCACTGCGCATCGGTGCCAGACTGCCAGAGTAACAGCGGCGCGAACTCGGTGAGCCGCTGCCAGGGCACTTCCGGCGGGCACGGCGCCCCCGCCAAGCGTCGACGCTCGCTGCTATCGTGCCGCCCGGCCCGATCAACATGACTCTTCATGGGGCACGTCCCGTTCGCAAGGCAACCGGGCGTAGTCACGGGCAGTCCTCGCTGACCGCCGGACCCGCCGGACCAAGACACGCCCTTTACGATACCTCTATTGTCTCATATTTGTCCACCCCCGCCACCAAAATCGCCGCGCTACGCGCCGCTAGCCGCCAGCACGGCCACGGCCTGCGCGTCGAGCTCGGTGAGGCGCGTGCTGGCGGTGCCGAGATCGCCGGCCTGGGCCGCCGTCTCCAGCGCCGTGGCGACGGCGCGCAGGCGCTCGGCGCCAACGTTGGCCGCCACGCCCTTGAGGGTGTGGGCCTGGCGGCTGGCGGCGGCCGCGTCGCCGCCGGCCAAGGCCGCCTGCAGCGCCGCTATCTGTCGCGGCAAGTCGTCGCGGAAGGCAGCCAGAATCTCCTGCGCGGCGTCCTCATCGCCATCGAGTCGGGCCAGCAGTCCGGCCCGGTCGAGCACAGGTGCCGCCAACGGCTCCGGCGGCAGCCAGGCCTCTGCCGCCGGGGGCCGTGTGGCCGCATTCGTTTCAGGCTGGTTCGCGCTGTCCCCGACGGCCGGCAGCCAGCGCTCCAGAGCCGCGACCAGCGCCTGCGGCGACACCGGTTTGGCGACATGATCGTTCATGCCCGCAGCGAGGAAGCGGTCGCGATCGCCCTGCATCGCGCAGGCCGTCAGGGCGATGATCGGGATGCGGGGGTTGAGGACCGTGGCGGGGGACAGGCGGATCTGGCGGGTGGCCTCGATCCCGTCCAGCTCGGGCATCTGCACGTCCATCAGCACCAGATCGTAGGGCAGGGTCTGCAGGGCGCGGAGCGCTTCGACACCGTTGGCGACCACGTCGACGCGCAGGCCCATGCCCTTCAGCATGCCGACACCCAACTGCTGGTTGATGACGTTGTCTTCCGCCAGGAGAATGCGTACCTTGCGACCCGCGAAGCGGTTGCGTATCTCCCGCAGCGACGGCGGTAGTGGCGCCCGGGGCGCGGGGGCGGTCCCGGCCACTCGGCCCAGGCGGGCGGTGAACCAGAATTCCGAGCCCTTGCCGACGCTGCTCTCGACGCCGATGCGGCCGCCCAGCAGCTCCGCCAGTTGCTTCGAGATTGCCAACCCGAGGCCACTGCCGCCGTACTGCCGGGTGATCGAGGCATCCACCTGGTTGAACTTGCTGAAGAGCAGGCCGATCTTGTCGGCCGGGATGCCGATGCCCGTATCGCGCACCGCGAAGCGCAGGAGAACCGCGCTCTCGCCCTCCTCTTCCACGGTGACGTGGATCGCCACCTCGCCGGCCTGGGTGAACTTGATCGCATTGCCGGCCAGATTGGTGAGCACCTGGCGCAGGCGACCCGGATCGCCGCACAGCCGCGTGGGCACGGGCGGAGCCGCGACACAGCGCAGCGCCAGGCCCTTGGCGCGGGCCCGCGTCTCCAGCGTGGCCGTGAGATCATCCAGCAGGCTCGGCAGGTCGAAATCGAGGCTCTCCAGATCGAGCTTACCCGCCTCGATCTTGGAGAAGTCCAGGATGTCGTTGATCAGCCCGAGCAGCGCTTCGCCGCTGCTGCGTACGGTCTCGGCGTAGCGCCGCTGTTGGTCATCGAGCGCGGTGTCCAGGAGCAGTCCGGTCATGCCGATCACCCCGTTCAGCGGGGTCCTGATCTCGTGACTCATGTTGGCCAGGAACTCGCCCTTGGCAGCACTGGCCAGTTCGGCGCGGACCGCCAGTTCGCCGGCGCGGGCAGTGCTCGCCTCGAGTTGCCGATTGGACTCCTGGAGTCTTGCATCGGCCTGTTTGCGCAGGCCGATGTTCACCAGGAGCTGCGCAAAGACGGTCAGCAGGTGCCGCTCATGGTCGGAGTAGGCGTGGAGCTCGCGCACAGAGTCAAAGCCGACGAAGCCATAGCACTCGCCCGCATTCATCAGCGGCACCGCCAGCAGGCTCTTGACGCCCTGCGGCTCGAGCACCTCCCGCAGGCCACCGGCCGGTAGAGCGGAGACGTTGGGGACGTACATCGTCTCGCCCCGCCGATGGACCTCCAGCCAGTCCGGGACCAGCGCCAGGGGCACTGCCTGCAGGACATCGATCTGCGGCTCGATGCCGGCAGCGCACCATTCGTGGGTGTTGTTGCAGACCTGGCGGCGGAAGTCGTAGTCGAAAATATAGGCGCGGTCCGCGCCCACGAAGGCCGCCATATCCGCCAGCGACAGGCGGATGGCCGCCTCGACGTCCCCGAGAGGCAGATTGATGTAGGTCGCGGAGATACCCACCAGCAACTGCTGCAGACGAGACTGTCGTTCCAGGGCGACCGCGCTCTGCCGGCGGGCGGTGATGTCGCGCACGATGGCGGCGGCATGCCAGCCATCATGGAGATGCAGCGCCGACAGCGACAACTCGACCGGGATCTCGTGGCCGTCGCGGTGACGGGCCTCCAGTTCCCGCGCGGCGCCGACGACCGCGCCTTGCCCGGTGCGCAGGAAGGGACCGAAGGCCGCCGCCTGCGCGGCGTGGTAACGCGCCGGCGCCAGCAGCACGTGCAGGTCTTGCCCCAGCGCCTCGGCGGCAGAGTAACCGAAGGTCCGCTCGGCAGCCGGGTTCCAGTAGGAGATACGGCCCCGCGGATCAATCATCAGGACGGGGTCCAGGGCGTTATCGGTGACGGCGCGCAGGCGGCTCTCGCCCTCGCGCCGCGCGTCGTCCGCCTGCTGGCGCTGCTGGATCTCCTGGCGCAGCCGCGCGTTGGTGCGCCGCGTGTGCACGACCACCACGAGGGCGACGACGAGAACCAGAGCGACCGCCGCGCTGACCCGATACAGCCACGCCAGATCCACGGGCCGGGGCTCGGGGTCGTAGAGGAATTCCCGCAGATCAACCCCTGCCTTCATCATCCCGAGGCCGGCATAGGTGTCGGCGATGGACTGCCAGCGCCCGCGGTACATATGGCCGATCTCGATCAGTTCCGGGTGCAGCAACGGGACCATCTGCCGGGCCTCGAACTGGAGGTACTCGCGGGACTGTTGCGGTGCGTACTGCGCGAGGATCAGGTCCACGAGCTCGTCCGGGTGCGCCATGGCGTACTGCCAACCGCGCAGGCTGGCCGCGCGGAAGGCTCTGACCCGCGCCGGGTGCGCCCGCATTTCCGACTCCGTGGTGAACAGGTTGTCGCCGTAGAAATCAATCCCGGCGGCGCGCGGCGTGTAGACCTGATACGTGAACTGGGCGCGGTCGAGGAAGTAGGGCTGATCGGTGCTGTAACCGGCCACCGCGTCCACCCGGCCGCTGATCAAGTCTTGGAGATCATAACTGTGCTCGACGCGGGTGATGCGCCCCAGGGGGATACCCTCGGCCTCGAGGTAAGCCAGAAGCTCCTCGGCCTGCGGCTCCAGCATGATGCGCTTGCCGAGCAGATCGTGAACGCCCTGACTGGCGTTCTCCTGGCGGGCAATCAGGACGTAGGGGGAGTGCTGGAAGATAACCGCCAGGGCCACGACCGGCTTGCCGGCGCTGCGTTCCAGGAGCAGGCTGCTGGTGCCAACCCCGTACTCGGCCCGGCCCGCCAGGACGGTCTGGACCGGATCCACGCCTGGCCCCGCCTCGATGATCGTCACCTCCAGGCCGGCATCCCGGTAGTAGCCCTGCGCACGGGCGGCGTAGTAGCCGGCAAACTGAAAGGCGTGCGTCCACTTGAGCTGCAGCGTCACCGGTTCCGCAGGACGAACAGCGCTGCCCGCCAGTGCGGCCGCGCCGGAACCCAACGCCAGGGCCAACCACAGCAGCCCAGCTACGAGCGGACCGGGCCACCACGGTGCCGGCGCCCCAGGCTTCCATTCTCGGCGGTACGGGTCCACCAACATCTCAACCCTCGCTCTTGCCGGTCGGCGGCAGGACGAACCAGAAGGTACTCCCCTGGCCAACCTGGCTCTCGACGCCGATGCTGCCGCCGTGCGCCTTGACCGCGAGTTCGCAGAAGGCCAAACCGAGGCCGGTCGAGAACTGGCGGCCTTCGGCGCGCAGGCCAGCCTGGCTGAACTTCTCGAAGACGAGCTTCTGGAACTCGGGCGCGATCCCCGGCCCCGCATCCTGAACCGCCACGCGTACCGACCCGCCGACCACGGCCACGGTCACCACCACCGCGGTCCCCGCCGGAGTGTGCTTCAGCGCATTGCCCAGCAGATTGGCGATCACCCGCTGGACCAGATCCGGGTCGCAGAGAATCACGGGGTTGCCAGGTGCGAGTACCAGACGCAGGTCGTGACTGGCGCTCAAGCCGGTCAGCAGCGCCACCGCGGCCTGTACCCGTTCGTTGAGGTTGCACGGCTGCAGATTGAGAGGCATCTGGCCGGCTTCGAGCCGGCTGACGTCAAGGATGCCGTTGATCATCGCCATCAGATGGGAGGAGGCCGCCGTAGCCTCGGAAAGGTACTCTCTGAGGGCCGGGTCAGCCTGGGTGCAGGGGTGTTCCAGCGCGAGCTCCTGCAGGCCGAGGATGCCCATCAGGGGCGAACGCAGGTCATGCACGATCATGTGGACGAGGTTGTCGCGCAGGCGCTCGGCCGCCCGCAGTTGGGCATTGCTTGCCGCGAGCTGACGCTCCTGGCGGCGCAGGGCCACATGGGTGCGCACCCGCGCCTCGACCTCCTCGAACTGAAACGGCTTGGTCACGTAGTCGACCCCGCCGACCGCGAAGGCCCGGACCTTGTCGATGACTTCATCCATGGCGCTCACGAAGATGACCGGGATATCCTTGAGTTCGGCATCGGCCTTGAGCCGTTCGCAGACCTCGAACCCGCTCATCCCCGGCATGTTGATGTCGAGCAGGATCAGATCCGGCGGCTCATGCCGAGCGGCCACCAGGGCCAGCTCGCCAGAGGGTATCGGCCTGACCCTGAAGCCGCGCTGTCCGAGCAGACCGGACAGCAGCCGCAGATTGGCCGGCGAGTCGTCGACAATCAGCAGGTTGGTCTCGGCATCGCGCCCGGCAGGCCTGACGGTATCCATAGTCACCTCGGTTTGTAGGTTCGCCACGGGCCCACCAGATGGCCGGCAGCGGTCAGGCACGGTCCTGGCCCCGCGCCAGCGCCTGCTGCAAAGCGATGTAATCAAAACGTTCCACCAGCAGGCCGAGGTGCTGGCCGAGCTCGGCGTCGTGCGCGCGCACCTGCGCCACCAGCGCCTGCATGTCGGCATAGCGGCCACGCCGGGTGGCCTCGGCAAGCCGCTCCACCAGGTCCGCGGGCAAGCGGCGGACCGCCGCCGCCGAGAGCGCTCCTGCCGGCGCGGCGTCAGCGGCCGCCGCGGCCAACCCAGCCGCGATCGCGTTCACGCCAGGCGGGAGCCCGGCCGGTTCGCGGAGCGCCGCCTCGTCGCAGCGGGCCAGGCAGACGTCGAAGCGGAATGTGCTACCGACCCGCGGGCGGCTGCTCACGGTGAGTTCGCCGCCCAGGAGATGGACGAACTCGCGGCTGATGGGCAGGCCCAGCCCGGTACCCCCGGGGACCAGCTTCCCGGTGCTGGTCTGGAAGAAGGGCTCGAAGAGGTGCGGCAGGTCCTCCGGGGCGATGCCGACGCCGTTGTCCTCGATCTCCGCGTGCAGGCGCACCCTGCCCTCCGGCTCGTCGGCGCAACGCACGCGCAGGGTCACGGTCCCACCGTTGGACGTGAACTTCACCGCGTTGCTCAACAGGTTGATGAGGATCTGGCGCAGCTTCGTGCTGTCGCCCAGCACGCAGCGCGGTGCCGCGTCCGGGAACTCGGCGCGGAAGCTCAGCTCCTTGGCCTGAGCGGGCAGGCTGAACAGGTGCTGCAGGTCGGCGAGCAGCTCGTGCAGGTCGAAGGGGGTCGGGTTGAGGCCCACCCGGCCCGACTCGATACGGGCCATCTGCAGGATGTCGTTGATGATGGCCATCAAGTGCTCGCCGCTGCGCGCGACGACGGCCAGATGCGCCTGCTGCGGGGCGGTCAGCCCCGGCTCGCGCGCCAGCAACTGGGTGAATCCGAGGATCGCGTTCATCGGGGTGCGGATCTCATGCGACATATTGGCCAGGAAGATGCTTTTGGCGCGGTTGGCGGCTTCGGCGGCTTCCTTGGCCTGCCGTAGCTCGGTCATCGCCCGTTTGCGCTCGCTGATGTCGAGCACAACGCAACGGGTCTTGAGGAACCCACCCGCGGCATCCCGAACCGCCTCGGCGGTCACCAGCACCTCGAGCAGCGAGCCGTCCTTGCGGCGCATACTGGACTCGTCGCGGCGCAGGGTCCCGGCGGCAACGAACTCCGGATAGAACTCGGCAAAGCGTACCGCTGCCGCCGGCGCCAGCAGCTCGGGCAGACGCAGGCGTCCCTCCACGTCCTGCCGCTCGTAGCCCAGCCAGCGCAACTCGGTGTCGTTCATCTGCAGGACCAGCCCGTCGGCCGCCAGAGCATGGTAGCCGCAGGGCGCGTGGTGGTAGAGGTCGAGGGCCTCGGCGGTACGCTCGAGCACGCGCTGCTCCAGTTGCTGGTTGAGTTCCTGCAAGGCCGCGCGGGCGCGCTCACGCTCGGTGGTATCGCGGACCAACCCCAGGTAGACCCGCTCCCCGGCCATCTCGAAGCTGCCGAGGTTGACTTCGACCGGGAAGCGGGTGCCATCCCGGCGCCGGTGACGCCCGTTGAAGGTGATGCGGCGACCGGCCGCCGCGTCGGCCCAGAGGGCGCGCGCCTGGTCCGGGTTGACCGCCTCGTCCAGATCCAGGACGCTCAGGCGCAGGAGTTCCTCCCGCGAGTACCCGAGGCTCTCGCAGGCGCGGGGGTTCACCTCCAACAGACGGCCGTTGCCATCGTGTACGAACACGGCGTCCGCCGCCTGTCCCAGGTAGGCCCGGTAACGCTGCTCGCTGGCACGCAGAGCCACGTCCGCGGCGTGCCGCGCGGCCTCGTCCTCCAGGGCTTTCAGGGCATGGGCCACCTTGACCGCGACGTCGCGCAGCAGGTCCACCTCGTCCCCGCCGAAAGCCTGCGTGCGGCTGGCCTTGACGGTCAGCGCGCCGAACAGGCGCTCCTGATGCAGCAGCGGCACGGCGGCAATGGAGGCAGCCCCGGCCGCCGCCACCGGACCGAGCCAGGGCGCAAAGCGCGGTTCGTGGGCCAGGTCGTCAAACACCACCGGCCGCCGCTCGCGCAACGCGCAGCCCGTCGGCCCCTGGCCCAGGGCGCTATGGTCCCACCGGATCGGGGCATGGAGAGGGGTCTTGGCGCCAGCCTGGGCAACGCAGCGCACTTCCCCGCTGGCCAGGTCGGGCTCGCCGATCCACACGGTGACGTAGCCGCGGGTGCGGACCAGACTGGCGCAAACGCCCTCCAGGACCCTCTGCCGGTCACGCTCCTGAGCGAGCAGACCGCCGATATCCCGGATCGCCAGCAGCAGTTCGTTGAGATGGCGGACCCGCTCCGCGGCCCGCTCCAGTTCCCGCTGCGCCCGTTGGCGCTCGGTAACGTCCGTACCGACCGACTGGAACTTGACGCAGTGGCCCAGGTCGTCGAAGACGGCGTAGTCGTGCCATTCCTGCCAGCGCCGTTCGCCGTTGCCGAGCACCTCGTGGGTGGTGACGCGCAAGGGCTGGCTCGGCGTCAGCGACAGGTACGCCCGGCTGGCGTCGGCCCGCGCCTCGGCGGGCAGCAGGTCCAGGAACGGCCGCCCTACCAAGGCCTCGGCAGGCACGCCAAAGAACTCGCTGTAGGCCCGGTTCACATAGAGTAAAGTGCTGTCCGGCAGGAACTCACAGATCAGCGCCGGCAACCCCTCCGCAAGGGCGCGGAAGCGCTCTTCGCTGGCGCGCAGCGCGCTCTCCACCTGCAGCCGCGCCCGCTGGCGCGCCCGGTGCAGGTAAACCACGCCGACCGACGCCAACACACAGACCGCCAGGAGGGTGAACCCAACGCCTGGAAAGTGCTCAACCATGCAGACTCAGACTCCCAGCCAGCCAGACAGCCCGTTCATCAGTCCGTAACGGCCGAAGCCGGAACAAACGCCGCTGACAGCCAACAATAAAACCTAAGTACTATAGTTCAACGTACGCGCGCCTTGCACAGCCGCCGGCGGGCGCATTCCGGAGTTCACGCGTAGCCGTGTCACCGACGGCAAGCCTTGACACCTAGCAGAAGGGATGCCAAGCTTTCCAGAGGGCCGCCGGGAATGGCCACGTGCGGGCCACATAGTCGATATGGCTAACATTCTCTACAAACGTTTTGCAGTTCCACAGCAAGCTCTGCACGGCCCCCTGAACGCGGCAGCGCCAAGGGGCGTCGGCGCCCATTCAGGAAGCCGGTCTGGCGGATTCTGTGGGCGACTTTTCGCCACCTGTAGAGATATCGCCAGGGCCTGACCGCGGCGGCGGGGTGCCGAGTCGCCGCGTTGGGTCAGGCGGACGGCCGCCGTTCCAGGCGGGAGCGCAACTTACTGCGTGTCAGGTGCAGGAAGCGGGCCGCTTCGGACTGGTTGTGGTCATGCAGGCGCATGGCCTCGCGCACGATGGCATCCTCGTGGGCGAGCAGGTCGAAGCCTGCGGCGGGCAGCACCAGGGGGCCGCTCCCGAGCGCCGCTGTCGGCGGCCGGGCGGGGAGGCGGGGACCCACCCCCTCGAGGAAACTCAGATGCTCGCGCTGGAGCAACTCGGCATCGTTGAGCAGCACGGCCCGTTCGATGGCATTACGGAGTTCGCGCACATTCCCAGGCCACGGGTAGGCCAGCAGGGGTTCGCTGAGGCCGGGGGCGAAACCGTGGAACCGCTTGCCCTTCTCGCGGGCAAAGCGGTCCAGGAACTGCGTGGCCAGCGGCATGATCTCCTCGCGGCGCTGGCGCAGGGGCTTCAGATCGAGCACGCCGATATTCAGGCGGTAGTAGAGGTCACCGCGGAAGGTGCGCCCCGTCACCATCGCCCCCAGGTCGCGGTTGGAGGCACAGATGATGCGGACGTCCAGGGCAATCTTGGCACTGCCGCCGACGCGCCGGATGGCGCGTTCCTCCAAGGCTCGCAAGAGCTTCGGCTGGAACTCCATGGGCATGTCGGCAATCTCATCCAGGAAAAGGGTGCCGCCGGTGGCCAGTTCGATCTTGCCGACGGCCCCACCGGGCCGGGCGCCGGTGAAGGTACCCGCCTCGTAGCCGAAGAGCTCGGTCTCGAAGAGCGTCGCCGGGATGGCGGCGCAGTTCACATCGATGAATGGCCGCGGGGTACCGCAGCCATCTCCGCAGTGGACCAGCTTCGCCACCAGCTCTTTGCCGGTCCCCGTCTCACCCTGGATCATGACCGGCACCGAGGGATCGCGGTGCAGGACGTTGGCCACGGCCGCGATCTCCCGCATGTGGTCTGAGGCGAGCACGAGGTGGTCCAGGCCCTGAATGCGCGAGAACTCCGCGCGGTAGGCCGCTGTCTGTCGCGTCAGGTCGGACACCTGGCCCGAGAACACCTGCACCTGGCGCAGCAGGCGCTGGTGTTCGGCCGCGCGCGCCACGGTGGCCAGCAGCGCGGCGCGCGCCAGGGGTTTGGCGAGGTAGTCGAAGGCTCCCGCCCGCAGGGCCGCGACCGCCGACGGCAGGTCGGAATGTCCGGTCATGATGAGAACATCGGGTGCCACCTCGGGCGCCGATTCCTTGATCCGCGTCAGCAACTGGATGCCGCTCATATGGGGCAGGCGGAGGTCCGTGAGGATCACCGGAAACCGGTGTTCACGATAGAGTTTCCAGGCGGCCTCGGCGTCGGCCGCGGTCTGCACCTCATACCCCGCCTTGCGGAGTTGGGCCGCCACGAGCGTCAGAACCCGTCCATCATCGTCGACAACCAGGACCCTCTCCATACGTATCTCCTGCGCGTCCCGCCTGCGCGAGCCGCCAACGTCCCCGAAACAACGGCGTCAGCGGTCGCCGGCGGCCGCGGGGATGGTGAACCAGAAGGTACTGCCTTGGCCAGGTGCGCTTTCGACCCCGATGCTGCCGCCCTGGGCCGCGACTGCCAACTTGCAGAAAGCCAGCCCCAGACCAGTCGACGGCACCCCCAGGTCGGCGGCGGCGGCGACCACGCCGAACTTCTCGAAGATCTGTTGGTGGTAACTGGCGGGGATGCCCGGACCGTGATCCCGGACCCACAGCCGGACGCCGCCGGCGGCGGGCGTCGCGCCGAAGACGATCTCACTGTCGCCGGGCGCGTACTTGAGCGCATTGCCGAGGAGATTGGCGACGATGCGCGCCGTCAACGCCGCATCGCAGTGCAGGCGCGGACAGGGGTCGGCAATCTGCTCAACCAGGCGCTGGCGGCGCACCGGGGTCAGTGCCTGTGCGCAGGCCGTCTGCAGGACGTCGCGGACCGTCACCGCCGCCAGCCGCAGCGGTAACTCAGCCGACTCCAGCCGGCTGCTGTCGATCACCGTCGAAACCATCCGGCTGAGCTCGGCGGCGCCGTCGATGGCGGCGTGCAGGCAGAAGCAGTCATCGGCGCTCAACGGCCCCTTGGTGCTGCTCTCTTCGACGATTTCCAGGTAGCCCAGAAGCACATGAAGCGGACTGCGCATATCATGCACGATCATGTGGACGAGTGTGTCGCGATGTCGCTCAAGCACCTGCAGCTCAGCGTGCTGTACCACCAACTCGGCGTGAGCCCGGCACAGGGCGATATGGGTACGTACGCGGGCCAGCACCTCCGCCTGGCGGAAAGGCTTGGTGATGTAGTCCACCGCGCCGCAGGCAAAGCCCGCGGTGATGTCCTCGCCGCCGGTGAGGGCGCTGATGAAAATGATGGGAATCGGGGCGAGACGCGCGTCGGCCTTGAAACGCTGACAGACGTCGTAGCCGTTCAGGCCCGGCATCCGCACGTCCAGCAGCACCAGGTCGGGTGGGGCATCCACGACGGCGGCAAGCAGCAAGTCGCCGCGCGGAAAAACCGCCACGCGATAGCCGGCCTGGGCCAGTGCGTCCTCCAGGACGTTCAGATTCTCGGGCTCGTCGTCGGCAATGGCGATGAGACCCGCCGAATTGGGCGCGACAGAACTCACTGGTCAGAGCCCTCCGCACCGGGTTCGGGGTCCACCGTGGGCAGCACGATCTCCAGGACCACTCCACGCTCCGGCCCATTGCGCACGGTGACACTGCCCTTGAAGAGTCGAAGGATGCGGCTGGCCAGGGCGGGCCCCAGGCCGCCGTCGCCAGCGCTGGGCAGATCGCGCCGGCCGCCGGCCGCGAAGAACGTTTCCAACTCGGCGGGCGGGAGCGCCGGCCCGGCCGTGGCGATCACCACGTGCGCCTGGCCGGCAACGGCATGCGCATCGAGCCGGATGGCCGCCCCCGCGCTCACACAACGGGTTGCCGCCAACAGCAGGTCGACAAAGGCCCGATTCAGCAACTCCGCCTCCGCGGCCACCGTCACCCCCTCCAGCGCGACCATGAAGGCAGCGATCCGGACCGTCGGAACCTTGCCCTCGACCGCGTCGACGGCCTCCCAGAGCAGATGCGTCAGGCGCTGCGGACGCAACGCGAAGCCCTCCCCGGCGACATCCACACGGGCCAGGGTCAGGGCGTCCTCGGTGAGCTTCATGATACGGTTGCGGGAGACGTCGTAGTCGCGCCGCAGAGTGTGGCAGTCGGAGGCCGGGGGCAGTTCCATGAACAGGAGCTCCGAGATGCCGAAGACGCCATTGAGGGAGTTGCGCATTTCGTGGGACAAGGTGTCGATCCAGTGGTCCTTGGCCTCGTCCCAGATGCGCAGGCGGCGGTGCGCCTCGGCGAGCTCGGCAACCCGCTGGCGGACAAGGTCCTCCAGGTAGAGTTGCTGCCGGTGCAGCCGGATGTGGGTGTGCGCCCGCGCCAACACCTCGATCTCGGCGAAGGGCTTGGTCACGTAGTCCACGCCCCCGACGGCGAAGGCGTGGGTCTTGTCGCCCGTGCTGGTGAAGGCGCTCAGGAAGATGATCGGGATGGCACGCAGCCGTTCGTCCGCCTTGAAGCGGCGGCAGACTTCGTAGCCATCCAGGCCGGGCATACGGATATCCAGCAACACCAGGTCGGGCAGTTCATCGGTTGCCGCCGCGGCGAGGGCGGTTTCGCCATTGGGAAAGGCCCGGACGTCCCAGTTTTCCTGGCGGAGCATTTCCCCGAGTACGTTGAGGTTCTCGGGCTCGTCATCGATGATCATGATCGTGGGGCGAGCGTCAGCGGTGGTCACAGGGCTTTCCCTTTCGCGGCATCCAGAAGGCGGCGCAGGCGCTCGTACTCATAGGCGTCAACCAGCACGCGGACCCCCAGGGCAAGCCCGGCATCGCGGCGTCCGATCTCGTCGACCAGTTGACGCAGTTGCCGGATGTCGCCGCGGCGCAGGGCCTGCTCGAGACCGTCACGCAGCTCCCCCGGCAAGCGTGTCAGCGCTTCCGCACTGAGCACGCTGGGCGCGCTGGCGACCGCCGCGGCCGTTGGCATCACATCATCCTCGTAGCGCACCCCGGTCACGCGGGCGATCTCGGCCAGCAGCGTTTTCCGACTGACGGGTTTGGCCACGAAGCCATTCGCACCGGCGGCCACGGCCCGTTCCCGCTCGTCGGCGAAGCCGGAGGCCGTCACCACCAGCACCGGCAAGTCGCGCCCGGCCGGGAGTTCGCGCAGGTGGCCGAGCAGCACGTAACCATCCATCCCCGGCATGTTCTTGTCCAGCAGCACCAGATCGATCTTCGGGGTTTGGCCCAGGCGCTGCCAGGCTTCCGCCGCACTGACCACGGTCTCAACCGCAAAGCCGACCGGTCGCAGCATGCCGATGAGCATGGTGCGGCTCATGGGGTCGTCGTCCACCGCCAGGACGCGCCAGGGGGGCTGCCCGGGGACGAGCCGTTGCACGCTACGCTGACGTACGCGCTCGACCACGGCGCCCTTCGCCGGCCGCACCTGGAAGGTAAAGTGGAAGCAACTGCCCTCCCCCAGGCGGCTGCTGGCGGTGACGTCACCCCCCATACTGCGCGCGTAGCGCCGGCTCAGGGGCAGGCCGAGGCCCGTGCCTTTGCCGGTCTTCCGGCCACCCTCCGCCAGATAGAAGATGTCGAAGACGCGCGGCAGTTCATCCGCCGCGATGCCGCTGCCGGTATCCTCGACGTCGACCGCCAGCATGAATTCACCGGCCGGGCGCTCGGCCGGGACCGTTGCGGTCAGGCGCACGCTGCCCTTCTCGGTGAACTTGAGCGCATTGCCGACCAGATTCACGAGCACCTGCCGGATCCGGCCCTGGTCGGCGTGGATGAAGCGTGGCACGTCCGCCGCGCAGGACACCGCCAGCTCGACCTCCTGCGCCGCCGGCTGCTGGGCAAACATCAGGCGCACGTCCTCCAGCACCTGGGGGAAGTCGAAGTCGGTCGGCGACAGCGGGATCACGTTCGTCTCGCTGCGCACCAGTTCGAGCAGATCATTGATCAGTTGCAGCAGGTGTTCGCCGCTGCGGCTGATGGCGTGCAACCGATGTCCGGTCGGACAGGCCCGACAGTCGCGCTCCATGATCTGCGCGTAACCGAGGATGGCATTGAGCGGCGTGCGGATCTCGTGCGACATGTTGGCCAGGAACAGGCTCTTGGCGCGGGCGGCCTCCTGCGCCGCGTCGCGGGCCAGAGCCAAGCCCTTCTGCAACTCGCGGTTCTCGCGGTCGGCAGCGCGGCGAGCCTCGAAATGCGCGTAGAGCCGGGCCAGCACCCGCAGCAGGGACACCTCATCGTCGCGCCAGAGCCGCTCCTCACGCACCGCATCGAAGCCCACGAAGCCCGTGCAGGCCTCGTCCCCGACCAAGGGCAGGGTGATCAGCGAGCAGATTCCCTGCGGCTCCAGCGCCTGGCGCAAGGGATCGTCCACCGCCAGCGCCGCCACGCTGGGCACATGCACCGGGTCACCGCGCCGGTGCGCCGCCACCCACTCCGGGAACAGCGAGGTGGGCACCGCCTGCAGGTTACCGATCTCGGGCGTGATGTTCGGGCCGCACCACTCGTGGGTGTTGCGCATGACGCCGGCGTCGAAATCGTATTCGAACAGGTAGGCGCGATCCGCCTGGATGAGCTCCCCCATGGTCGCCAGCGACTGGTCGATCGCCACGTCCTGCCGTTCCAAAGGCACATTGATGAACTTGGTGGCCAGACGCATCAGCTCGCGCTGGATCACCGAGACCCTGGCCAGCTCCATCTCGACCCGTTTGCGCGCGCTGATGTCCTGGTGCGTGCCGAGCATCCACAGGGGTTTCCCATCGGCAGCCCAACTGGCCACCTTGCCCCGGTCGAGGACCCACACCCAGGTGCCGTCCTTATGCCGCATACGCGATTCGTACTCGTAGTAGTCGAGGTCCCCACGGAAGTGCTGCTCCAGCAAGGCGCCACTCTGCTGCAGATCGTCGGGATGGGCCAGGCGCAGCCAGGTGGCGATCGAGACCGGCGCCAACTCCGCCAGCGTGTACCCGACGATGTCCGCCCAGCGCTCGTTGAACACCGTCTCACCGGTCTGCACGTTCCACTCCCAGGTGCCGACATGGGTGCCCTGGATGATCCCCGCCAGCCGCCCACGCTCGCGCACCAGGTCGGCGTCGGCACGTTTGTGAGCACTGATGTCGACCATCACGGTCAGGAAGTACTGCCGCCCCTGGCTGCTGATCACCTCGCCTGAGAACAGACCTTCGAGGATCGCCCCATCCCGCCGCCGGACCTGCATCTCCAGATCGGCGACGCGCCCGACTGCCTGCAGTTCGTCCGCGGCAGCGGCCTGCTCGTCCGGACAGACGAACAGCGCCAGCTCCGCGGCGCTCTTGCCGATCACCTCGTCGCGGGTATAGCCCAGCGCCTTCAGGAAGGCCTCGTTAACATCGGCAAAACGCCGGTCGGGCAGCGTTGAGAGCGCCATCAGTGTCGGGTTGTTGCGGAACAGGCGCTCAAGGCGCTGCTTGGCCTCCTGCTCGGAACTGAGGTCCTTGCAGACGCCAAAGAGACAGTCGGCGCCGTTCCATTTGCCAAACCAGACGCGGGTTTCCACCGGCACCAGGGCGCCGCCGCAGGTGACCAGCGGCAGGGGACAGCTCTCCCGCTCACCCCGGAACATGGCCGCGAAGATCTCCGCGGCTTCGCCGCGCCGGTCCGCCGGATGCAGGTCCAGCAATGGCATGCCGCGCAATTCCTCCGTGGTGTAGCCCAGCAGGCGCGTGACCGCGGCATTGCAGTAGAGCAGCCGACCGTCCGGCGTGGCGGCCATGATCATGTCGGTGATGGTCTCGAAGAAGGTGCGGAAGTTGGCCTCGCTCTCGCGCAGTGCCTCCTCGGCCCGGACCTGGGCCGTGATGTCCCAGTTGGTGCCCACCATGCGGACGGCCTGGCCGCGCGCATCGCGCTGCACGGAGGCAAAGCCGCGAATGTGGCGCGTCGTCCCATCCGGCCAACGCACCCGGAACTGCACGTCGAAATCCTTCTTGCCCTGCAACGCCTGCTGGATCTCTGCGTCGCCGCGTTGCCGGTCGTCCGGGTGCAGCCCCCGCTGCCAGGCCTCGTAGGCGCCGCTGAACTGTTCCCGCCTGATCCCGTAGAGGCGGAACATCTGGTCGTCCCAGACCAGCCGATCGTTGAGCACGTCATAGTCCCAGATACCCACCCCGCCCGCACGCACCGCCAGAGCCAGGCGCTCACTGACCAGGCCAAACGCCTCCGCCGAGCGCTGGCGCTCGGGGTTGTCGCTGAGCATGACGCGGTACACCAGCGCGCCATCCGCCTCGCGCGCCGCCGTCATCTCCAGATGCGCCCAGAAGGCCGGGACGTTGGCCCGTGTCAAGCGCAGTTCGCACGCCTGTGGCGTGCCCGTCTCCGGCAAGTCCCGGCGGGGCCGGTAGTAGATGTCCTGATCCTCCCTGTGGATGAAGGGCGGAAAGGCCATACCGACCAGCGTGCCGCGGGCCACGCCCAGCAGAGCCGCAGCCGCCAGGTTGGCCTCCCGGACCAGCCCGCGCTCGCCCACGGTAAGGTAGGCCACCGGCGCCAGATCATACAATTCGAAATAACGCGCGCGGGACATCTCGAGGGCTGCCTGCGCCCGTCGCAGTTCCTCGTTCTGCATCTCCAGTTCGATCTGCCGGACCCGCAGTTCGTGGAGCAGTTGCTCCGTGCTCGCGGGCGCTGAAAGCACGGGATCCGCGGCCACCGGGGCCGCCGCCTGGCCGGCGATCTGTTCCGCCTGTTGGCGAAGGCGGCGGATCGGCTCTGAACTGGCTTCCGAGTCGGTCATGTGTGTCGGGCTTCCCTGCACTCACCGTTCACGATCGCGGGGCCGGGAGGTCCCGGTGCCTGCCTCAAACCAGCGCCAGCGGTTCCCGCGCGCAGCCGGGACTGTACATCTGGCCGGCACGGATGACCGGGGCCGGCTCGATGACGGCCGCGCGGCCCTCGACCGCGCGAATACGCCGGATAAGCCGTGCGCGCAGATCGGCAGCGACTTCCTGGAGAGTATCCAGACCGACCAGATTGCGCTGCTCGTAGGGATCGGCCTCCAGATCATAGAGGAACTGCTCGATGTAACGCTCGGCGTAGGCGTCCTGCCAGCCCGGCTTGTCCGGGGCGTAAACGGCGTACTTCCAGCGGGCTGTGCGCAGGGCCCGGCCTACCTGGCTCTCGCTGATCTGGATGAAAACCTCCGCGGGCCAGTCGCAGGGCTGGCGCCGCAGCAGCGGCATGAGACTGCGGCCCTGCATGCTGGCAGGCACCGGCAGCCCGGCCGCGTCGAGCAGGGTCGGCGGCAGATCCACCAGACTGACCAGTTCCCGAATCTGACCGCCGCCACGAAACCCGGGGCCGGTCAGCGCCATGGGAATGCGGGTACAGCCTTCGTGGCAGGAGCGCTTGTACTCGGCATTCCGCGTCTTGAAGTGGGTGCCATGGTCGCTGGTGAAGAGGACGATGGTATTCTCGCGCAGCCCGAGGCTGCGCAGTGCGTCCAGCACCCGCCCGAAGGCCTCATCGAGGCGTTTGATGCAGCCCCAGTAGCCACCGAGGTGATAGGCGGACGAGCCGCCCAGGGCCGCCAGATCCGGCGGCGTCCAGCGCCCCTGATAGCGCTCGCGGTAGCCCTCGGGCGCCGCGTACTCGTCGCGATGATTCTGGTGGTGCGGCTCGATGAAGCTGAGCATCAGGAAGAACGGCTCGTCCGCATGCTGGTGAAGGTAGCGGATGCCGGCATCGGCCAACGCATCCACGCGGTACCCCGGCAGCTTGGTCGGCCGGCCTTCCTGATCATACATCACCATGTCGTAGGCGTCGGAACTGCACTCCAGGACATTGGCCGCCAGCCAGGTCTCGTAGCCCTGGCGGAACTCCGGCGGTACCGGTTCGCGGTCGCAAAGGTGCCACTTGCCCATGTACCCGGTGCGATAGCCGGCATCGCGGAACCAGTGCCCGAGGGTGCGCTCCTGCGGGCTCAGGCAGCAGCCGTTGGTGTGGCAGCCCACACTGCTGGCGTAGCAGCCCGTCTGCAGACTCGCCCGCGCCGGCAGACACACCGGCTGACAGGTGTAGGCGTTGTACAGGTGCGTGCCCTGCGTCGCCAGACGGTCGAAGGTCGGGGTCAGGCCCAGCGGGTTGTCGTGGACCCCCGTGCTGTCCCAGCGTTGCTGATCGGTGAAGAACACGACGACGTTCGGGCGCTCTCCGGGCTTCCGAGCCATGGCAGGTTCCTCAGACGTTGGCGTGCTGGTCCAGCAGAGCGTTGGTCCAGAGCACCGTGAAGTAAGGATAGTGGAACGGGTGCAGGTGCTCGGCCAAGCCCAGAAAGGCATCCACGGCAGGCCGCGCCAGCCGGTAGTTGCCGGTGCTGAGCGCGATCTTGGCCGGGTGGTTCAGGGTGTAGCACAGCCGGTAACGAATCAGATTGCGGTGCCGGTTCGCGTCCGCAATCACCGCCTCCTCGCCCACCAGCGCGGCCTGCCGGGTCTGCAGGAAAAACCTCGCCTTACCAAACCACTCCCTGATCTGCAATTCGCAGTAATGCTTCGGGTCAAGCGGCATCATGCAGCTATCGATGAGGTCCTGCTCCACCTGCTCAATGTTGTTAACCAGGGCGACCTTCCATGTGTCCTCCACCCGGATCACGGCCAACTCGTCAACCGACAGGTTCCGCCCGGCAATGAAGAAGTCCGGGTCACGAAACGCCACCTCAAGGTTCGCGTCCAGGTTGACAGCCATCGGCGCTCCCGGTCGGGGACACAGCGCGGCACACGGAACGGGTTCCTAACATAGCACCCCCCGCGCCCTGCGCCAAGCGGCAACGGGGCGCAGGTCAGTTCCGTAGAGGTCTGCCTGGACGAGACTCGCGAGTCTCACGTCGGGGTGTCCCACCTGCCCCTGGAAGCCGGGATCTCCGCATCCCGGCCGCGGCATACGGAGATGCCGCGTTCCACCCCGGCGAGCCGGGGCCGGGCTGGCCGACGGCTCAGCGGCGCGGGCGCGCCTGTCCTGCTGGACAGCAGGATTCGCCCGCCAGGGGGATGCGGCTCAGCGGCGCGGGCGCGCCGGTCCTGCTGGACAGCAGGATCCGCCCGCCAGGAGTCCGGGCAGGCACCGCTGGCATTGCACAGCAGGGCGCCACTGACCACTGCCCACTGCCCACTGCCCACTGCCCACTGCCCACTGCCCACTGCCCACTGACCACTGACCACTGACCACTGACCACTGACCCTCCGCCCCTCAGCCCGCCACGAACAAGCCCTGTGCCAAGGCCGCGGCCAGGGCGTTACCGCGGTGGCTCATGCCGTTCTTCAGCGCGGCCGGCAACTCCGCGAAGGTCTGCTCGTGGCCTGCGGGCACGAAGACAGGGTCATAGCCGAAGCCGCCGTCGCCGCGCGGCGCAGCAATGATCTGGCCCCGGACCTCGCCTTCGGCCGTACCGACCAGCCCCGTGGGATCAGCCACCGCGATCACGCAGACGAAGCGCGCCCGGCGGTCGGCGACGCCGGCGAGTCTGTCGAGCAACTTACGGACATTGCGGCCGTCATTGCCCCCGGCGCCGGCATAGCGGGCCGAGAGCACGCCGGGCTCACCGCCCAGCGCGGCCACCTCCAGCCCGGAGTCGTCAGCGACCACGCGGCGCCCGGTCGCCGCCGCAATCTCGCAGGCCTTCTTGACCGCGTTTTCGCGAAAGCTGGCCCCGTCTTCGATCACCTCCGGAATGCCACCGACGTCCTGCGGACGCAGCAGCCGGATGCCGGCCGGGGCGAGAATAGCACTCATCTCGAGGACTTTGTGCGCGTTGCCGGTGGCCGCCAGAATGTCGTTCATGGTCATTATCCCTGTCTGCTTAGCGCCAGCAGGCGCGACCGAAGGGGTCGGAAAGGTGTGCTATGGTAGTGACCGCACGATCATGGAGGATCAATATGTCATTGCCGCGTCGCGCCTCAACCCGAATGCCGTTGCGGGAACGTTTCCTGGCGGCGGTGGCGGGGGACGCCAGTGCCCCGCCGGTCCTGGCGCCCGACCTTAGTTACTGGCTCCAGGCGCACCCGCTCCCGGGGAGTGCGGACGTCTCGGGTACAGCAGACTTCCACCGCCGTCTGGGCGTCCTGCCGTATTACGTCTACGGCTCGGCGCTCTCCTACCTGGCCTTCCCGGACAGCCCGGCCCACACGGTGGAGGAGGGCGACGGCCGCTGGGCGACGATCTGGGAGACGCCGTTGGGGCCGCTGCGTAAGGAGACCACGCGTCTGCCGGCGTCCGTCACCGAAGCGATCACGGCGTATCCCGTGCAGAACCCCGACGACCTGCGCCGGCTCATCGCCATGTATGCCGGTGCCCGCGTCGTGCCCCTGCCCGTTGACGCCTACCGCGAACGCGACCGCCTCCTGGCCAGCTACGACGGCTATGCCCTGCTGGCCGTGCCCCGCAGTCCTGTCCCCGCGCTCATGGTCGACTGGGCCGGGGTCATGAATGGCGTCGTTCTCCTGGCCGATGCACCGGAGTTGTGCCGGGAGTTCTTCGCCGTCGTGGCCCGGCTCTGCCTGCAGGCGGTGGACATCCTGTGCGCCGCGGCGCCGCCCCTGATCCACGTCTGCGATAACCTGACCAGCGACGTCTACACGCCGTACTACGCTGAACACATGGCCCCGCACTACCGCGCCGTCCTGGAGCGCCTGCACGGCGCCGGCAGCCGGGTCGCCACGCATCTCGACGGCACGGTCCGTGGCCTGCTGCCGTTGCTGGCGGAAACGGGCTTCGACGTGGTGGAAGCCCTCACACCACAGCCGGTCGGCGACGCCAGTGCCGCCGAGATGCGCGCCCTCGCTGGACCGACCACCGTGCTCTGGGGCGGCTTGCCCGGCGCGATGTTCGCACCGCCGTGGACCTGGGAGCAGTTCCGCGCGCACGTCCTTGAGGTGCTCGCGGCCTGGCGCGGGACGCCGTTCATCCTCGGTATCGCCGACCAGTTGCCCCCCGATGGCGACATCGAGTTCGTGCGCCGCACCGCGGCACTGCTGGAGAGTGAAACGGGAGGACGGTCATGAACCGACGCGCTGCCGGGGTGTACCTGCTGACTCTGGCCGGCCTGCTGACGGGTTGCCGTACGGTCTCCGTCTCCGAGACCCCGTTCCCGGATGGCTCGCCGCGGCCGCGCTGGGTGGCCGAACCGCGCCACATCACCCTCGATGGCAAACTCGATGACTGGCGCGGGGTGCGCTTCGTGGCGGTGACCCCGCAGACCGGCGTCTTCGACCGTGAGTCGCCGCCTACCCGCGATCCGGCCGACCTGAGTTACCGCTTTGCCGTCTGTCACGACGCTGCCGCCCTGTACGTCGCCGTCGAGGTTAGCGACGATGTGCTCCGACTTGACGATACCGCCGTCGGCGAGACCCACGCGAAAGCCTGGTGGGACGATGCGGTGGAGGTCTTCCTCGACGGCAACCACAACCGGGCGCCGGACGCCCGCCTCCAGGACGGCAGCGAGTACGCCTTCGGCGGCGAGTTCAGCCTGGTCGCCAATGGCGCCGCCACCAGCAACTGCACCGCCTGGCCGGACAGCTTCGGCAAGCCTGACTTCTGGCAGGGCGCCACCAGCATCGAACCGCGCCCCGGTAGCGGCGTCATCCTGCGCTATGAATACCGCTTGACCTGGGCCGTGCTGGGGGGCAAAGTCCGGCCCGGCGACACCATCGGCTTCACCCTCGGGGTCCAGGATGACGATGACGGCGGCGACCGCGATCACGCCCTCTACGTCGTCGGCTTTACCCCGCATTGCTGGCTCGACGAAAACGGCTGGGGCGATATCTACCTGCAGCCCTGAACAACCACGTCAAAGGGGGATACATCGCATGGCAGAGCCAACCGCACTTCCGACGTTCAGCGTTGAGGGGCAGCCCTTCTCGCGGCTGATGCTCGGGCATAACCCCTTCATTGGCGGCTCCTACATGAGCCAGGCGCGCTCGCGGCTGTACGAGGAGACCCTGAACAGCGCCGCCGCCGTCGAACGCATCATCACCGCCGCCATCCGGGCCGGCGCCCGCGGCATGATGATGGGCGTCACCAGCGACAAAGACCAGTACATCATGAAGGCCCTGCAGGACGCCGTGGCCAAGACCGGCGTCGAGGTGCCAACCTTCGTCATCGTGCCCCTCGACTTCGCGCCGTTCGCCGACCGCCTGCGCGCCGTGAACTGCAAGGTCTGCCTGCTCCACGGCCAGGTCACCGACGCCCTTTACGTCAAGGCCGAGAACACCATGAAGCCCGAGTTCGCCGACTTCGCCAAACGCTGCCGCGATCTCGGCTTCCTGCCCGGCATGTCGACCCACAACGCCGGCGAGACCATCCCGGCGGCCGAGCCCTTCGATATCGCCGTGATCAACACCCCCATCAACAAGCTCGCCTGGCGCATGTGCCCCTGCGAAGAACAGGTCCTCGGTGCCATCCGCCGTACCCAGAAGAAGGTGGTCGGCATGAAGCCTCTGGCCATGGGCCGTCTGGCCCCGCAGGAAGGCATGGACTACGTCTGCCGTCTGCCCGACCTCGACGGCATCGTCGTCGGCATCGGCCACGAGTACGAGATCGACGAGACCTTCGGCATCGCCCGCGGCATCTGGCAGGAGCCGGGCTGAAACGACGGCAACGACCGTCCCGGCCACGGGCCCGGACCTCCGCTTCACGGTCACGCCGGGAACCACCTGCATCGAGCGCCGCTGAGCCGCGTGGCCCCCGGCAAGGAGTCGGCTCAGGGTGTCGGCGCTGGCAGGGCGCTGCAGTCCCACTCCGCGGCGGCGAGGTAACCGGCGTCCACGGTCAGTGCGGTGCCGGTGATGCCGGCCGAGTCCTCGCAGGCGAAGTAGAGGATTGACCGCGCTACGTCTCGGGGGGTCAGGGCGACATTCATGGGGACTCGGTTCAGGCGCGCCGCCAAGTGCCCTTCCGGGTCGCCGGAAGCGTTCAGGTGCTGGCGCAGCATCGGGGTATCGGTGATGCCGGGGCAGACGCAGTTGCTGCGGATGCCGTAGCGGGCGTAGTCCAGGGCGATGGACTTGGAGAGTTGCAGCACGGCGCCTTTGGAGGTGGTGTAGACCGGGGTCATGCTCTGGCCGACCATACTGCTGATCGAGCCGACGTTGACGACGTAGCTGCGGCGCTGTTGCCGCAGGTGGGGAAAGGCGTGTTTGAAGGCGAAGAACATCGACTTCACGTTGATGTTCATGACGCGGTCCCACTGCTCGGAGGAGTACTCATGCAGCATCTGCACATCGACGATGCCGGCGTTGTTGACCAGGATGTCGAGCTTGCCGAACGCCGCCACCGTCTGCTGGACCGAAGCGCGGACCGCCGCTTCGTCGGTCACCTCGCAGCGCACGAAGATGGCTTTGCCGCGCCGCCTGCGGATGGCGCGTAGCACGCGGTCGCCGTCCGCCTCGTCGCGGCCGATGACGGCGACCGCGGCGCCTTCCTCCGCAAACAGGCAGGCCGCGCCTTCGCCGATGCCTTTGGTGGCGCCGCTGATCCAGGCCACCTGTCCCTGCAGTCGCTTGCTGGTCGCCATCTGTTCAGTCTCCCCAGGCGGCACGGATGAGGTCGCGCAGCAGCAGCGTTTCGGAGAGGTTGTCCACCTCGTTGCAGCGTTCCCACTCGGTCCACACGTACTCGATGCCGAGGTACCCACCGTAGCCGGTCTGCTGCATGACCGCCACGATGCGGGCGTAATCGATGGTGTTGGCCTTGACCGAGGTCTGCAGGCGCCCCGGGCGAGCACCACGGGCATGGAAGTGGCTGGCGTGCTGGATGAGCGGCTCGACGGCCGCATCCGGGAGGCCACGCCGGGTGAAATGCGTGTAGTCGAGGGTCAGGGTCAGCCCGGGCGTCGCTGCCAGCAGGCGCAGTGCCGCCTGGGGGGTGGGCGCAATCGAGCCGACATGCGCTTCCACGGAGAACGTCAGGCCGGCCTTGCCGGCCTGTTCGCAGCGCCAGGCGAGTTCCGCCGCGCAGCGGGCGAACGACGTCGCGCGCGACTCCTCGGGGAAGGCGGCGCCGGGCAACCCGGAGACATGCTTGCCGCCGCAGGCGACGGTGTATTCCAGTGTCCGCGAGAAGAGGTCACGGGCGACGCGACGGCGCGATGCGTCCGGCTGATTGGCGGCAAAGGCCCGGAAATCAGACGCCGCCTGCAGGAAGATATCGGCCGCCTGCAGGCCACGGTCGTCGAGCTTGCGGCGCAAGGCCTGGCCGTTGGCAGCGACGGCCCTGAACTCACTGGCCGGCTGCAGGTGCGAGCGGCCCTGGAAGAGGCCGATATCGACTCCCTCAAAGCCCAGTCCGGCGATCAGGTCCAGAGCCTGATCATGGGTCAGCAGCGGGAAGGTGAAGTCGGCACAGGCGAAGCGTGGCTTCATGGGGTCTTCTCCTGCAGTGCGTGCGCGGACTGAATCATGCCGATGACGGCGTCTTCGGCGCGGCTCATGGGGTGTGCCAAGGCCTGACGGCGGAGGTCTTGCAGGCGTTGCGCGCCGTGAGTCTGCTCCGTGGTCCACTCCTTGACGAAAGCGCCCTCTTTGATGTCCCGGCGCAGGAGTTCACGCGCCCGCTCCCGCATCGCTTCCGAGATGAAGGCCGGGCCGCGGGAGAGGGTGCCATACTGGCTGGTGGTGGAGTGATTCGCCATCTGCTTGAAGAAGCCATTGGTGGACATGTGGCGCAGAATCTCCGCGGCCTCGCCGGAGGCGTAGAGTTCCATGACCATCAGTTCCGGCGAGAAACCATGCTCGACGCCGACCTCGAAACAGGTCACGAACCAGGCCGTGAGGCCCGCCCAGATCACCTGCTCGGCATAGAGGTCCAACTCGGCCTCTTCGCGGAAGGTCGACTCGAAGACCCCGCCGCGTGTCAGCCCCATGCCCTTGCACAGGGCCAGGGTCAGTTCGCGGGCGTGCCCTGACGCATCCTGGTGCACGGCGAACTGGGCGATGGCGCCCTTGCCGTGTTCGTAAAGGGCGCGGACCATGTTGCCGGTCATGCGTGGCGCCACCATGATCACATCGACGTCGGCGGGTAGAGGGATGAGGCCGTAGCCGACATTGTAGCCGCTGGCCCAGACCAGGGCCTGGCCAGGGCGCAAGCCCGGAGCAATGTGCTCAGCCCAGATCACCGGCTGTGACTCGTCGGTGGTCAGGATGAGCAGGATATCGGCAGCGCTGGCCGCCGCACGGAGAGGCAGGGGCTGGAAGCCGTCGGTGCTGGCCTGGCGGCGGTAGTCGTCGTCACGGTTGCCGACGATGACCTGGACACCGCT
This sequence comes from uncultured Victivallales bacterium, assembly GCA_903837355.1. Taxonomy (GTDB): domain Bacteria; phylum Verrucomicrobiota; class Lentisphaeria; order Oligosphaerales; family JAFGRS01; genus CAILUI01. The sequence continues at coordinate 28,841 of CAILUI010000230.1, forward strand.
GTCGCGCAGGTTCAGCGCCTGAGCCCGGCCCTGGTTGCCGTAGCCCAGCACTGCCACCGTTTTCCCGGTCAGCGGTGCCAGGCTGGCTGCGTCGTCTTTCAGTAGTTCCATCGGTGCTATCCACTCCTGTTATGGGTGCTGTTGCACGCCGGGCGCCACGCCGTTCTCTGGCGCAGCCCCGTCAGTCAAGCCCGCCGTTAAGGTGCAGCCGCGAGCGGCTCAGGTCAACGGGAATGGGCGGCACTGGATGCAAGTCAGCTCCGGAGGGGTCTGCTTGTACTCGATCCGCCGTCCCAACGCTGCGCTCCTGCGGCGGCACCCCCAGTCACAGAAGCCGCTGGTTCGCCTCTGCCTCTTCAGCCCCGAAGGGGCGTAATCCCTCAGCCCAGGGCACCGCCCTGGGTA
>CAILUI010000231.1 GCA_903837355.1 uncultured Victivallales bacterium
AAATCGTCGTTGCGCAGCCGGTAGGTGCCGTAGTGGCTGAGGAGATCCCGCAGCTTCTGGTCCGAGAGCTTGTTCTTGATGTTGAAGTCGATGCTGACCAGCACGCCTTCGAGGATGGGGTTGGCCTCTTCGATGGCTTCCGTGGCCTTGTTCAGCTCTGCCCCGATGTCGTGCTTGAGGTCTTTGAGGGTCGACCACCGTGCCCGTTCCGGCACGAAGAAGCTGTCCACGTACTCATCCTGCTCCTGCGCCAGGGCGGTGGCGTCAGCCTGCGAGCGGCCCTTGCCCACGTAGTAGGCGACGATGCGCTCCTGCTCCTCCTCGAAGGCATCCGACAGCCGCTTCAAGAACAGCATGCCGAAGATGTAGTCCTTGAACTCGGACGCATCCATACTGCCCCGCAGGATGTCAGCGGAGCGCCAGAGCAGCGATTCAAGTTGCGGCAGAGTCAGCTTGGGCATGCGTGAGCTTCCGTTCCCTCTCCATCCGGCGTGCAGGTGGCGCTGGGCTGGCCAGCCGCCCACCACGGCAACCGCATCGTAACAAGATACGGGTTGTGCCTATCCTGCAACCTCTGGCGAGCGAGCGTAGGGCCTACAGGGAGCTGGGCCGGGGCCAGCGGTCTTCCCGACTGTGACCTGCGCCTGCTTCACGGCCTCTCTCCCCGCTTACGAGCCAGTGACCGCGATGCCGGACGCCACCCGTGCATTCACACCAATTTGGCGAATTCGTGCGGAACACGGCCGGCGGGAGCGCCGCGCTACGGCGTGCCGGCCCCCGCCAGTCCGGCGTGTTCGCGGTTGAAGCGCGCCGCGCGCTTGACCACGTCGGGGTAGGTGGCGCTGGTCATGGTGAACTCGGGTTGCCAGGGGAAATGCCAAACCCAGAGCGCCATCAGGGAGACGTTCTCGACCTCCATGGCATCGATGCTCGCGCAGAGCCAGCGGCCCGACGGATCCGCCTGGTTGTTCGGCGCGGCCCCAAGCTCGCCGATGAACACCGGCGCGTCGGCAGCCTGCACGCAGCGCACCACCCGACGCATCTCCTCGAGCATCGCCATCCCTTTCCAGGGCACGTTGGCCTGGTCTGGCGTGGCGTTGCCGTAGAAATGGAAGCTGAACACGTCCAGCGGCTCTGGCTGGGCCGCCAGGTTGTTGGCGAGCCACTCGCGCCAGGTATCGGAGCGGAAGGTGAAGTTCGGGAAGGTCTCGCGGCGGCTCGTGCACTCGGGCCGCACATGCGCGTCGCCGCTGGTGACCAGGTGGTTCTGGTCCAGGCTCTTGATGAAGGCCGTCTGCTCCCGGTAAAGCCGCTGGTAGTCGGCCCAGTTGAGGCTGTCCTCGAGGCTGCCGATCTCCCTGACCCCGGTGGTCCCCGGTGGGTACACGGCGGCAGGGAGCAGTTTGCGGCCCACCATCTCCACGTCGGCATTCAGCATGCCCTCGTTCACCAACTCCCACATGAGGACGGTCGGGTCGTCTTTGTAGCGCGTCACGAACTCGCCGACGTACTTCCGGACCCAGATGCTGGTCTTCGACTGCGGGTCGAGGATGGCCCGCCCTTTTTCGCCGCAGTGGAGGTACGGCCCTGGGATCGTGCCGAGGCTGGGAACGAGCTTCAGACCATGCTGCCGGCAGAGGCCGAAGAGCTCATCCATCAGCGTCCAGTAGCGCGCCGGATCCCGATCGTACAGCATGGCCTGGTCACGCGGGTAGCCCGGGCTGGCGAAGAAGCGGATGAAGGCCAGGCCGCTCTTCCCGGCATCCTCGATGCCGGCGACGATGGCCTGGCGGGCTTGCGCCGGCGTCCCGAAGATCTTCTCGATGTGAAACCAGGTGCCGAAGTAGGTCTGGTGCAGGTCGGGCAGGTTGACGCCGATGGCCCGGTACTCGCGGCCATCGAGCCGGAGCTGGCTACCCTGCCGCGTTACAAACCCCTCCGCCGCGCCGGCGGACAGCGACAACAGTGCCGGTCCAAGGGCTGCCAGGACCGCGGTTCCAGTCTTCATGGTTGTCCTCCGGTGTGCATCTCATTCCTCCTGCCTGCGGAACGGGCTCGCCAGCCGTCCGTCCTGGTTGTAGATGCCGATCTCGGGTACCCGCTCGATCAGGGTGAACGCGCGGGGCCTCACGTTGGCTCCCCACGAGGGCCGCGATGGCGGTTACGTCACCGCCATGGACGCGGTTCCACAGTGGATAATAGCGCCCGCAGTACGGACCTGCAATGCCTGCACGGCTTCCGCCCTGTCACTCCCTTGCATTGCCGGGTCGGTCGTGGTAGAGTCTTGCCCTTGTGTGGCTGTGCCCATCGCCTGCCGCGGGCGATGGGCCGCGAGGCGATCCGTACCGGTTGGCGCCGGCTCCCGCGTCGTCTTCGTGGCTCGTCTCCCAGCGCACCAGGTTCCGCAGGTAGAGCCCATGACCACCTTGCACCCCGAACAGGTCATTGCGCAGTTCAGTTGTTCCTGTGCCCCGGACTCGACCCTGTGCGTGGAGCACGAGCAGGCCGTCTGCCAGCAGTGCGGGCGCAGGTACCCGATACGGGACGGGATCCTTGAGTTCGTGGATCCGGCTGGACTGGACGACGAGAAGGCCAGGGAACTGGCGGGGAACAGCTACACGAAGTTCACCCCGGAATTCATCCGCAAGATGGCCTCCAAGGACTCCTGGGGAGCGTATCACTGCCACTTCCACGACCTCAAGATCAGGCACCTCCTGCGCTACCTGAACCGGCTGGGCGATACGCCCCTGGCATCCTTGGGCTCTGGCTCCGGGTTTGAGCTCAAGATGATCCTCAAGCAGAGGCATTTCCGCAGGGTTTTCTCGTCGGACCTGTCCTACCAGAATGTGCAGATCGTTCCCTACAGTCTGGAAGCGGTGAACACCGAGGTCTGCCTGTTCACCTCGGACCTTGACGCCTGCCCGTTGAAAGACAGAGAGCTGCCGATCCTGATCTACGAGGCGCTGCACCATACCCCGGACATGCATGCCACCCTGGAGCGGCTGCTGCGCTACGGCTACACCAACATCTTCTTCGTTGAGCCCACGGGCAACTGGCTGGTCCGGGCCTTGGCCCGCCTGGGGCTGGCCCAGCGCGTCGAGTACTCGGGAGTCAAGCCGGGGCTCCTGCGCCTGGACCGGCTCCGCCAGTTGTGCCGGGAGTACGGCTACCAGGCCTCCATCACCGCCGTGTTGGAGTTCCCCGAGGACTACTTCCGGAAGATCTGCCCGAAGGATGGGGCGTGGCAGAGTTTCCTGCTTGGCTGCATGGATCTCATGTCGCTGCTCCTGCGTCCGTTCAACTTCGGCTACATGACCATCGGACACTTGCGCAAGAGGGTCGTACCATGAAGAACGTCCTCGTACTCGGGGGTCACCTCGATGACTCCGTGATTGCCGTCGGTGGCCTGTTGCGCCGCTTCGTCGACCAAGGGTACCGGGTGTCGGTGATGTGTTTCGGCAACGGCGACGAGGGCTTCACACACGTCTCCCAGCGCGGCCAGGTGGTCAAGCAGTTGGCGGTCGAGGCGGTCGAAGCGCACAAGGTTCTGGGGATCGACGATTTCGTCTGTCACAACCTCTCGGACTTCGCCGTGCAGGAGAATAAGGAGACGTACCGGCACTGCATCGCCGCGATTCGCCGCACCCAGCCGGAGATCATCCTCGGGCACTACTGGCTCGAGTACTTCCAGCACCGGGCCATGGCGCGACTGTCCTGCGACTCCTGGTGGCAGGCGGGGTGGGACTGCAGCGCCGACCTGGGCGCGCCGTGGAAGGCACGGGCGCTCTACCATTTCGAGGTCATCCATTCCATGCCGGAACCCACCCACATCGTGGATATCACCTCCACCTTCGCCGCCAAGGTCGAGGCCTGGAAGCAGTTCGTTACGGCGCAGGCGCACCTCGGCGAGATGTTGGACCAGATGGAGGCGCGGGCGCGCTTCTACGGCAGCAAGATCGGCGTCAAGTACGCCGAAGCGCTGACGCGCTCCTACTTCATTCCCGACCGCGTCCTCGACCCCGCGAAGGAGCTGTAGATGACAGAGATGCTGTATTGCTTCACGGTCGATGACATCGCCCTGGACGGCTACTCGACGGAGGCCCACCTCGAGGCCCTGCTGGGTTTCTGGTCGCAGGAGGCGCTGCGGGCGACCCTGTTCGTGGTGCCGCGCTGCGGCGGCCAGGGCCTCGGTGAACGCCCTGGGTACCTGCAGATCCTGAACCAGGCGCACCGGCAGGGGCACGACCTCGCCCAGCACGGCTTGGATCATGACCGCTTCGAGTGGGGGATTCCACCGAAAATGATCCTCGACCTGCCCCATGAGGGACCGGCGCGCGAGTACCTGGCAACGCAGCGGCCCGCGATCGAGGCCGCCCTGAGCGTCGCCAACCTGCGCTCCAGACTGCGCGAGGGGCGCGCCATCCTCGAGGCGGCGCTGGGCCTCCCCATGCGCGGCTTCCGGGCGCCTTGCCTGTCCATCTGCGACCATCTCTTCGAGGCCTTGGCGGCGGAGGGGTATGCCTACGACAGTTCGCGCCACCTGCAGGAAGCCGGCTGGGACATCCTGAACGGCAAGAGCCCCATCGTTCCCCGCCCGATCACGCGCGCCATCTTCGACGGTTTCCAGCGCCACACCTTCCGCGAGTTGCCGCTGACGGCGGAGTACACCTGGTATCTGCGGCGTCCGCAGTACGAGGTCACCCTGCGCCTGGCGCAGCAGGACTTCGACGCCTGCCTGGCGGCCGGCATCCCCTTCGTCCCGGTGTGTCACGTATCCCCGATTCAGGAAGGTGATCCGGACCTCGGATTCCAGTTCCACCGGGAGTTGCTCGCCCATGCCCGGAGTCGCTGCCAACGCGCGGGAGTGGCGCTGGTCCCGGCCACCCTGGCCGAGGCCACGACGCGCTGGAGCCCCACCGCCTGAGGAGAGTCGATGAACCAGAACGTCACCTCATTTGACGCCGCCAATCCGGGCACCTTCGGCGACATCCTGACGCAGCGCGGCGCGCGGGGCGCCGGGGCCCCCGTCGGGCTGCTGGGGGTGGGGTACTTCGAGTACTGGCGCATGTACCCCTCCTTGAAGGGCGTGGTCGAGGCGGACCTGCAGCGGGTCAGCGAGCGCCTCGCCGCGACGGCAACGGTTGTCTACCCCGGCATGGTCGACACGCTCGACCGCGCCGAAGAGGCCGGCCGCGCCTTCCGCGAAGCGCGGGTTGAGGCGGTCGTCGTCGTCGAGGGTACCTACCTGCCTGACTTCATCGTGCTGCAGGCGCTGGAGCAGGTACCGAACGCCAGGGTGATCCTCTTCGGCAGCCAGACCGGACCCGACATCTCCCCGACCGACACCTACGAAGCCACGATGCGCAACAGCGCCCTCATCGGCATCACGCAACTCTCCGCCACCCTGCAGAAGGCCGGGCGCGCCTACGACGTCGTGATCGGCGAGGTGGCTGCGGCCGAGAGTTACCGCGAGATCGCCCGGCGGCTGCAGGCACAGCGCGTCGCACGCGACCTGCGCGGCCTCACCATCGGTATGGTCGGCCACGTCTTCCGCGGCATGTTCGACCTGGAGTTTGACCGCGGTGCCGTGCGCGGCCGGCTCGGTCCGGAGGTGATGACGATCCAGGCCGAACACCTGGTCGATCTCTGGAAAGAGGTGTCCCCCGCGGAGACCACGGCGAAAGCGCGCGAGTTGGCAGAGCGCTATCCCTTGCGCGGCATCGCCGGCGCCGATCTCGAGCGCTCGGTGCGGCTGGGCCTGGCCATGCGGCGGCTGGTGCAGCGCTACCACCTGGACGCGCTCTGTTTCCTCGGTCAGCACTACATCGAGAAGATGACCGGCGCGCCGGCCCGCTTGGGCGCGTCGATGCTGCTGGACGAGGACCGTTTCATGGTGGCGTGCGAAGGGGACGTCGGCGGCCTGATCATGATGCAGATTCTGCACGCTCTGACCGGGCGGCTGCCGGTGCAGATGGAATGGGGGCAGTTCGACCTGGCGCACAACGCGCTGTTCCTGCTGGGCCACGGCATCGCTTCGCCCACGATCGCGGGCGGCCCGACCCGGGTCACGCTGACGCGCGCTCCCGAGGAGTGGGGTTTCGTCGGCGGCGGGGTGAACTGGGAGATGATTGTCGAGCCGGGGCCGGTGACGATGGGCCATTTCCTGAGCACGCCGACAGGCTGGCGCATGTTCATCTCCGAAGGCGAGGCACTCGCCTTCCCCTGCCTGCCTTGCGAGGAAATCCATGCGCTGGTGCGTGTGCAGACGCCGGTGCGCGAGTACCTGACTCGCCTGGTGACGCAAGGCGCCGCGCACCATGTTATCGTGGTGCATGGCAGTGTCGTCGCCGACCTCGAACAGGTCGCCGACAGCATGGGTGTGCAGAAGCTGCTTCTGCGCTGAGTGCGGGAACCGCACGGCCGGTGGCCGGTCGGACGGGGCTGCGGCGACTACGAATACGAATACGAATACGAGCACGACTACGAATACGAATACGAGCACGAGCACGAGGGGGAAGGGCGGCGATGTACTCTGAGATTTGTCTGAATGGTGCGTGGGACCTTTGCGACGGGCTGCTGGCGTGGACGCCGGTGGAGGCGCAGCGCTTGACGGCGGCGACGGAGGGGTGGATTCCCACGCCCGTGCCCGGCGATATTCACCAGGGACTGGTGGCCGCAGGGCGAATCCCAGAGCCGTTGTTGGGGCTGAACACCACGAAGTGCGCCTGGACCGAAAGCCGGTCGTGGTGGTACCGCACCGCCTTCACCGCCGCCCCCGCCTGGCTGACGGCCGAGGTCGTGGAACTGGAGATGAACGGGCTCGATGCCGCGGCTGAGATCTTCCTCAATGGCGCCCACCTCGGCTCCCATCGCAATGCCTTCCGCCCCTTCGTCACCGACGTTCGGCCGCTGCTCGTCGCCGGCCGTAACGTGCTGCTGGTGCGTCTCAGCGCCGGGGTCGAGAAGGTGACGGAACTGGAGATGGACGAACCCGATGGCGTGCGCGCCGGGACGGAGGCCGGCAACGGCCGGCCGGAACGCGGCGAACCGCGCCGCACGCTGGTGCGCAAACCGCAGTACTCCTGGGGCTGGGACTGGAGCCCGCGCTGCGCTACTACGGCCATCGGCGGCAACGTCACCCTGCGCGTCATGAGCGGTGCCTGCATCCGCAATGTCGCCCTGCACCCGGTCTCACACACCGCCGCCGCGGCCGTGGTCAGGGCGGTGGTCACGGTGGAGCGCTTCCACTACTACCAGACCAGCGACGGCAAGGTCAACCTGACCCTGACCGATGCCGCCGGTCAGACGGTCTGCGCCGAGAAGGCCGCGCTGCTGCGCTCGGGCCTGAACTTCCTCGAACTGCTCATCACCGTGCCCACGCCACGCCTCTGGTGGCCCAACGGGGTGGGCGAGCAGCACCTCTACCAGGTCGCGGCCACCCTCGAACTGCACTCCGGGCAGACCCAGGCCCTGGCGCCCTTCCGCTGGGGTCTGCGTTTCCTGGAACTCGACACCGACGCAGTCTTCGCGGTCAAGGTCAACGGCCACCGCGTCTTCTGCAAGGGTGCCAACTGGATCCCGGCGGACACGCTCTACGCACGCACCAGCGCCGCGACCTATGAGACCCTGGTGCGCCAGGCCTGCGAGGCCAACTTCACCATGCTCCGCGTCTGGGGTGGTGGCCTCTACGAACCCGATGCCTTCTATGACGCCTGCGACCGCCACGGCATCCTGCTCTGGCACGACTTCATGTTCGCCTGTGCCCCCTACCCCGACCACCGCGAGGACTTCCGCCGCGAGGTCGAACTCGAGGCCGACTACCAGGTCCGCCGCCTGCAGCGCCACGCCTGCCTCGCCCTCTGGAGCGGCTCCAACGAGAACAACTGGGGCTTCCGCGATTGGTGGCGCGAGCGCACCCACGGCGGTGCCGTCGCCTACAACTACATCCTGCCGGAGGCCGTACGCCGGCACAGCCCCGAGATCCCCTACTGGAACGGCTCACCCTACGGCGGTGACGCTCCCAACTGCGAGGAGGTCGGCGACCGCCATCACTGGCACGACTGCATGATGAACCCCGACATGCAGAAGCGCATCACCCCCGAGGAGTTCGACCGCTGTAACGCGCTGTTCGTCTCCGAGTTCGGCTACATTGGCGCCCCCTGTCGCGAGACCATCGAGACCTACCTGGACGGCGCCCCGCCAGAGCGCCAGGGGGATGTCTGGCACCATCATACCAACACCTTCGAGAAGGGCACGGTGGCGGCCGGCGTCCGCAAGCACTACGTCGATCCCGAGGGGCTGTCGCTGGACGACTACATCCTCAGCAGCGGCCTGGTGCAAGGCCTGATGTACGGCTACTCCCTGGAATCCATGCGCGTCCGGCCCAACTGCCATGGCGGGCTTTTCTGGATGTACGAGGACTGCTGGGGCGAGGTCGGCTGGACCATCGTCGACTACTCCCGGCGCCGCAAGATCTCGTGGTACTTCGTCCGCCGGACCTTCGCCCCGCTGCGGCTCATCCTGCGGGCTGCCGGCGACGGCGCTGTCCGCGTGGTGCTGGCCAACGACACCCGCCAGGACGAGTCGCTCACCCTTGAGTACGGCTACGTGCGCCTCGATGGCAACGGCACTGACCTGGCCCGCGCCACGGTCCGCGCGCCGGCCGTAACCCGGACCGCCCTCTGCGAGTTCCGCCGTGGCGAGCACGACCCGCGGGCGGGACTCTGGATCGCCCGCGTCCCCGGCCGCAGTGACATCCTGCCGGCGATCTTCCGCGCGGTCGACTACCGCGAACTGCGCACGTCGGACCCCGGCCTGAGCAGCTCGGTCCGCCGCGTGCACGGCGGGGTCGTGCTGACGGTCAGCGCCAAAGCCTACGCCCACGCGCTGCAGATCACCGGCCTGCCAAGCGCCGCCGAGCCTGAAGACAACTACTTCGATCTGTTGCCTGGTGAATGCCGCGACATCCGCATCGCGGATCCGCCCGACGGGCAGCTCGACCCCAACGCCATTCGGGTCGCGGCGCTGCATCTCGCAGGCCCCGACCGACACCCTTAGTGCCCCAGGAAAGGACCGTCTGTTTGATGGAACCCATCTTCTCCCTGCCCCTCGACACGGGTTCACTGCGTGCCGCCGCCGCTCGCGCCGTCCGCGCACAGCACTGCCGGCTGGCCGGTCTCGGCCTGCTGACGGGGTGCCTCTGTCTGTGCACTGGCTGTATCGGTCCGGGCGGTGATCCGGGACCACGTCACGTGTACATCAGCCCCGGCCCGTACCGCCCCCTGCCACCGCCGCATCACGGACCGCCCCCCCCGCGCGCGCCGGTAATCGTACCGCTGCCGCCGCATCACGGCGCCAAGGTAATGCCGCCGCCCAAGGTCCATGGTCCGCCGCAGCCGCAACCCCGGCCGCAGCCACAGCCCCGGCCGCAGCCACAGCCCCGGCCGCAGCCACAGCCCCGGCCGCAGCCACAACCCAAGAAGAAGCCCCAACAGCCGCCACCCGGCCAACAGCAGCCGCCACCCGGCCAACAGCAGCCGCCACGTCGCTAGGACGCCGCCATCAGAGCCGGTAACGCGCCATGCTCACGGCTCGGTGCGTGTCGCCGGAGAGGGTAGCAGCGAGACCCAGGCATACGGGCGTGATGGCATCCGCCGGGCGACACTTGGGTTCGGCTTCGCCGCGTACGAAGCGGAAGAAGCTCTCCTGCACGTCCGCATCAGCGCCACCGTGCGAAATGCCCAGGTCGACGTCGACAGGGACTTGGATGCACGCGCTCGGATCGCGCTTGTAGAGTGTCAACGTGGTGCCTGACAGGCAGCCTTCAATGGTGCCCTTGGTCCCCGCCACCCGGATACGGCGGTCGGAGAAGCCGGCCACCACATTGCAGGTGTAGGTGGCCAGGATGGAGCGCTCGAAGGCGACCGTGGCGATGCCATGGTCAAAGGTGTCGCTGGGAGCGTTGTACAGGCACAGATCATGCGGTTCGCCACCGCTCTCTTCGCGGATCTGCACCAGTGCCGGAGCCTCGCGCGGCGCCCGGTCGGGACAGGTCGCCTCCAGCCGGCAGTGCCGGCACTGCATGGCCGCCTCGGCCTTGGGCACATAGTAGGTCTTCGCCGCCATCGCCTGTACCTCCAGCGGCTTGGCGCCGGCAAACCAGTAGAGCAGATCAAAGTCGTGCGATGCCTTGGTGATCCACAGGCCGCCGCCCTCAGCCCGTGAGCGATTCCAGCGCCGGAAGTAGGTACGACCCCCATCGTAGAACTCGTCGGCCTGGATGGTGAGCAGGTCCCCCAGAGCGCCGCTGTCGATGATCTGCTTGACCCTGGCATACACCGGCGCGTAGCGCAGGTTGAAGCCCACGAAGGTCTTGCCGCCGGCCTGATGATCGGCGGCGATGATCGCTTTGCACTTCCTGGCCGTGGTCTCGAGCGGTTTCTCGCAGAAGACGAACTTACCTGCCTTCAGGGCCGGCACGACCACTTCGGCGTGGTGCGCATCGGTGGTGGTGACCATGACCGCATCGCACTCCACGGCGGCCAGCAGCGGGCCAATGTCGTCAAACACCCGCGTCCCCGTCAACTGACACTGCTGCACAATGTACGCGGCGCGCCGGATGTAGCGGTCACAGACCGCCGTGATCTCGACGTCCGACCGCTTCGCGACCGTTTCCACCAGCCACGAACCCCTACCCCCAACACCGACGATGGCCACCTTGATCTTGCTCATCGAACCGACCTTTCGATTGACGTTCGGAATGCAGCAGGTTCGCAGGGATGTCAGGCTCAGAGAGTGGGCCTACTCCCCCACGCTCACCGTCTGTCCCTTGAAGCGCAGACGCATGGTAGTGCCGGCCGCCGGGATCAGCGACGCGTACGGCCCAAGGTCCTCGGGGCGGAACCCCGGCACCACGATCCAGGCGCCGCGGCCGGCGGTGATGCGGGCGGGCAGGGCCTCCGCCTGCTCCCGCACCGCCGCCGGGCACAGGCGCTTCGGCGCGAAGCAGACTGCTCCCTGCGCCACCCGCTCCTGTACCGCCGCCAAGGTCGCCTCGGAAACCATGATGCCGCAGAGGAAGAGCGTGCTGGCAGTGCGCAGCATCTCCGGGCCGGCGAGGTGATCGTAGACCGCTGTCGGCGGGGCGGGGATCATGCCCGGCCAGTCGTAGCGCGGGTAGACGCCGCTGTTGGTGTTCACCGCTCCCGGGTTCGTCTTGCCGGCGGTCAGCAGGCTGATGACCTGCAGCCACTCCCCGGTTTCCGACGTCGGGGGCAGGTTCTCGGCGCCGTAGAGCGTCTTCCAGTAGTAGCACGACGCCTGGCCCCAGTCGCTGTCCGGGAAACGGATAATGGCGACCTCGGGCTCGTAGTCACGGTAGTCGTAGGCGCGCGGGTGTGCCGGGACATACTCTCGGATGAAGTCCCGCAGCGCCACGCCGTAGTCGGTCAGTTCATAAGTGGCCCCACGGACACGGCAGAGCGCGGAACCGAACTCGGTGTAGACATTGTCCACACCGGCGGCGTGGGCCAGCCGCAGGGCCGCGGCGTACTCCTGCAGCGAGTGGCCAGGGAAACGGTCTGCGAGCCACAGGTCCGGGCTGAACCACAACTCGGCCTGGTACTGCTGGGCGGCGCCCAGAGCAAGGGCCAGCACCGCAGGGTAGATGCTTTCCTTCAGCAGCTTCGGACACAGCGTCACCCCGGCGCGAGCCAGAGGATGCCAGAGCGCCGGGAAGACACTCTCCACCAGCATGCGGGCACCATGGTCGCGGTGGTAGGTGCGCACCTGCTGTGCCGCACCGAGGAAGGCCTCGTAGGCGGCTGGCAGTGTCAGCCCGGTGGTCTCGACCAGGTACGGCTGGCGGTGTTCGGCGTCCGGCAGATTGGCGAACCGGTTACGGCAGAGCTGCATGTGCTCGCCCTCGTCGTAGACGACCCCCTCGAACAGTCCGGTCGCGACCGCGGCGTCAAGAGCGGCAGGCTCAAGGTCCCAGCGATGGCAGCCGCCCGGCGCGTCGAAGCGGTTGCGCCCTGCGGGGTCGGGAGAGCTTGCCGCCCAGTTGGCGTGCTCGTTGTTGAACGCGACGTGCACCCCGGTCACCTTGCAGAACGCCAGGAGTTCGGCGTACTCGCCATGGTCGAGTTGCGGCGCGTCAAGATGGACCTGGATGAAGTTCACCCCCTGATCGCGGATGCTCAGCATCTGCGCCGGACTGCCGCTCCAACTGCAGTCGATGCCACGCAAGGGGCCGCCTTGAGCGATGGGGGAGAGCGTGTCGAAGATGGCGCTGACGCGGCTCTCTCCCGGCGCGAGCACGGCCAGGGCGGCGTGACGCTCCTGGGCCGGCACGCCTGGTAAGACGGTGGTGAAGCGGTAGAGCCCCCGCGGCAAAGCCGGCGTGGCGAACTCCGCATGGCCATTCGCGCCCGCCCACTCGACGGGCAGGTCCTGACGCAACACCTCGGTGCCAGCCCAGTTCTCGGCCGTGACCTGCACCCGCACCCCCGGCATGGCCGGCGCGGCCCAGACGTTCACCCGCACCGGCTGAGCCTGCCCCGCGCGGCCGTACTCCGTGCCGAAGTCCAGCCGCACCCCAGCCAACAGCGGTGGCCTGGCCAACTCGGCGGGACCGGTGAGCGCCAGGCGCGTCCAGGCGAAGGGGTCCAGCGGCGCCTCGGCAAGGCGCACGGGGCCCCCGCCCGCCTGCCAGTCGGGACCGCTCGTGACGCGCGCCATCTCGCCCGCCGCGCCCCAGGCACGGAGATCAAGGGCGAGTCGCACCTCGTTGGCCGGAGTGAAGTCATAGCGCAAAGCGAAGTAGCCATCGCTGGCGGGTTCCAACTGGCTGCGCCGGCACTCGCCGACGCCAGGTTCCAGGCGCCAGTCGCCCACGTCGCTGAGGTCCAGTTCCGTCGCGCCATGGAGGCGGATCGCCGCAAACTCCACCCGTCCTGCCGGGGTGTCCAGGGCGTTCTTGCGGTCCATGCGGATGCCGACCGCGGCGATGTGCGCGAAGTCGCACCCGGACCCGCCACCGGGTTCCGGCCGCTGCACGAGCGTGGCCTCCGTGGCCAACTCGATCGTGTGTACCACCTCGGCACCGTCGTGGCCCAGCATGAAGTCTGGGCGCTTCATCTCCAGGCAATACAGGCCCGAGCTCTTTCCCTGGGCGTCGACGACCTCGACGTAGACCCACTCATCCGCCCGCGCCCCGCGGGTCGTGAAGCTCAGCCGCGTGAACGACCCCGGAGCCGGCAGGGTGCGGCGCAGCCAGAGCCAGCAGTTGGCCGGGCGCGCGCTGTCGGCGTGCGCGCTGACCGTCAGCGTGTTGGCGCCCGCGGTGAGGAGAGCGGTCACCGCGTAGGTCTCCGCATCCCAAGGCGTATCGCCCACGCTGACGGGCTTGCCGTTGATGGTAAGCCGGTAGCGATCATAGGCGACCAGCCGCAGCAGTGCCTGGCGCGGCGCCTGCGGCAGCTCAAAGTGGTGGGTGAAGACCGTCTCCTCCCCGGGAGGCAGCGTCAGCGGGGCGCCGATCCACACCGGCTCCGCGCCCGCCGCCGCCGCGCCCGCCAACCACAGACCGACAGCCAGGAACGCCTGGATTCCGAGCAGCGTGCCGAGTCTGCGGGTCTCGGCGAGCACGCCTTCCGAGGCGGCATGGCCGTGGTTGCGAAACTGCATGCGACCGGCCCTCCGGCATTGTCGTCGAGCTCGGCTCGGCGTGGTTACGCGCCGTCGTGTTCAATGCGCTGGTTCGGCATCCATTCCCAAAGCCCTTACGATCCCTGGCGTAATGACGGCCTTACAGCCCTCGGCGTTTGGGTGAATGCCGTCGGGAACATATTCGGAAAATCGTTTTGGGTCGGCTTTCAGAATCTGTTGCCAGTTTGGGTAATGATCGATGAGCGTCAAGTGGCGCTGTACCGCGACGTCTCGGTACATCTGGTTGTAGGACTCGACGTGGGGCCGTCTATCGAGGTGAACCCCAGTAGGCGGATTCATCACCATGAGGATAATCTCGCAAGACGTATTCATCGCCAGAATATGATCGACCATGGTCTCCAGGTTCGATCGAGCCTGTTCGACACTCGTGTTGTAAGGCAGGTACGCATCGTTAATCGAGAACTCAATGAGAACCGTATCCGGATGCTTGGCCAAGACGCGGGCCTCGAGGTTCTCGACTCCCCACTGTGACCACATGGCTCCTTGTCCACTGTTGATCACTGTAGCCAGACGGGGATAGCCCCGGTCAAGTTCTGCAGTGAATTGCTCCACCCAGGCCCCGCCCGCCGTCAGACTCGTTCCGTAGGTCACCACAGTCTGCTTCTTCCCCATCTCCAGGTTGGAGACCAGTCTGCTCTTCTCTCCGCCTTGACTGGCCATCGAGGTGAGCAGAACAACTGCACAACCTACCGCGATGCCAGTTCGGTGATGTTTGTTTCCCACGCTTGTCTCCATAGAGCCGAACGTTACGAATGTGCTGCCCGAGGCATGGGAGTCCGCACCACCAACGGGTTCGAACTCGCTTCCTTCTCTCTCGCCAAGACGCCAAGGTCGGCACTGCCCTGCCGGCAGGTTCGGCGGTTCGCCCCCCCCCCAGCGGTCCAGGTTACCCGGTTCTCATCTCCCCATCGTTTCGGACAGTCAGCCCAAGTGCCTCGCTCCTGCCAATTTGAGGACCAACGTACCGCGCGCCGGCTGAGATGGCAATCCGTCTTTGACGTCCAGATTCTCAGGGCCGGAGGCCATGCCCGCCCCTTCGACCCCGATACCGACCCCGATCTGTCAGCCGCGCCTCAGGGCTGCGAGCCTAGGGTAGGCCACCCTGGCCCCCGTGGCGACACTTGTTGCTACCTGCTGCCTGCACCCAGGGTGGTTTTATAATAATATGGAATATACTGCAGTAGAATAAGTTGCATTGTAGTTCTGGATATTTTGTGGTTGCCTGCTATGGTGCTTGTCACTATGGCGATCAGCACCGAACCTACCGGGCAGGCAGTCCAGATC
>CAILUI010000232.1 GCA_903837355.1 uncultured Victivallales bacterium
GTCCACCGTCCACGGTCCACCGTCCACCGTCCACCGTCCACCGTCCACCGTCCACCGTCCACCGTCCACCGTCCACCGTCCACCGTCCACCGTCCACCGTCCACCGTCCACCGTCCACCGTCCACCGTCCACCGTCCACCGCCCACCGTCCACCGTCCACCGCCTACTGGCTACCGGCCGCCGTGCGCAGCACCTGGCCACCGGCGCGGCACCACTGCCGCCAGGCCTCGTAGAGGGCCACCGCCGCGCAGTTGCCGACGTTGATCGAGTTCTTGACGCCCAGGGCCGGCAGACAGGCGATGGCATCGCACTGCGCCAGGGCGTCCGCGGACACGCCGAGGGCCTCGTTGCCGAGGACCAGCGCGGCCGGGAAACGGAAGGGCAGATCCCAGACCGCGGCGGCGCCCACCGCGGTTTCGAGGGCGCAGACCCAGTAACCGGCAGCGCGCAAGGCCTGCACGGCGACGGCACTGCTCTCGCAATGCCGACAGGCCACCAAGCGCTCACAGCCGCGGGCGGTCTTGGCCAGCTTGGGGTGCGGTGGCGTGGCCGTGTAGCCGCAGGTGACGATGGCCTCAGCCCGAACCGCTTCGGCCAAGCGGAAGATATTGCCCACGTTGTGAGCGCTGCGCAGGCGGTCAAGCACCAGGGTGACCGGCAACGCGGGTGCCAGCGGCGGCGCCAGCCGGTCTTGCACGGACAGCTCAACCTGGACCACGCCGACCGCCATCTGCACGCTCCCTCAAAAACCGCGCCGCAGGTGCGACGGACCGATCCCGAGTTCCTCGCGGTACTTGGCCACGGTCCGGCGCGCCACCTCGAAGCCCTGCTCCTTGAGCAACGTGACCAGCTTCTGGTCCGATAGCGGACGATTGCGGTCCTCAGCCTCGACCAGACCCTGGATCTTCTGTTTGATGCCGAGGCTGCTGACCTGCTCGCCGTCGTCGCCGCGGTAGCCGGTATTGAAGAAATGCCGGAAGGGAAACAACCCATGCGGCGTCTGCACGTACTTGTTGGCGATGGCGCGGCTGATGGTGGTCTCATGGACGCCAACGCGCTCCGCGACCTGGCTCATGATCAGGGGGCGCATGTGCTCGACGCCACGGTCCAGGAAGTCGCGCTGGAACTCGATCAAGGTCTCGGCGATCCGCTCGATGGTGGACTGGCGTTGGCTGATGGCACGCATCAGCAGGCGACTGCCGGTAATCTTATCCCGAAGGTAGCGCTTGTCGGCGGCGGAGACGGCGGGGTCTTCGAGCATCTCGAGGTACTGCGGTGCGATGCGAAGCCGCGGGCCATAGGCGCGGTTGGAGCGGGCGTGCCATTCCCCAGCGCCGTCCTTCTCGATAAAGACCTCGGGGTAGATGAAGTCGATGCCGGCGGCCGAAATCTGGTTCCCCGGATAGGGATTCAGGGAACGGATCTTGGTCAGCAGCACATAGACATGGGCCGGCGAGGTGTGCAGCGCCTTGGCGATCTGCGGAATGCGGTTGCGAGAGACGTCCTCGAGATGGCGGTCGACCAACTGGTATTCGAGGCTGTTGCGCCGCCCCTGGCGCTCCAGTTGCAGGAGCAGACACTCGCGCAGGTCACGGGCGCCGACACCGGCAGGCTCAAAGGTCTGCACCAGGGCGATGCCGCGGCGGACGCTGTCCAGGTCCGTCTGCAGCGCAGTCGCGATGTCGGCAGGATGGGAGCGCAGGTAGCCGCTCTCGTCGATACTACCGATAATGTGCGTGCAGAGATCGCGCAGGCGGGCGTCCACGCCCTCGGTCTCCCGCACCTGCTGCAGCAAGTGCTCCTGGAGATTGGGTTCCGCCGTGAGCGAGTCGAACATGAACTGCCGGCGCTCGAGGTCGGCGTCACTGTAGGACGCCTGCGGGGCATAGTCGCGCCATGAGTCGGTGAGTTGGATCAGGGTCGCCAGCGACTCGTCGTGCTCGGCGGCGGCGGCGGCCAGATCCTCCCGCAGTTGGGGGGCCCCGGCCGTGTCGTCCTCCAGCGGGTTTCCGGAGAGCGTCTCAAGGCCGGAATCGACCATCTCCAGAGTCGGGTTCTGCTCCAGCTCCTGGGTGATCCGCTGTTCCAGTTCGGGAATGGTCGCCAGGAGGATCTGCAGCGCCTGGATCTGCTGCGGCGCCATGATCTGCTCTTGGCGGAGCGACTGGACGAGTTGTTGTGTGAGTTCGAAGGAAGCCATGTTTCGCGCGTGCCGCCGTCGACCCCAGGCCGTTACCTGGACGCTTGCGACGGTGATTCCAAATGTAGCGCGCCGAGGAACACACCGCCAACCTGCAGAACCGGGACCGGCCACGGTGGAAAAGGGCCCTGCCCGGGCTACAGTGTGCGGCGGTCCGCGGCATCTCCGCTCACCCCCGCTTTCCCGACCGGCGCGGCGCCGACTCGCCCGCGGGCGGCGTGGGCGGCTAAGCGGCGGCAGGCCAGGCGCAGTAGGCAGACCTATGTCGGACAGTTCGCCAACCCTGGGCGTGACCATACTCGGCAGCGGCAGCCGGGGCAACGCCCTAGTCCTGCAGACGGCCACCAGCGCCGTGCTGCTGGATGCCGGTTTCAGTGCTCGCGAGTTGGCGCAACGGCTGGCTCAGGCGGGCCTGGAGCCGAGCCTCCTGAGCGCCATCGTGATTACCCATGAGCACGCGGATCATGTCCGGGGCTTGCGCGTCTTCGCGGAGCGCCACGGGCTGCCGGTGTTTGCCAACCGTGGCACCGCGACCGTCCTGAAGAGCCGCGACCGCCAACTGGGGTCGTTGCACCTGTTCGCCGCCGGCAGTCCGTTCCAGATCGGGCCCTTCACGCTGCATCCCTTCTCCATCCCGCATGACGCCAACGACCCGGTCGCTTTCGTGGTGCAGACGCAGGAACGCCGCATCGGCATCGCCACGGACCTTGGGCACGTGAACCACCTCGTAACTCACCAGTTGCGCGAGTGCGATCTACTGGTCCTGGAGAGCAACCACGACCTCACCATGCTGGGCAACTCGCAGCGCCCGTGGGCTCTGAAACAGCGCATCCTGAGCCGGCACGGCCATCTCAGCAACGCCGCCTGCATGGACCTGCTGCGCACCGTCGTCCATGCCCGCACCCGCCACGTGGTGCTGGCCCATGCCAGCTCCGAATGCAACTGCCGCGAACTCGTAGCCAAAGCCGTTGCGGACTGCCTGATCAGCCTTGGGCGTACCGACATCAGCGCTCACATCGCGCCGCAGGATGAGCCGCTGCCGACGCTCTGGGTATGACCGGTTTGACACGCTCACCAAGGCGATGGACATTCTGGGATCCGGGGGTCCGGCGTTCCGGCCACAGGCAGCAACGGAGGGCGACGGTCATGAAAGCAGCGATCACGGACGGCCAGGGCAAGGTATGGATCAGCGACGTGCCGCGCCCCGAGCCCAGTCCGTACCAGTGCCTGTGCCGGATGCTGGCCTGCGCCACCTGCACGGGAACCGACACCAAGCACATCCACGACAAGCTGCCCTGGAAGCAGACCTATCCCGGCATCCTCGGCCACGAAAGCATCGGCGAAGTCATCGCCGTCGGGGCGAAGGTCAAGGCCTACCGACTGGGCGACTGGGTGCTCCGGCCGGCCGCCGTCTACCCGGGAGAGACCCTGGGCGGCTTCTCCAGCATGTGGGGCGGCTTTGCCGAGTATGGTCTCGTGACCGATGCGGCGGCCCTGCGCGCTGACGATCCAGGAGTCAACGTCAATAACTACGCGCGCTACCAACTGGTGGTCCCGCGCGACCTTGGGGTACCGGCGGCGGACTGGACCATGATCATCACGCTGAAGGAAACCGCCGGCTACGCGGCCAGTCTGGGCGTCAAGCTGAACTCCAGCGTGGCCGTCCTCGGTGCGGGCTCCGTGGGCATCGCCATGATGCGCTTCGCCAAAGTCTTCGGGGCGACGCCGCTGATCGGGGTGGCCCGGCGCGCTGAGCAACTGGCCTACGCGCACCATGTGGTCGGCGCCGACGCCGTGGTGGACGTGAGCCAGGAGGACCCGGTGGCACGCCTGCGCGCGCTGACGGACGGTCGCGGCCTGGACCTGATCATCGACACCTCGGGCGACCCGGAGTTCACGGCCCGTTGCCTGCCGGCCCTGAACGACACCGGCAAGGTGGCCGGTTACGCCACCTACCCGCGCGGCGAGGCGCTGGCGAGCTACCTCCCCGCCGACCGGGTCGCGACCGGTACGACGGGCGAGGATGTGGCCCATGCGTACATGATCGACGCCGTACGGCTCGGGTTGGTCAACCTGCGCGACTATTACACCGACACCCTGCCTCTGGCCGAGATCGCCGCGGGCTTCGCACGGCTGGAGAGCAAACGGGCCATGAAGCTGGTGTTCGAGATGGAGGCCTAAGACGTGAAAACCACCGCGGTTGTCTTCCCCAGGGCAGACGCCTTCGAGGTTCGTGAGCTGACCCTGCCCGAGCCTGGTCCCGGCGACGTCCTGGTGCGGACCCTGATCACGGCCATCTCCCCCGGAACGGAACGCTGGATATTGCGCGGCAAGCATGTCGGGACGCGCTTTCCCTGCGTACCGGGCTATCACCGGCTGGGCGTGGTGGAGGGCTGCGGGAGTGCGGTCAAGGGCCTGGCCCCCGGCGACCTGGTGTACGGCAGCGCCAACGGCTGGCTGGAGACCGACGTCGTTTCGATGTGGGGCGCCCACATCGGCCACTCGGTCAGTCCGGCCGGCGGCTATCGCACCTATGGGCCGGCCGCCGCCATGCCGCGGGCCAGGATGGAGGCCCTCGCCTTCACCATCCTCTGCGGCGTCTCCAACCGCGGCGTCAACCGCGCCGAGGTCAAGGCCGGCCAGAAGACACTGCACATCGGCGCCGGCATCGTCGGCCACTGCGCCGCCCAGTTGGCGAAGCTGCGCGGGGCCTGCCCCGTGATCGTGGACAAGGACCCGGAGCGCATCGCCTTCGTTGCCAAAGGCTTCCCTGCCATCCCCGTGCTGAGCATCGACGATCCCGAGCTCGAGCCGCGGCTCAAGGATTTCGCGCCGGACGGCTTTGACCTGCTGCATGACAGCGTCGGCCAGCCGGCCACGATCGACCGCCTGGTGGCGCTGGTGAAGGGCCAGGGCACACTGCTCCTGCAGGCGCAGTACTTCGACAAACAGGCCTGCGCCATCGACCTCGACCAGATCAAGATCCGCGAACTGACGGTCAAGACCACCTGCGGCATTCGCGCCGAGGACTGGGAGCAGACCGGCGAGCACCTGCTCAGCGGCCGGCTGAACATGCAGGCGCTGATCACGCATCGCCTGCCGGCGTCACGCATCCTGGAGGGCTTCCAGATGCTGCACACGGGCCGACCGCACAACCTCGGTATGGTGATCGACTGGGAATGAGGCCGGCTCAACTCAGGAGGCCGCGGCGTACCGCGTCGAGGAGCAGCACCGTCGCCGCCTGAGCCGCGTTCAGCGACTCGGCGGCACCGGGCATGGGAATGGTGACGTGGGGGCCCAGCCCGAGGTCCGTGATGCCGTCGGCCTCGTTGCCGATCACCAGAGCCGCCTGGGCCAGGCTGAAGGCCGGATCGAAGCAGCTCAGTCCCGCGCGCGGTACGGTCAGGTAGAGCGGTTGACGGCCGCGCTCGGCCAACTGGTCGCGGACCGCCGTCAGGGTGCCGGCCTGCACCACGCGCAGGCTGAAATGGGCGCCCATGCCGGCGCGCACCGCCTTGGCCTCGAAGGGATCGGCGGTCCCCTCGGTCAGCCAGACGCTGCCCAGCCCTACCGCCCAGGCGGTGCGCAGGATCGTCCCCAGATTCCCCGGCTCGCGGATGCGATCCAACACCAGCACGAAGGGATCGGTGAGCTGTGCCGGCACGCGGGTATCAGGGCGGCGCAGAACGCAGAGCACGCCCTGCGGGTTCTCGGTCGCCGCCAGAGCCGCGAACTCGAGATCGTCTGTCTGAATCAGCGCCGCACCGGCTGCCGTCGCCTGCAGCCGAGTCACCAGCTCGCCGCCCGCGGCACTGGCCGCAAACGACGCCGTGCAGACCATGGCGTCGAGCCACTGCGGCTGCCGCGCCAGAGCCTCGGCACACGCCCGCAGACCCTCCGCCACGAAGAGCCCGGACTTGCGTCGACCATGGCGGCTCTGCAACTGCGTCAGCACCTGGCGTTGTCGATGGGTGAGCACGCCGTCTCCACTCCGTTCCCGTTCCCGCTCGCGCCATGCCGTCGTCTACGCGCCGCGTTACCGCGGTCGCGATCTGGGCACACATCACTGACCGCCCAACGTAGTACCGGCACCACGGGGATCAACCGGGCGCCGCCGCGCCGCAGGGTGGTTTTATAATAATATGGAATATACTGCAGTAGAATAAGTTGCATTGTAGTTCTGGATATTTTGTGGTTGCCTGCTATGGTGCTTGTCACTATGGCGATCAGCACCGAACCTACCGGGCAGGCAGTCCAGATCA
>CAILUI010000233.1 GCA_903837355.1 uncultured Victivallales bacterium
CACCATCCTCTTCGACGAGCCCGCGCCCATGGCCGGCTGACCGCCGGGTTGCTCCGCTCGCGACCCAACCCGTTGGCATACGCCGCCGACGGCGACAACGGTCAACCGGCTCCCCTATCCCCCATTCAGTGACCGGTTACGCGGTGCCCAAGGCGGTTTCAGCGGAGCCACGGTGTTCGGTCGCTGATCGCCGCGCGCCTCAGCGTCGTCTGGGCGTTGACCAGCGCCGCCGCGGCGCTATGGTTCGGGGCGGTGGGCCGCTGGCCCGGTGTGATCCTTGGGAGCGTGCACGTGATCTGGCGAGGAGGGACTCCGATGGTGAAACTTGGCGTGATTGGCTGCGGTGGCATTGCGACCCATCAACTCAGCACGGTCTGGCCGGAGAGTGCCTTCGAGCTGGTCGCAGGCGCCGACATCCGGCCCGAGCAACTGGATAGCTTCCGTGAGAAATTCGGCATGCAGCGCGGCTACGCGGACTACCACGAGCTGCTGCGCGACAGTGCGGTCGAGGCGGTGATGATCTGCACGCCGACCTGGCTGCATGCGGAGATGGCCATCGCCGCCGCGGCGGCCGGCAAGCCGACCTTCCTGCAGAAGCCCATGGCCATGTGTTCGTACGACTGCTATCGGACCATGCAGGCCTTCGAGAAGGCCGGCGTGGGGCTGCAGATCGGCTTCGTGCGGCGCTTTGACAACGACTGGGGCACCCTCAAGCGCGTGGTCGACTCCGGCGAGTTGGGGCGCCCGCTGGTCTGGCGCCAATTTGCCGGCAGCGCCGCGCCGGCGCGGCCTTTCTTCATGAACAAGATGGAAGGCGGCGGCCCGATGATCGACGGCATGGTCCACAACTACGACTTCGCCAGCTACTGCTTCGGCGAGCCGGTCTGGGTCAAGTCCAACCCCGCCAAGATCCGCCTGGACGTCACGGCCTGGGACACGGGCACGGTGCTGATCGGTTTCGAGCATGGCGACCAGGCGGTCGTCTCCTGGACCTGGGGCCTGCCCGAGGGCGTTCAGACCAGCTCCGCCACCGAGGTCATCGGCCCGAACGGAGTGCTGTTCTTCCCCGGCAGCTTCGACGCCAAGAAGGCTGAAGGCAAGATCAACCCGCAGACCGAAAGCGCCTATCTGATGCTGCTGAAGGGCGGCGTCGAGAAGGTCATCCCGTTCACACGCAACAACATGTTCAAGGAAGAGCTGCTGCACTTTGCCGCGTGGGTCGCCGCCAAGACCCCGCCGCGCGTGGGCGCCGACACCGGGCTGCGTTCCACCCGGATCGCGGAGTTCGCCCTTGCCGGCGGCGGGCTGTTCTGACGGGGCAGGACGGCGCCGCAGCCATGCGCAAAGAGCATGTCGTGGTCCTGCTTGGGGGGATGCAGTCAGACCTGAAGCTGGTGAGGACGCCTAGGTCTCAGGGTGCGCGCGGTCGCAGCACGACGTAGGTGGGCAGACCGAGCACGTGGTAGTACTCGAGGGCGCCCTGCACGACCGGGTCGTTGACGTCATCGGTCTGGATCGCGATGCGGGCGTAAGCGTCGAGAGCATCGCTGACCGCGGGGTCCTTGAAGGTTGTCTTCTTCATCTTCATGCAACTCTTGCAGGTCAGTGCCCAGAAGTCCAGGATAACGGGTTGCCGACGCTCAAGGGCTTGGCGTAGGCCAGCCTCGAGGTCGGGGTTCCAGCCGTCGCTGCTGGCGCCGGCCTCCACCGCGGCGGCGGGGTGGCTGGACTGGGCAGCGAAGAGGCGTACGCTGAGGATGGCGTAGTAGCCGGCGAACAGGAAGATCAGCACGCCGAAGCTGTGCTTGATGCGGTTCATCCAGTTCCCCGGCCGCGGCAACACCGCTAGGCCGGCGCCGGCTACCGGCCAGGGCAGAGCCATGCCGACCCCCAGCATCAGCGGCAGTAGCAGGCCGCTGGGGTGGCCCTGAGCGTAGAGGCTGGTGGCCAGCAGCAGGACCCAGATCAGCACCGGCGCCACGCAGGCGCCCGCCAGCAGGGCGGCAGCCCCGCCCAGCAGGAACACCGCGAACAGGGGCAGTCGCCTGGCCTCGGTACCGGGCAGGCTACCGCGCTGGAAGCGACTGAAGTCCAGCACCATAACATCGAACATCGCCAAGCCCAGCCCGACAAAGACACAGGCGATCAGCGCGTTGAACCATGGGCTCGCGTTCAGCGTCCCGAAGCGGGATCCGGTCAGCACCACGACGATGCCCAGGGCGCCGTAGGCCAGGGCCATCCCGGCACCGTAGGCGGCGCCGCGACTGAAGCCAGACTGCTTCGAGCCGGCCCCCTGCCCGGCGCCGATGATGGCCAGGTTAATCGGGATCATCGGCAGGACGCAAGGCGTCAGGTTGAGCAGCAGGCCCAGCGGAATGACGATGAGCAGCGCGGCCAGCAATCCATAGCGCTCAAACACCCGTTCGAGAAGGTTCGGGCCGGCCACAGTCCCCTGCTCGCTGCCGCGCAACAGGCGTAGGAAATCCCCAGGGGGCATGTAGCCAGTGCCACTGCCCACCACGGCGAACTGATCCGCCAGGGCGCGCCATCCCGAGGCCTGCCCGGCGGCCACCGGTGCCGTGGGGGCTGCCGCCGGCGCGGCGGTCGCGCTGTCGCTGCTGCCCACGACTCGCTCCAAACGCTGGGGCATAAAGCAGACGTTCTCGTCGCAGCCCTGGTAGGAGACCGCCACGGTGAGCGCCTCCTCGCCCAGGCCCTGGACCCCGTAGGTCAGGGTGACGTCGGCGTCGTAGTAGGAGACCTCCTGGTCGAGCATCTCGTCGTGCTTGCGCTTGGCGGGCGGCGGTGAGATTGGGGTCAGGGTCGCCGTGTCCGGACGCACCACCGCCACCTTCATCATCTCTTCGTAGAGGCTGTGCTGAGCCGGGACACGAAAGCTGACGCGCAGCACGGATGGAGGCCCGCGCTGCAGCACCGTTTCGACGGCAAAGGGATCCTGGGCCCGCAGGGTAGCGGCAACGGCCAGAAACGCCAGTACGGTAAACAGGTAACGCTGCATGCTTCGCCTTCCCCCTCGATCACGCTGAACACCGCAGAGCGCCGTTTCCTAGTAGACTGCCCGGCTCCCCCGCTGCTTGGACCACACCGTAGCCCGTGCAGTTCCGCTGCGCTGTCAGACGCAAGGGAAGCGCCGCCGGGGCGGCCACCGCCACACGCGCCAGAACCGCACGCCACCGCCCGCGAGTAAGAGCCCACGCACCGTCGCCCGCCTCCACGCCTACTCCCGAAACCAGGCCTCCAACAGGCGACCGATGATCTGGCACCCGCGCTCGTTGGCGTGCACGGAATCGCCCATGAACCAGCCGTAGGTCTTGCCGCTCTCCTGGATGTACGCCCACCACGGACCCGTCAGGTCGAAGAAGGCGCAGTTCTCCTCGGCCGCAACCTTCTGCAGGGCATAGCGGAAGTTGCTGGTCGTGGTGTCGATGTCACGCGTGTATGTGCGGATATGCTCGTCGCCTATCGCGCCGAAGACCGGGGTCAGCAGCAGGACTTCCGTGTCCGGCTTGCGGGCGCGGACCTGCTTGACCACCAAGCGCACCGCCTCGGCGTCGCCGCGG
The DNA here is from genome assembly GCA_903837355.1 of uncultured Victivallales bacterium. Taxonomy (GTDB): domain Bacteria; phylum Verrucomicrobiota; class Lentisphaeria; order Oligosphaerales; family JAFGRS01; genus CAILUI01. The sequence continues at coordinate 3,582 of CAILUI010000233.1, forward strand.
TTGGAGATGCCGCCGATCAGCAGCAGGTCCGGATTGTGCTTCAGAACGTACTCCTCGACGCGGTTGTCCTCCTGGTAGTAGGTACAGCCCGTCGAACTGCGCAGCGAGGCGATCTTGGCGATCTTGCACCTCGGGTAGTCCCGCATGAGCAACAGTTCGAACGCAGAGGCGGAGGTGTTGCCCATGATGCTGTCACCGAGCAGTACCAGGCGCAGTTCGCCGCCGTCGCGGAGCTTGCTCATCGTCTTGGGAATCGCCGTAAAGCGGCCCGCGGGAGGGCGATAGACAAGGGGATCCATAGCCGCGTAGATCGCGTCAATCCGCTCGAGAGGGTCCTTGCCAGCGAAGGCATCGGCGACACTGCCGTTGAGCAGGAATCCACCGAGCCGTACCGTTCCGGAAGTGGCGACCTTCAGGACGAGTTCATGCTCAGTCTTGCGGTCCAGCCCCCTGGCCAGCGACAGCGGGCGCAGGGTCGGTCCGGCGACGCCTGCCGGTGCTGCGAGCTTCTGGAATCCAGCGCCGTCGACGGCGTATTCGAGCACGGCGCTATCCTGGTCGACGACGTCGAGGATGCCGATCTCCGACCCCGTGAACTTCAGGGTCAGCCCGGCACCGGCCGCGCTGGAGACGAGCAGATGACGGAATGGGCCGATCGGGCTTGCCTGCCCGGACCGCCAACTGCCAGACTGCCGCACCTGCGGGTCATCGTAGGCGACAATGCAGCCGCGATCGTCTGTCTCCGGGAACAGTGGTGGCGGGAGAACGTAGGCCGTGGGCTGCTCGGGAACAGGGTTGGCAGCCAGCAGCGCCTCGGTGAACGCCGCCACTGCTTCAGCGTAGATCCGGGCGCCGGCGTCGGTTGGATTGATGCCGTCGGCGGAGAACTCCGCGAAGGGGATCTCGCCGGCGAGGATGCGGTCCGCGGCGACCTTGGCCAGGTTCAGACTGGGGATGCCGTAGTGATCGGCAATCTGCTCGCTGACCGCGATGTACGCGGGCGTTTTGCCCTCCTTATACGCCTGCAGCATCTCCGGGGTCAGCGTGTAGACGAGGATGCGGCTGTGTGTGGCGCGATAGAGCGTGATCTGCCGCACCAGCCCTTCGAGCGAGAGCTTGGCCTGCTCGATGTCGACGCATCGGTCGTCCACCGCAAAATCCAGGATCGCCAGGTGGCCGCTGCAGATGACCTCGCCGAAGACCGCCTGTCCCCGGCTGCAGCGGAACTGGCCGAACCAACTGCCGCCCGGCTGGCAGTGGCGGGTCTCGATCATGGCGGCGTCCGGGAACGAGGTCTTGAGCCCCTTGATCAACTGAGCGGAGTACCGCAGCCCCTGGTCCTGCAGGCCGGTGCCGGCCAGAACGGAGTTACCGATGAAGAACAGGTACTGGTTGCCGACCGTGTCTGCCTTGAAGTAGTACTGGCTGTTGGGGATACCGCCGCGGACCTGGTAGAAATCCGCCGCTGCCGCCGTCCAGGCCGTACTCGCTAGCGCCAGACTGCAGGAGACCAGGCGCGTGACGCAGGTTGAGGCCATCGGTACTCCTCTGTGCTGTTCCTACCCCCGATGCCGGTCACGCCAACGAACAGGCGCCGCCCCGCTTCGCCCTCTCTTCGGCATGCCGCGGCTCAGTTGGCGTGCGATTCGCACTGCGCGATGCCCCCCCGGTCGCCAGACTTCGCGCCTAATCTAATCCTCCTTACCCTCCCAGCGCGCCGCGCCGTGCAGTTCCGCGTCAGGGCACGCCGAGGTCGCGCCCGAGCGCCTCGATCGCGGTCCTGCTGTCCGCCTCCAGGCCCGGGTCCGCCAGCGCCCTCCGGCAGACCTCTGCCGCTGCTTCCGGACGGCCGCCGTCGCGGTACGAGGCGACCAATCCCTCGACGAGCGGCAGACGGGCGGGCTGTGTTTTCTGGAAACGGGCAGTCAGGGAATGCAGGGCCAGAGCGTCCTGGAAGAGCCGTGCGGAGTCCGCGAAGCGTCGGCACCCAAGGCAGGTATCGGCCAGGCGCGTCACCGCCGCGAGCCGGCGCGTGTCAAGGCGCTGCAGTGCGGCTTCCGTGACGGCGAGGGCACGGGTGAAGCCCGCCTCGTCGCCGCTCGTTGCGAGGGCTTTGAGCCAGACGATCTGGGCATCCAGGGCCGGGGACTGGTCCCGCTGCCAGGGTTCGATCCTGACGTCCGCGAGGTCACTGGCCAGTTGACGGGCCAGGGCGGCCGCCGCGGGTGCGTCACCGGCCGCCAGCGTCATCTGCGCCCGTGCCAGGCGCCCGACCGAGTCGAGCCGACCGCGCGCGTCGGCCAGCGCCAGCAGCGCTGCCGCGCGCTCGGGTAGCCCCAACTCGTCCGCGAGGTAGTAGGCGGCCTGCGTGGCCACAAAGCCGTCCTCTGGATGGGCCTGGGCCTCGGCCTCGGCAGTGGCCGCAAAGGTGGGCACGAGGTCATCGCGGAACAGGGCTCCGGCACGTTGGTAGTAGAGTTCGGGGGTCCAGGCGTTACGGTCGCAGTGCAGGAATCCCCGGAGTTCCCGCAGCGCCAGGGCGTCCAGGCTGCGACCTAGCTCGGCGTCCGGCCCGACCTCGGCCTTCCAGGCCATGATGACCTCGGCGTGCTCGGCCCAGCCGGGTCTCCCGAGGTAGCGCAGATGGGGTGGTTCCGTCTCGATCCACGTGGTTAGGTAGTCCAGTGCCGGCCGGGCGCCGAGGAGGTCATGCCGAGTCGTGGCCACGGCCGTGATCACGTCCTGAACCTGGTTTCCGGCCACCTCGCCGACGAGCAGGCCCGGGAGCGCTTGGCAGAATGCGTCGAGATGCTCGGCAACGCCTGCGCACCCGGCCTGCCGGGCCGCCTTGTGCAGGGCGCAGAGGAGTTCCGCCAGTCTGACGAAGTGCGGGCCGGCGGCAGCGTCCAGAAGGGCGCGCAGTTGGCGCTGCGCGTTGTCGTAGAGTGGCTGTCCACTGCCGGCTTCCAGGCTCACACCCTGGCCCAGGGCCTCGCCCCAGAGCGCCGCGAGGCCCTCCTCGAAGCGGGCCCGTTCCGGCGCCCCTTCGGCTCGCGCCAGGCGCGTCTGCAGGACTCTCTCGCAGTGCTGAAACTGGCCGGTCGCCCGCAGGCGCCCCGTCAGCGAGTTCAGGATGGGATCGCTGCTGGCGGCAAAGCCCTGGTCGGGCAGAGGCAGTGCCAAGGCGCCCTCGAGGACCGTCAGGGCTTCCTCGCGACGACCATAGTCCCAGAGCAGGTTGGCATGGGACAGGCAGAACTCGCGCCACGATGGCGCCCGAGCGAGAGCAGGATCGGCCAGGAGCAGGCTGAGCCAGTCGGCCTGTGCCTGGCGTAAGGGCCCCTCGGCGACCTTTCCCCACTCCAGCAGCAGCCTGGCCAGCGCCTCCAGGCTACCCCGTTCGCGCGCCACCACAGCGGCGCGCTCGAGCCGGGGACCGGCCTGGCCCGCTGCCGTCGGGACCGGCGGGCCCACAGCGGCCAGCCACGGCAGGCAGGCGAGTTCCAGCACGTCGGCCGTGATCGCCCGCTCGCCGTGCAGTTGCGGGCGGGCCTCCCGTAGGCTGGCGGCAAGAGCCGTGACCGCGGCCTCATCGTTAAGCCGGGCGAGGAGGCTCTGCACTGCCCTGGCCACGACGAAGGGATCCGGCAGATCCGCCTCACGCAGCAACTCGGGCACCACGGTCAGCAAGCGCGGGTCGCGGTTCCGCCGGTAGGCGGCCTCCAGGCTGCCAAGCGCGTGCAGAACCAGCCTCGGGCCGTTACGCGCCAGGCAAAGTAGCACGTCACGAGTCTCGGCCGCGGTCAGGGCGAGGTCGGTGTCGGGGTCGTCGGCCTTGAGCAGGCCATCGAGATCCTGGACGGGCAGGCGACTGAAGTCCGGGCGCGCCGGGGTGGCCAGGCCGACCTGCCCGTCGTTGTCGCTGGCGGTCAGCAGGCGCCAGGCGCTGAGCAGGCGGGCTTCACGGCCGGGCAAGCCGAAGGGCTCCGCCGCGACCTCGAACTGGGCAATCGCCTCGACGAGCCGGTCCTGTCGGGCCAGGCAGTAGCCCAGGGCGATGCGCCAGGTCGGCTCGGCCGGGTCGTCCTGCACCCAACTCGCCAACGCGGTCTCCAGTTCCTGCCCACGGTCCAGAACCAGCAGCAGGCTCAACTGGTGCAGCCTCCAGACGCGGGTTTCGGGCCCGCGGGCGCTGGCGTCGGCGAGGTAGGCAAGGAGCGCCGCGGTGTGCGCGGGTGGAACGCGGTTCGCCAGGCAGAGCCGCTTGAGTACGGTCAACCGTTGCGCCGCGGGAAGGGCAGCGAGCCAGGCTGTGGGGGCAGCCGTAGAAGGCGCCGCAGGGCCGAGTTCCCGCCGGCACTCCGCAGCCAGGTTCTCGGGGGTGCTCTCGCTCAGGAGTTCCTGCCACTGGCGCTCCAGATCGAGCCAGGGCCGGAGCGTTTCCGCGGCCCGACTCGCCTGCCGTCGCAGGCGCGCGGCGACCTCGATTCGAGCCTCGTTCAAGGCGGCCAGGCGGGCGGCGTCCGGGTCGGTGTCGACCAGGCGGGCGGTGACGAGGTCGCGGTTCAGGCGCCGGGCGAAGCGGGACTGGACCATGGCGTCCACGGCGCTGGCCAGCGCGCTCAGGCGCGCCGCCGGGTCGCACGCGGCTCCCGCCGGAGATTCCATATCGGCGGCCCGTGTTAGCGCCTCGTCTTCCTCGGCCTCGCCCAGGCCCTCCTTGCGGATCCGCTCGCTGGAGGCGCGAGCGGCGGCCCCTGGACTGACCTCGGCAGCGGGCGCTGGTGTGCTCGGCGCTGCGGCCTGTGCCAGCCAGGCAGCCTCGAACCTGGCACGGTGCTCCCAGTGGGCGAAGCCGGTGAACTGCTGGATGCTCGCCGCGACCCCAGCGCAGTCAGGGCGCTGCAGCGCGGCCAGGCCAGCCGTGAGGAGCAGATCGCTGAGGGGGCTCTCCACCACGTGGCTTACCGCCATCTCCTGCGGGCCAACGGCAGCGTAGTGCACCGCGGCGCGGGCTTCGGCGTGCGCGAGAGCGGACAGGGGCGCGTCGGCGCAGACCCGGCGCAGCCAGGCAGCGGCCAGGTCGCGGGCCTCCTGATCACGCCCCACGTGCACCATTGCCTGCAGGTAGAGCCAGTGTCCCTGCTCGAGCCGTCCCTCGACGGTCCTGTCGGCTGGGGCTTCCTGGGCCACCGCGGTTTCGGCCGCCTGCTGCCGCCACGCCTCGAGCAACGCCAGGGCGGCAGTCGGACGCCCCTCGCGGAGTTGCGCCTCGCAGTAGGATAGCAGCCTGTCTTCTGCGTCGGGATCAGCGCGCGATGCCGACAGGCAATGCTGGCGCACCCACGTATCCTGTGCCGCCGCATCGCTCCGGTATAGCGGGAGGCGCCCGGGGTCGGGCATGCCGTAGGCAAAGGGCCCCGCAAAGCTCTCCGGCCTGGCCGCGATCAGGTCCGCCTGTCGCATCGCGCCGGCTTCTGCATCACGCCCCGCGGCCGCCAGGGCCTCGATGCGGAAACGCCGCACCATGCGTCCCGTCCCGAGCCATTCCGGTTGACGGGCGAAGACAGGCGCCAGGGCCTCGAGCAGGCGTAGGCGGTCCTCGCCGGCAACGGCCTGTCGCGAGTATCCGAACCAGGCCACCGCCAGCGCCAACTCGTCGGTTTGCGGATGCTCGACCAAGCGCTGCACCCGACCGAGGCAGGTGTTCAGCCAGACGCCAGTGCCCTGGGTGCCGCGCAGCACGGCGGCGCTGGCCTCCTCGAGGGCCAGTTCGGGGACCCCGGCCCGGCGCAAGGCGACACTCTGCTCATCGGCCCGCGACCACTGGGCAGTATCGATGAAGTGCCGCAGTAGAGCATAGCGTTGCGGCACGCTCGGAGAGCCCTCCCGCCAGGCCGCGATCAGCTCCCGCCGGGAGGCACTCGGAGTCGGCAGTACCAGGCACGCACTGCGGGCGGCAAGCGCCTCGTCCCACTGTGCGTCGAAGGCTGCCGGGGCGACGGCGCTGACTGCAAGCGTCGTCTGCTGGACCAGAGCGCCCTCGCGGTTACGCTGCTGGATCCGCCTGGGCCACCAACAGCCAGCCGTCTCGACGATGTCCTCGTGCAGCGTGGGAGGGTACGCGCCGAGCGGCCCCAGCTGCGCATCCTGGTATTCCAAAATAACCCGGCGCGCGCCGTCGATCAGGAACGCGTAACCGCCCCAGACGTACTGAATGGCCAGCCGGAGCCGGCCGTCCGGCAGTCGCTCCACGGTCGCAGTGCTCCCCAGGACAGCAGGCAACGTCAGATCCGCAAACAGACCCGTCAGCACCGGCGCCGGACAGCTCAGCGCGTCCTCGGGCAACGCCGGGCGGCTTGCGCCGAGGCCTCGGGACGGGACGAGCACGCCGCGCTCCTCGGGCGTACACCACTGCACCGAACTAGGCTGATTCGACGATGCGTCCGTTGAGCGGGTGTCCTGAACCAGGAGCCAGCGGCCGGGAGCCAGCAGCAGGCGACAGCGCAGTTCCCGGAACTTGACCCCGAGCCGTTCGTCCCAGGCCTCGAGGACCGTCTCGACCAGGACCGGTCCCGTCAGCCGCGGCAGGCAGAGGAGGTCGCGGCTCAACGCGCGGACCTCGTCGGGGTAGCGCGTCTCCGGAGCCCGCGGCGGTTCCAGGACGCGGGCCATGGGCTCCGTCAGCCGGCGGCTGCCCAGCAACCAGGCTTCGCCCCGTGGCAGGCCCAGCAGCTCGCCCGCCGGCGGCGGTGGTTCCTGCCAGTTGGCGACGTTCCCAGCGCCCAGCTTGTCGATCTGTGCCGGCGGCGGTCCGGGCAGCGCTTCCGGACGCGGCGGGGCCGCTGCCGGCAGGGGCAGTGTCAGCGCCTGGGCCACGGCGCGGTCCATCTCCTCCCAGGCGGTCACCGCTGCCAACAGCCGCAGTTCGCGGTGCAGGGTCTGAGGCAGGTCGTGGGTGACGATCCTGGGACAGCCAGGCGGTGGCCCGTCAAGCCGATTCCAGGCCCAGGCTTCGAGGTCACCGGAAGCCTGGCCGAGGCTCAGGGCGCTGGTCACGTACGCCGTCTCGTCGCGGAACTTGAACAGCGGCCGCAGAGCATCGAGGCGGAACTCGCGCCAGGCCGTGTCGGCGACGCGCGCCTGTTGCCGCAGGGTGTCGAGGCGGGCCCGCTCTCTGCCCTCGGCGAAGAACCAGGCGCCATCGCTGGGCCGCCATCGCCGCGGCCGTGCGGGCGAGCGGTCCTGACCGAGGCCGCCGCCGCCCGCCGCCGGATCGGCGACGAGGAACGTGGTGTAGGGGGTCAGCACGGCGTACTCCTCGGACAGTGCCACGATCTCAGCCACGCGGTCCTCGGACTGCGGTTGGCTCAGCAAGGCCTCCAAGTGTCGCTGCGCCCAGAGCCGGGGGATGAAGGATGGACCGCCCGCCGCGGCCTCGCGATGCAGACGCGCCTCGAGGTGCACGGGCTGGCCGCCGCGGTGGCCGTGGACGACCAGCGTTGTGGCCGCGTCGCCGGCCGGGGGTTGGTAGCGCCCGACCACGACCAGTTGCCCGCCTGGCGCCAGGTCCGGCAGGGTCTGCGGGTACACCGCGGCAAGCGACAGACCACTCGGCTCCAAGCGCAGGCCGGTGAGGGGCTCCGGCGGCGTTGTGGAACTCGCCGCCACGTCGTCAGCCGACCGCACCAGTAACAGGAAGGTACCATCGCCCTGCGCCTCGTAGCCGTAGGCCATGATCGGCGTCCCGGTGGGCTCGAGAGACAGGTCCACGCGCAGCGGCTCGCTGCCGCCTTGGCCACGATAGTCGACGAGGGCCGAGTTGCGGCCACGACGAACCTGCGCCGCCGGCAGCGAGCAGGTGACTGCGCTCAGGGGCGCGGCCGAGTAGACCGTGAGCCGGAGCGTCTCGGGGACCCCGGCCGGGGCTCGCGGCAAGGTGCCGGCGTAGACCCCACCCGCCAGCGGCAGGAACTCGGTGTAGGCGAGGGTGACCCGCGGCGAGCCTTGCGGCGCGATGCGTGCGAGGCGGACCTCGAACCGGCCATCCGTCTCCCGCGTGAGTTGGCCGGAGGAGCCGCCCGCCTGCATGGGGAGACCCAGGAGGCCGCCCAGTCGCCGCCGCTCAACGACACGGGCAGAGCACTCGCCGCCGTCCAGCGCCGAGATCGCGAAGCTGGCGACCGACGCCCCCGGCGGCAACGGGAAACGGAAGACGCCGTCGGTCGGGGCCGTACCCGGGGGCGCCCGGAAGGTCAGTGTCACCCGCACCTGGAGCATCTGATCGCGCACCTCGGCGGTGATCTGCTCCTCGGCGAGCGCCAGGCGCACCGCCGCGGGTCCAGAGCCCAGGGTCAGTGTGGCTGCCGGCACCGTAGGGGCGTCGCGCCGGAGCCGGTGCGCGCAGGCCGCGACCAGAACCAGGAGCAGCAGCAGCGTCGTCCCCGTCGCCAGCCGTCCACGCAACATATGGCAGGTCCCTCCCAACGGCTCTGCTACGCGGCTGCAGGTGGACTTCTATCCTTGCCTGGACCCCGACCGCCTCGTGGGCGGCCGTGGGTGGGCGGCGTGGTCAGTGTCCCCCGCCACCGAGCAGCGGCCGCAGCGCCGGCTCCATGGCGGCAGCTTGGCGCATGAAGCCCAGGTCGGTGGGATGCGAGCCATCGACCGTGTCCTCGCCGTCAGCCCCGAGCAGGCCGTCGCCGGCCAGGTAGTGCAGTCCGATTACGCCGGCGGCCTGCAGCCGCTCGTAGGCGGCCTTGTGCGCGGCGCGGCTGGTTTCATTGTGGGCGCGGGCGCCAGCGCTGATGAAGGCATTGGCGTAGGTGCGGTCTTCGACCATCAGGATGGGGGTATCGGGGTGGGCCTGACGCAGGATGCGCACAAACGGCTCCAGGCGTTCAGTCACCTCGGCGGCGCCCATGTTGGGCAGGCAGTCCAGAACGTAGACGGCCGGGTCGAGCTGCGCGAGCAACTCGGCCAGCGCGGGCTCCATCCTCCCCGCCCCGGAGAAGCCCAGGTTGATGACCGGCAGGTCGAGGCGGCGTCCGAGGATAGCGGTATGGACCATGCCCGGTCGCGAGGCGCAGCCGCCCTGGGTGATGGACGTGCCGTAAAAGACCAGCGGCCGTGAGCGCCCGGGGTTACGCGCGGGCGCCTTGCCAAGCCTCGCCCCCGCGGGAACTCCAACCTTCACCGAGGAGACGCCGTTGTACAGCGGCAGGTAGAGCAGGAACTCGCGTTCGCCGGGAGGCATGTCGCCGATCAGCGTGGTGGTGACATCGGTGGACTCGGGGCGCCCGACGGCGACCCAGCGCCAGCCCCGGTCAGGGGTCCTGACATAGAGGTCGAGCCCGCTGACGCCGGTGGCCGGCATGTGATTCATACCCAGGGTTGCCGAACGCAGCACCCAATGCGCCTGGAGGGTCGTGGCATCGGTGACAAAACGCACGCACATCCCCGCCGAGTTGAGGCTCAGGCCCCAGACCGCCGCCGGCACCTTAGCCTCGGCCGTGGCCGGCAGACGGTCGTAGGGGGTCGCGGTGTCGGCCCAGCCGCGGCCCTCGAGCCCCAGGTTCAGGACATCGTACCAGAGCACCTTGCCGTCGGTCGCGGCTTCCGCTGAAGCCGGGTCGAGCCACTCGGTGGGGGTGGCCCAAGAGCTGACGCTCGCGGCGGCCACCAGCGTACAGGCGGCCCATGGACAGATACCGACGTGCATGGTCTGGTCCTTTCGGGATCCCCCGATGACTTCCCAACCGCACCCGTTCCGAGGTGCAGAGCCCGCCTAAGTATACTGGCAACCGGAGCATCGGCAACACCCTCCAGCACGCCAGGCCCACACCGGCAGGCGCTCAGGTGGATCCCTCTGACGCTCGACGGGGTGGGCGCGCCGTGGTCCGGATCTTGCACTCCCCTGCCCCCGACCTATGGTTGCAACGGTGCGCGTGCGTCAGCACCGCCAGGCTTCGCCCTTCAGTACCGGCACCAAGGAGTCGCGTCGTGTACCCGCTCAGACCGCCTTACGTATTTGTCCATCGGCGTGTGGCGCGCAACCGCCTGGCGGTGGCCCGCATGGAGCGCATCCTGGCCGCCATCGGCAACCCACCGCTGATCGAGGTCGACGCGACCGACACTGACCGCGTGCTCGAGATGGCCGGACCGCCCGCGGGCCTTCCCGCCGTGGGCGGACGCCTGCGGCAGGGCCTGGAACGCCGCGAGGCCGACCCCTCGTTCCTCTTCAACACCTTCGTCTGGGACCAGGCGGACCGGGTCGCCCCCACCACCCGCTTCCACAATTCGCTCGCCCAGCGTATTGCCGCGGTGATGGCCGGCGTGGGCGAGGATTTCGCCTTCAGCCGCCGCGAAGCGAACTGGACCTCGGGCGGCACGCAGTACGTCTGCCAGGGCGGTTGGGGCATCCACAGCCTCAAGGGTTGCCCCCATCGGTGCGACTACTGCGACGAAGCCTACATCGTTAACCTCATGCTCGACCTGGAGGACTTCGGCGACCACGTCAGCCGGATGCTGAGCCGGCGCCCCGAGCAGAAGCTCTACCGCTATGACCTGTTCAGCGACAGCCTCGGGTTCGAGCCGGAGTACGGCGCCTCCGCCATCCTCTCCGAGTGCTTCGCCAAGAGCGGCGACAAGTACCTCCTGTACTACACCAAGAGCGACAACGTCGAGCACCTCCTCGAGCTGCCGTACAGGTCCAACTCCATCTTCTACTGCACCCTGTCCACCGACAGCGTCTGCCGGTTCATCGAGCGCGGCACGCCCTCCATGGAGCAGCGGATCGAGGGGTTACGCAAGTGTCAACAGGCTGGCTACCGGGTCCGGGTCGGGTTCTCGCCCATCATCCCCGTGCGCAACTGGCGTGAGGAGGCCAGCGAGTGCATCGAGAAACTGGTCGCCAAGGTGCAACCGGAGACCGTCCGGCTGTGGATCCTGTCGCTGATGACCGCCGCCGAAACCGAGACGCTGATCCGCCCTGAACTCCTTGATCCGGAGGCCGTCCGCGCCATGCACGCCGCCGCCCCGCATCTGAGCGAGGGCTTCGCGCAGCCGTTCCCGCTTGAGACCCGTGTCGAGGTCTACGGCCACTACCTCGATGTCATGGGGCGGGCGAGTCCGGCAACCCCGGTGTCGCTATGCAGCGAGACCCCGGCCGTCTGGGAGCGGCTGGCGGGCAAGCTGCGCATGACGCCTGACCGGCTGTACTGCTGCTGCGGCGGCCGTAGCGGCGCTCCGGAAGCGGCGGCTGCCGCCGCCGCGCCCTGACCGGCCGGGGCGCCCAGGCCGGCGCCGCGGGGCGAGGCCCCTTCAGAGGGTGCCGCCACGACCCGCCGGCGCAGTAGTGCCTCAGTACTGTCGCGTCGCTTCGGTTTCGGCGACCGGGCGGAGGATCTCGTCGCTGGTGATTTCGGCGGCGAAACGGACATCGCCGCCGACGAGAGCCTTGACCACAACCTGCCAGCCGGCAGTGGCCTGCGGTGCGAGTGTGGCCAGCGGTGCGAAGGTGATGATCGTCCCGTCGGCCGTCGCCACCGAGGCCCCGCCCCCCTCGACGAACTCCTGGCTATCTTCAAGCCGGCAGACTAGCCGAATGTTGGTGAGGGGCGCATTGCCCTGATTCTGCACGCTGACATCGTAGGTATTCTGCTGCCCCACCTCGATCGGGTCGTTGACGTCGACAACCTCGAAGAGGACGGCGGCAATGCCCGTAACGAGGGTGGTGCACTGCGACTCCACCGACTCGGCACCGCTGCTGCCGGCGGCCGCGGCAAAGCTCAGCTCACCCGGTTCCGGCGCGGTGAAATCGGCACACAGCCGTTTGCTGGCGCCGGGGGCCAGGTTCGGGATGCGCCAGATCAAGCGGACGGCCCCGGGACGATCTCCGGCGTCCGGGCCGGCGTACACCGCACCGGCCGGGATGGGCAGGGTCACGGTGACCTCTTCCGCCAGCTTGTCACCGCGGTTGCTGAGCGTAAAACACACCGGCAGGGGCCGGGATGGCAGCACCGTCTCCGGGACGTTGCAGGCCAGGGCCAGGACTGCAGCCCGGCGGTCAGGGCCGACATTCTCGACCCAGAAGTTGCTGCACAGCTTGGGCGTCACACAGCGGTACTCCTGGCCGTTCGAGTAGAAGCTGAACTCGTAGGCGTCGATCGGCTCCGTGCCCCCCCAGACGATGTTACGCTGTAGAATCGGCCGACCGTTCTTGCGCGAGGACATGGCGGGAAGCAAGGTCCCGACCGGGATCTGCAGCGCGCTGATCGGTGCGCTCAGCGCCGCCGCCCGGAAGTCCTCGATATCCCCCCGCCAACCGTCGCACTGGTTAACGACGACGAGAACATCGTCCCGGAGCTGCTCGCAGGTCAGACGCTCCCGCAAGTCCTCGGGGCTCTGCAGCGGGTCGGCGAAACGGGTGCTGGGATGACCCAGCCGGCGCGCGGTGTGGTGCTGCTGGGCTTGCAGCGAGACAACCGCGAGCATGGCCAGCACCAGCACCCGCAGCGAAGACGGTGACCTTCTACCGATCATCATTGCCTGGAAGCTCCTTCACTCAGCCTTGGACGCCGGCTACGCAAGAATGATGCCGAGACGCCTGCCCTGGCGAGGAAGTTTAATGCGCGGCAGCGGCAAATGCCATAGGTAGCCGCTGTTTTCCGTCGCGGTCTCAGGGAAGCGCCGGTCAGCCTGACGAAAGCCGTTCTGAAACCGCGCAGAAGCAGGGCAACCGGCAGAAAAGTCCGGATTGTAGTACTATATTATAGTACTGAACTACGGACTATAGGAGACTTCTATGCTGAATGCCGTCATCCCGGTACAGGAGATCAAGCGTCGCGGGATGGGTGCCGTTGATAGTGGGTTGCGCCAGTATGGCAGCGTCATCATCGTGCGCAACAATCGGCCTGCGTACGTTGTCCTCTCGCCCGCGGACTACGAAGCCATGGCTCAGGCTGCCGACGAGGCCCGGCTCTCGCAGGGCCTGGCCGACTGGCAGGCGGGACGCTGCGCGCCGACCACCGTGGATGACTTGCTGAGGGAGGCTGCGACCGATGAGTGACGCCGTCGGACCCTGGGCCTTCATACGGACCGAAACGTTCTTGCGCGAACTGCGCCGTTACCTGCGCCAGCACCCTGAGCGGCAGGCCCTGGTTCGGGAGACGCTGACGGCACTGGTGGCGGATCCGCATGCGCCGGCTCTTCGGTTGCATACGTTGCAGGGGCGCTTGCGGGGGCTGTACGCGGTGCGCCTTTCCTACAGTGACCGTATCCTCCTAACTCTCCTGATCACGGAACGCCAGATCGTTCTCCTGAGTCTCGGTACCCACGATGATCTGTCCCGCTGACGGGGCCAACTGCGGCGCCCAGCCAGAACGGTCGAAGACCTGTTACCCAGCCGCGCTCCTCAGGGTGCCGCCGGCACGGCGCTCAGCAGCACGGCGCTGAGCACCGGGCTGCGAGTGGCGGTTTCCGGGGTGGCCAGGAGGGCCACCAGGCGCGTCTGACGGGCGGCCGGAAGAGTGCTGACCGGCACGGTCTGCTCGCCATCCGCCAGTCCAATCTCCGCGGTGGCCGCGGTCGTGGCAAATCCATCGTTGGAGGTCTCAAGCCGAAGGCGGATGGCGCCGTCGTTGAGCGCCGTTGTGGTCCGCACCGCGGTGAGGCGCACGGGCTGGCCCCAGTCGCAGGGGGCGGTGGTGTAGCTGCCAGCCAAGGCGCCGAGCGGCAGCGGCGGGACCCGAGCGTAGTCGGTGGCGAAGGCGAACTCCGCCGGCACCAACGCCGCACGCTGGATCGAGATCTCGTCGAGCGCCCCAGTGAACGGGAAACCGCCGTCGGCGGCAAAGGCGCCGAGGGTCAGCGCGACGGGACTCGTGGAGAGGCCGATGTGAGCGATCGGCAGGGGCGCACCATCCGGCTTGCCATCGAGGAAGAGCGCCAGCGTCTGGGCCGCGCGATCGCAGACCACGGCAACGTGATGCCACCCGCCATCGGCGACCAGCGCCGCGCTCAGGACTTCGACGTACTGCACGCCGTCCTGCATGACCCAGGCCGAGATCCGACCCCCCTTCACGCCCAGCGAGTAGGCGCCGGGGCGCGCCACCATGACCTGGTTCTCCAGCGCCGAGGTCTGGAACCAGGCCTGGATCGTAAAGCTCTCCGTGGGCTTGAAGACATAGGGCTCGACGCTGGCGATGGTGATGTGCGCGCCGCCCTGGAAGCGTGCCGCCGCGGGCTCGCCCCGGCGGTCGGGCGCCTGCATTACCACGGGACCGCTGAGGCGGCCGCCGGCCCCGTACTCGCTGCCGTCGGCCACGCTCTCGCCGGGCGGGTCGTCGAGCTTCCAGAGGCCGACCAGCGGACGGCTTGGCCCGCGGGTCAACAACACCCCTTCACCGCGGCGAACGGTAAGGCTCGGCGTGGCGGTCCAGGCACTGCCGGCCTCGAACGTACGGTCGATGTAGAGATCCACCGCCGCCGCATAGCCGGCATCCACGCGCCAGGTGAGTTCACGGGGTGGCGTGAAGGCGCGGCCAAGGTCCACGATCTGCACGGTCGTACCGTCAATGCTCACGCGCTTGCGGCTCCCCAGATGCACCACCTCGGCCGTAACCCGCGGCAGACCGGCGGGCAGAACCGGCCTGACCTCGAGGCCGGCGTTGGTGTGGCGGATACCAAGGACGCCCTGCACCAGCGCTGCCGGCACCGCGATCATGTCAGAGAGGTAGGGCTCGTCGCAGGCGCCGGTGCCGATGCGGCCATCCGGCGTGACCCAGTTATTGCCGATGAAACCGCGCTCGCCGGTCAGGCGCGTTCCCTCGGCGAAGCGCCGGAGTCGCCGCCAGGCTCCCTCGGCGTCGCCGGCCGCGGCGCGAGCCATGATCTCCCAGTAGGTCATGGACAGGAACGAGCCGCCGTTCATGTAGTTACCGAAGCCCTGATTCGCCGGATGGGTGTTGACGCTGGCCGGCACCGGCCAGTAGGCCGAACGCGAGGCGAAGCCGGCGTAGCCATGGTCACGTTCAAGCTCGACGATGCGGGCATCCAGGGTCGCGATGAGTTGGCGCGCCTGCTCGGGCGAGGCGATGCCCAGTGCGACCGGCGGAAACTGGCAAAGGTCGGCGGCGTAGGCAATGCGTTCGCCGGTCGGTGTGATCCAGTCCACGTAGCGCGGCCCTCCCGGTGCCTGCTCCCACCAGAGGACGCGGTTGATGGCCGCTTTCAGCGTCGCCGCCGTGGCGGCATGGGTTGCCGCCTCCGCCCCTTCGCCAACCGCGGTTTCCAGGTCGGAGAGGTCAACCAAAGCTTTGTAGAGGAAGGTGTTGTGGTACGTGGTGATGCCACTCGCATAGAGCGCGTCGTAGTACCAGTGCGCCACCGGCGTCAATGACACCAGGCCCGCGTCGTTGCATTTGCTCAGGTACCAGGCCACGGCACGACGGTAGGCGGGCAGGTGCTGGCGGACGAAGCCGAGGTCACCCGAGTAGAGGTAGTAAGCACGTCCGCCGATGATCTGGATGATGTTGTCGTCGGTATAGGCTCCGGCCGCGTTGTAGCCGAAGCGGGTCAGGCCCGGCTCGTACTCCGTGCCCAGGATCATCTGCAGGTTGTCACGGAAGGCGTGCGGCAGCTCGTGCGGACGCGCCGCCGTCAGGTCGGCTGCGGCTGCCCCAGCCAGCAGCGGCAAGCCCTTCATCCACGAGGCGCCCCCGTAGTACCAGCCGTCGGTTTCGTTGCCGAAGGTGTAATGCAGGGCGTCGTTCACCGCACCGCCATTGAGCACCGCACCGTAGAAGTGCCGCAGCGTCGCGAGCGTGCCCGTAGCGTCCTCGCCCTGCACCTGGAGCTGGTGCCCGCTGCGCCACGCCGGCACGGCCGCCAGGCGTAACGTCGTCTGCTCCCGGTCGCCGGCCCTGAAAACGTGCCGCGCCGCGGTCTGGGACACCACGCCGACCTCACTCAGCCAGCCAAAGTGCCCCCGCCGGTAGAGGTGGCCGCCGTCAACGCTCAATCGCGGTTCGCTTTCGTGCTGCCAGGCCGGAAAGAGCTTCAGAATGGCCCAGCCGCCCGGCTCGGTCACGACCAGATTGTTCTCACGGCTGAGTTTGTACCCCGCCGACCACTCGGCGGGACGATAGTGCGGATTGTGCCAGCCCTGCAGCGCCTCCGGGGCGATCCAGAGGGTCGTTGCGACCGCGTTCGGCAGCAGCGTCGAGGGCGCGCCGCTGATCGGGCGGGTGCTGAAGAACAGCGCCGGCGTTCCGGCACTGCTCACCGTCAGTTCCCGCAGCCAGGTGCGGTCCACGCTCCAGACCAGCTCCTCACCTGCACTCTCGAGGCTCCAATCCTCGCGCGCCACCGGCTCCCCGGCACCATCCGTGAGCATGACCCCGCGCAGGACGAGGCCGGCAGCCGTTACCGACACCGACTCCGGCGCCCGGTTCCGGCTCTCATAGCGTCGCCCAGCTTCGTCCACCACGAACGTCAGTGCCTGCGTCCCCCAGTCTGGCATGCCCCGTAGCCAGGCAACACCCTTGGGCGGGAGCAACGATTGGGGCTCCAACGATCCGTCCACGCGCCGCAGGATGAGCACGCTCAGCGCCGGGCGTTCCGCGTCGACCTCAACCCGGCCAAAGCTGCCCTCGATGGCCAGCGGCGCCGCGAAGGCACTGCCGGCGCAGGCCGCGAGGGAGACAGTAAGTAAGCTGATGGTTTTCATGATATTACCCTACGAGGCTCTTGCAGAACCCTCGGATCCACCCGCAATACACTTGGGCCGCGCCGGGCGGGCGAGCGGGCGAGCGGCCGCCCCAGAACCTGGCGCTTGCCAATGTTGGCGTGGTAGGGCCGCAGCCGCCGCACCAGACAACGCCCCCCGATCAGGTCCAGGGGGGCGCTCGACGGTGTGGTAACTCCCGCCCAGGCACGGCCCCGCGCCAACGTCGTCTTACCGCACTGGCGCGGGCCAAGGATCAGCCCCGCCGGGAACTGCCCCGCAACCCACTGCACGGTGTCCAGTGCCCGCCTGTCAAGAATCTGCATATCCTCTCAGCGTTTCCGGCAGATCAGCACCCGCCAGCGCTGGTCCCCCAGAGCGGTGCTGGCGACGACCTCCTGCCCTTCATTCTGGAAGCTCGCTGGTACGTTCGCGATCGGCTCACCGTCGTCCAGGATGATGGCCAAGGTCGCCCCCAGGGCGAGGGTCTCGAGCTTCAGCTTGGCCTTGACGAAGTTCAGCGGACAGCCGACGCCGTGGAGGTCCAATTCGGCGTCGACGCTGACCGCTCGCCCGCTCGGGGTCGCTGTACCGCGCCCACTGATGTTGCAGGTCCCGACCGCCGCGCTGCCAGCCCCGCAGGTGACCCCGGCCGGGCTGGCTGTGGGCGGCTCGGCAACGTTGCACACCGGCGGGTGGAACTCCAGATTGGCGTCGAGGGTGGAGTAGAGTAACGTGACGCGTTGCAGGAGACGGTCGACCGCCTCGTCGGCGCCCTGCAGAGCCTCCTTCCAGCCTTGCACATGGCCGCGGGCCCGCGCCAGCAGGGGTCGGAACTCCTCACCCGCAAGCCCGCTGTTCACAAAGCGCGCCTCGAACTCCCGGAAGACCACGTCCGGATCCTGGGCATCGACGCCACGTGTGATCAGCAGCGCGCGGGCGGCGGGCAGCAGCCTGGCGAAGGTGTCCGTCGCCTTGCCGGCGGCGGCCAAGTCGGACTGGATCACCTCGAAGACCCCCGTTCCGCACTCGCCGGCGCCACGTCCGGCCAGAGAGAAGTCCGCGTCGGCCCCGAAGTCACGGTAGAACTCCGGGCGACTCTCGTAGGATGGGGTCTGGACATGGCTGCTGACCAGGCTCTCGAAGTGGGCCTGCCCCAGCCGGTCAACATACTGGAAGAACGCCTCGCCGGACTCGCGACGGCCCTCGAAATCGCCCGCCAGAGCAGCCATGAACGCGGGCAAGGCCTTGGCCGGGATCTGCCCGACCAGAACCCCCAGGCGGGCGCCCGCAGCGCCGCAGCGCCCGCCCACCGTAACGCGGTAAGCAGGAACCAGACGACCGCCGACGCGTTGCGCGGTCCCGAAGAACCCCAGTGGCGCGATGGGCTGCTGGCCGCAGGCATTGGGACAGCCATTGAGGTGGACATCGAGGGCCGCCACAGTGTCCGCCGAAACCCCACTCTGACGCAGGCCGTCGGCGGCGGCCGTGGCCGCGTTACGGGCGAGGGTCAACCCCAGGCGACAGGTCGAGGCGCCGGCACAGGCCACGAAGCACGCCAACGGCGAGGGCGTGAGCACGTCGGCGGCGAGTCGCCGCAGCTCGGCAGCCAGGGCGGGAAGGTCATCGGGCTTGACGAAGCGCAACAGCAGGTTCTGGCCGATGGTCGTCCGCAACCCACGGTCAGTGCTGAAGCGCGCCGCCAAGGCACCCAGGCGGGCGAGGTCGTCTGCCGCCAGGAAACCCAGCGGCAGATGCAGCGGTACGGTCACCCACTCCGGCTGTCGCTGCGGCAGGTAGCGGATCCCGTCGCGGCTCTCCGCGCCCGGCGGCCCAAAGCCCGCCACGGGACGTTCGGGGTTGGCGACGACGGTGCCCTGCCACGCCGGCACACCGTCGGCAACGACGCGCTCCAGCTCGGTCGCGAAGCGCGCCCGGAAAGCCTCGATGCCGATCTTCTCGAACACGTACCGCAACCGCGCCTTGTGCCGGTTCGCACGGTCGCCAAGCTGGTCGAACAGCCGCCGGATGGCCTCGGTAACCCGGATCGCCTCGGTCACGGGGACCCAGTCGAGCAGCACATCGGCGACGCGGGAGTGCGCGCCCATGCCGCCGCCCGCAAACACCCGAAACCCGGGTTGACCGTCCCGAGTCGCGGCGATGAAGCCGAGGTCGGCCACCTGCGCCAGGGCACAGTCGGCTGGACAGCCGCTGCAGGCAATCTTGTACTTCCGGGGCAGGTTGTAGCTGCCGACCAGAGGCAGAAGGTACTCCGTCAGCGCCTGCACCACCGGCGTCACGTCGAAGCACTCGCTGCGGCAGATCCCGGCATAGGCACAGGCCGTGATGTTGCGCACGGTGTTGCCGCCGCCGCCCTTGCTGGTCAGTCCGCCGTCCAGCAGACGGCGCATGATGGTCGGCGTATCCTGAATCGCGATGTCGTGCAACTGTATGTCCTGCCGCGTCGTGACATGCAGAAGGCCATTGCCGAACTCGCGGCTCAACTCGGCCAGTTGCCGCGCCTGCGCCTCGGTGACCGCCCCGCCGGCCACCCGCACGCGGACCATGAACGTCCCGTCACGGCGCTGCTCGTAGACGCCGCGCGGCACGCGTTTGGCTTTGAGGATGGCGGCCGGCAACGCTCCGGAAAGGAAGCGGGCGACATCCTGCTCATAGGCGTCGATGTCGGCGGCCAGGTCGGCGGGCAGACGGTAGAGCGACGGACTCATGGTGCGATACCTCGAGGTGCAGCACACGCGGGCTGAAGTTCATCCCGCAACTCGGTAATCCGCGGCGTCCCGCCGCACAAGGGGCAACGCGGGTTCCGCTGCAGCGGCACCTCGCGAAAGCACAGGTCAAGGGCGCTGTAGACCAGCATCCTGTCGGTCAGCAGGCGCCCCTCCCCCAACAGGAACTTGAGGGCTTCTGTAGCCTGCAGCGTCCCCAGCACGCCGGCCAGTACTCCCAGGACCCCTGCCTGCGAGCAGGAGGGAACCACGCCGGCAGGCGGCGGCTGCCGAAAGACGCAGCGGTAACAGGCCGTCTGGCCGGGCAGAACGGTCAGCATCTGCCCGTCGAAACGCAGGATCCCCGCATGCGCATACGGCTTGCCGGTGAAGTGGCAGGCGTCGGCAACCAGGAACTTGGAGGCGAAACTGTCGGTGCCGTCGATCACGAAGTCGTACTCGCCCAGAATCGGCAGCGCCGTGGCGGCCGTCAGCCGCTGCGGGTACGTCCGCACCTGCACGTCGGGGTTCAGGGCGTTGATCCGCGCGGCCGCCGATTCGACCTTGAGTCTGCCGACGTCGCCGGTGCTGTGGATGATCTGTCGTTGCAGGTTGGAGAGGTCAACGCGGTCGGCGTCGACGATGCCGATGGTGCCGACGCCGGCGGCCGCCAGATAGAGCCCGGCCGGCGACCCCAGACCGCCGGCGCCGACCAGCAGCACGCGGCTGGCCAGCAGCCGCTCCTGCCCCCTGCCGCCGACCTCGGGAAGGATGATGTGGCGCGAGTAACGCTCGATCTGTGCTTCAGTCAGGCTCACGTCCGTGTCCTCAGCAGGGCCCATCGCCCCCGGCCGGCCTCAGATGCAGTACTCCACGATGACATCCCGCTGCCGCAGCAGGGCACCGATGGCGCTGACGCCGTCCGCCACCGTCGTCCCGGACGACAGGGCCAGCGCGGCCGGAAAGTCCTCGAGCGTCTGCCCGCCGACGTTGACCACCAGGATCTCATTCGGCTTATTGAGCAGGTCGAGGGCCTGCAGGTCGTAGCGATCCAAGTCTGGGATCGAGGCGATGAAAATCAGGCCCGAGTCCGTCAGGATGCGGGCCAGTTCGCCGAGACGACGGATGCGACTGTCGCCGCCGTAACCGGCCTCGTCGAAGTGCGCATCCAACCCCAACGAAACGTTGCGTGTGCCCAGGTAATAGGCCCTGAAATGCAGCTCGAACAACTGGCGCTCCAAGGCCTTGGCAAGCACCTGCGCGGTGTCGGCGGTGCCATCCTCACTGCGGCCCGTCAGGAGGACGAACTTCGCCCTATGCCTGTACTCGGCGGCTCGTTGGTCCGCGCTGACGGCACTGCTTTCCCAGTGCCGCTCACGTTCCAGGAAGTGGTCCTTCAGGATCGAGTCCTGATCGCGCAACGCCTCCAGGATGATCCCGGCGCCGGCGATCTCATAGTCATCCACAATCACGAACCGTCCCGTCCCCACAATGTCGCGTTCTACGTCAAACGCCAGGGGTTTGGGGCATTCCAGGATGCATTCGGCCACGTCATGGCGGTCGACCTGCTGCTTATTGTGCACCGACGTCAACTCGGAGGCATCCAGCACGTTGAGCACATTCACCAACGCCACCTGCGACCTGGCGGCGGCGAGCTTGAGCTTGTAGGTCTTGCGCTTGATCAGCGGTGCCTTGCCCATCCAGAAGAGATTGACGCGCATACGCGTGCTGACACTGGGCTGGGGTTCCGACACCTTCGCCATGAGTTCGCCCGGCTTCACGTAGACCTGTGTCTGCAGGCAGAACCCCAGCGCCTCACCGGCCCGTGCCACCGGATCGGTCGGCGCATTGAAGCGCTCGACGCTGGCGAGGCGCGAGCGCTTCCCGGAAGGCAGGAAGACGACCTCGTCGCCCACGGCAACCTGGCCGGTATCCACGGTTCCAGCGAAGATGCGCCGGTCGTCCTCGAGTTCGGTGAACTTGTAGACGCCCTGGACCGGAAAGCGGAACGGCAGGGCGACCGGTGGCTCCGGCCGGCGCAAGGCGTCGATCTGCTCCAGAACCGTCGGGCCATGGTACCAAGGGGTGGCGGCAGACACCGTGGTGAGATTCGTCCCCTCCCGGCCGCTGATCGGGATGAACGCCAGCGGCGCGAGGTTGACCTTGCCCAGGAAGGCGCTGTACTCGGCCTTGATGGCCTCGAAGCGGGCGGCGTCGTAGCCGATCAGGTCCATCTTGTTGACCAGCACCACCAACTGCCGTAGACCGAGCATCGAGACCATGTACCCATGCCGTCGCGAGTTCTCGCGGATGCCCTCGGCGGCATCGATGACGAGGAGGGCGGCATCGGCGCGGGCGGCCCCGGTGATCATGTTCTTGAGGAACTCGATGTGGCCCGGCGCATCGATCAGGATGTAGTTGCGCTTCTGGGTCTTGAAGAAGCAGCGCGCGGTATCGATGGTGATGCCCTGCGCCTGCTCATCCTTGAGCGCGTCGAGCAGAAAGGCGTACTCGAACGGGCGGGCGTGGCGCTGGCACAGGGCGCGGACCTGCTCGATCTTGCCCTCGGGCAACGACCCCGTCTCGGCCAGCAGCCGACCGATGACGGTGCTCTTGCCGTGATCCACGTGCCCGATCATCACGATGCTCATCTGCTCGCCCGAAGCCGGGTTCGCCAGGCCGGTGTCAGTATCCATGCATCCACTCCCTTTCAGACGTACTGGTCAGGCGCCAGAAAAGCGCCTTCGGCAGGCTGCGGGGGCACGTCTCCGCGCAACGCCCGGTGGGCGCGGCAGGCGCGCTCACATGTACCCCTCGCGGCGCAGGGTCTCGAGCCCGCCGCCGTCCTCTTTGTCCTGGTCGCGCCCAGAGCGCTCGGCTACGTTGCGAAGCTTACCGGTGCGGAGTTCGTTGATGATCTCCGCCAGGGTGCGCGCCTCAGAGGCGATCGGCTGGGTGCAGGGATAGCAGCCCAGCGAGCGGTAGCGCTTGCCATCGCCCTGGTTGAAGTACAGGGAGACCACCGGAATGCTCTCGCGCTCGATGTATTCCCAGATGTTGAGCTCGGTCCAGTCGAGCAGCGGATGAATGCGAACGTGAGTCCCAGGCGCGAAGTCGGTCTTGAACTGGTTCCACAGCTCGGGTGGCTGATCCCCCACGTCCCACTCGCTGTCCTTATCGCGCGGCGAGAAGGTCCGCTCCTTGGAGCGACTGCCCTCCTCGTCAGCCCGCACCCCGGCGATGACCCCGGTGAAGGGCTCTGGATTCGCGTCTACGACATACTCGCCGCGAGCATGGTCCAGGCGCTGGCGCGGCCAGTCACCGGACAGCGTGTGCTTCAGCGCCTCGCTCTTCAACAGACGGCAGCACTGCAAGCGCGACAGCTTGCCGTCAGGGAAGGTCTGCTGGTTCCGCAGCGCGTCCACGTTCTGGCCGACGATCATGTTCAGGCGCCATTGCCGGGCCAGCGTGTCGCGGTAGACGATCATCTCCGGTATCTTGAAGTGGGTGTCGATGTGCACCAGAGGGAAGGGCACATGCCCGAAGAACGCCTTGCGCGTCAGCCACAGCATGACGGTACTGTCCTTGCCGATGGACCAGAGCATGGCCAGGTCCTTGAAGTCGCGGTAGGCCTCGCGCAGGACCCGCACGCTCTGGGCTTCGAGACGATCCAGGTGATTCATCGCTGGGGTATCCTCATTCGCTGACTGATGCGCCAGGCCCCGAACGCCGTGCCAAGGTCACCGCTCCCGCCGCGCCAACCCGCAGATGCAGTCCGCATTCCTTGTGTTCCGGCGCTTCCCACCACCAACGCCCGGCACGAACCCCCTCGCCCGCCACGATCGGGCGCGTGCAGCAGGCACAACCGAGGCTCGGGTAGCCCCGGTCATGCAGGGGGTTGTAGGGGACCTGCTGGGTCCGGATGTAGGACCAGACGTCCGCTTCCGTCCAGTGGGCGAGAGGGCAGATCCTGTACAGGCCATTGGCGCCGTCCCATTCCACCACCTGCACCTCGGCTCGCGTCACGCTCTGAGTGCCGCGCAGCCCGCACACCCAGGCCGCCTTGCCCGCCAAGGCGCGACGCAACGGCTGCAGCTTGCGCACCGCACAGCAGCGCTGACGCAGCGCCACGCTCTGCCGAAACACCGTGGGCCCGTGCTCGGCTACCAGCGCCTCCACCGCGGCCGCCTCCGGGCAGAACACCTGAATGCGTATGCCGTAGCGCGCCTCGGTCTGCGCCATCAGATCATGGCACTCGGGAAACAGCCGCCCGGTGTCGAGGGTGAAGACTGGAATCGAAAGCTCGGCGCTGGCGATCATCTGCACCAGCACCTGGTCCTCGGCACCCAGCGCCGAACCCAGCACCAGCCGACCGGCAAAGACCTCCACGGCCCAGGCCAACACCGCCGCCGGCACAGCCCCCGCCAACTGCCGCTGCCAGGCGGCAAGCTGCAGCGGATCCGGAGGACCGTAAGCTGTGCCAACTGACGTGCTCATCAACGCTCCCCCAACCGAAGGCCACAGTATTCAATTAGCGAGTATTACTATGGAGATACAGTACCATGCCTTTCCGCGACTGTCAAGCACAGGCGGCAGGGATAGGCAACCCTTCAGTCAAAGTCCGCAGCAGCCGTCTTTGCGGGCAGGCCTTGGAGGGCGAATCCTGCTGTCCAGCAGGACCTGCGTGCAGGCGGTGAGCCGTCCCCCGTCTCCGGCCTCCGGCCGGTGGCTCAGCGGCGCGGGCGCGCCTGGGGAGCTTCGCCCTCCAGTGGGGGACCGCGCAGACTTCACTGCGGCCTTACACGGAAAGCGCACAGCGCCAGGCTCAGCGATTGCATCGGCGCTCGCCACGCGGTATCCTCTGGCGGTGGAGTAGGGAACCGAGAAAGCGAGGGTCGACGTCCCATGAAGACCCGCATCAGCGTGAGCGCAGTGGTCACCGCCGTTCTCTGGCTGGGGCTGTACCCGAGTCTTGGCACCGCGCAGGCGCAGGCACTACCCGTGGACCTGGCCCCGCTCCTCTCCGAGCCCGCCGGCCAGGCCGCCCCTCGCGATCCGGGCTGCCAGCGCGACGCCGACGCCATCACCCTCGCCAATGCGACGCTGCGCTGCCGCTTCACCACCGCCGACCGGCGGCTCTCGCTGCGTTCGCTGTACAACGAGTTCACGGCCACGGAGATGTTGCTGCAGCCCGGGCTGCCAGCGCTCTTTGCCGTCGACGCCATGGGGAAGCGCTACGCGGGCAGTCGCGACTTCGACCTGCAGTCCGTCACCCCCCTCGACACCGGCTTCACGGCGCGCCTCCACAACGCCGACCTCGGCCTGCGGGTCCTCCTGCAGGCGACCATCGACCGCGAAGGTCTGCGCCTCGCGGCCACCTTCGCGAACGTGGGCACCCAGGCCCTCGACTTCCGGGTGGCTTTCCCTTGCCTCAGCGGCTTGCGGCTCTCGGACCAGACCCAGGACGACTACTACTACTTCCCCTGGGGCGGCGGCGTCTTCAGCAACCGACCGACCGTCATGCGCCTGGGCTATGGCGACAGCCAGGCCCTCTGGCAGGTCATGGATGTCTTCAGTCCGGCGCGGGGTGGCGGCGTCTACCTCAGAGTGGACGACGCCGACGGCTTCAACAAGACGATGTCGCTGCGCAAGGTCACGCCTGGACAGCCCGAGCAGGTCGCCGACCAGTACATGCGCAACACCACCCGACCGGAGTACCTCTGGTCGAGCTCCTCCCTCGCGTCCGCGGAAGGCACGGGCCTCGCCGTCGAGTACCTGCGCCGCACCCGCCAACCCGGCCAGAGCTACACGCCACCGCCGGCCGTACTTGCCGCCCACGCCGGGAACTGGAAGGCGGCCATGAGCGCCTACTCGGCCTGGGCCCATCGGGTCTGGCGCTGGCGGCCCTACCCGTCGCGGCTCAAGCCGGTCGCCAACCTCGGGATCGGCGGCTGGCCCGATGCGCCATTGTTCGCGAACGGGAAGTATCGCGACGACTTTCTGAAACCCAGGATGGACGCGGTTGAACTGTGCTGCTGGTGGGAATGGTCGAAGCTTGGCCCCGGCGGGGTGCCGTTCGCTCAACTCTCCCCGGCAACCGCCAAGGAGATCGCGCCCTACCTGGTCGCCGACCCCGTCAGCGGCGAGACGCTCTACATGGGCACGAGCACCGACTATGCCAGCTACAACGACCGCTTCGGCGGCCTCGCCGCCTTCCGCCAGGCCATCGCCGCTAACCGCCGCCACGACACGCTCATCACCCTCTACACCGACCCCTTCCGCCTGGATGCCTTCAACAACGAGACCGGCCGCCGCTTCGGCAGGAAGTGGAACTTCGTCGACGTCAGCGGCAAACTGACGCTGAACGGCGGGGCGTCGAACCCCTGCTACTATCTGCCGGAAGCCCAGGACTGGCTGGTCGCCACCATCCGGCGCGTGCTGACCGAGACCGGCGCCGACGGCATCCGGCTCGACGAGGTCGGCTACCCCTACGGCGCCTGCTTCGCTCCCGACCACGCGCACGTCCCCTACCAGGAACCGGGCCTCAATGAATGGAACAAGGCGGTGGCGGATACCGTGCGGCGAGTGCGGGCCGGCATGGACGACGTCAACCCGGCCGCGGTCCTGATGGTCGAGCACCCGGGCTACGACTACCTGCTCGCCACGGTCGATGGCAGCATCTCCTACGACCTCAGCCTGATGGACACCTGGGGCAACCCCACCCCCGAATCCGTGCGCGTACTCGAGGTCAACCTCCAGCGCTTCTACTTCCCCGAGTGTAAGGTCTTCGAACTCTGCCTCTATGGACGCGACCCCGAACAGAAACGGCGCTTCTGGAATGGCGTCGGCTCCTTCAACCTCCTCCTGCCGACCCCCTACCACAACCTCTACCGGGACAACGCGGACGTCTACGCCAGCCGCGACTGCGAGGCCCTGGTCCCGACCCTCGCGCCCCGCGTCTACGCCAATCGCTTCACGGCCGGCCCGAAAACCTTCTTCCACTTCTACAACGCCACCGGCAAGGACTTCAGCGGGCCGGTCCTGGCCGCCGTCACGCCCGCCGACAGCCACTGGTTCGACATGCTCGGCGGCAAGGAACTCGCCGCGGTCGGAACGCCGCCCACCGTGGCGCTCTCGCTGAAGCCCGACGACGTGGCCTGCGTGGCCCTGCTGCCGGCCCTGCTCAGCGTCACCCGCGAAGGCGACCTCCTCCGCGTCACGGCCAAGCTCACGCCCGCCGCCCAGCGACTCGCCGTCTGCGGCCTGGACGGCGGCCCCCTGCTGGTCCAGGACCTCGTCGACGGCGAGAACCGGATCGACCTCCGCCAGGTCCCCACCCTGGCCGCGCCCCCGCCCGCCGTACTCAAACTCCTTGACGCCAGCGGCCTGCTTCTCGACCTCGCGGCGATCGGCGGCAACTGAGCACCCGGCTGCGCCACCCCTGCCACCACTGCGCCAAGATGGCACACTCGTGCCGGCCTAGCCGAACCGTTCGGATGCGCGAAGAACTGCGTAAGTATTTGAACTAAGCGGCCTTCAACCTGTCCTACCGATGATGGCAAGGAGCCTGCTATGGAGCTGGCGAGCCAACCATCCATAGCATCTTACGGAAAGGGCCTTGTCATGGACCAAGAGAAGTACACCGAGAAGAGCCGCGAGGCGTTGACCGCCGCCCAGCAGGTGGCCGCCGCACAGAATCACCAGGAGATCGCCGCAGTACACCTGCTGCGCGCCCTGCTGAGCCAGCGTGAGGGGCTGATTCCGGCCCTGCTGAGTAAGGCTGGAACCGACCCTGCCGGGCTGGGCGCAGTCGTCGACCGCGAGTTGGCGCGCCTGCCGCAGGTGCAGGGTCCCGGTGCGGGGCAGGTCTACGCATCCCGCGAATTCACGCAGGTGCTGCAGGCCGCCGAGCACGAGGCCGCGGGCCTCAAAGATGAGTACGTCAGCGTTGAGCATCTGCTGCTGGCGCTGCTGGAACAGGGCGGGCGCGCCGCCACCGCCCTGCGCACCGCCGGCGTGGACCGCAAGGCCCTCCTCAACGCCCTCAAGGAGGTCCGCGGCAACCAGCGGGTCACCAGCGCCACGCCCGAAGGCACGTTCCAGGCCCTGGAGAAGTACGGGCGCGATCTGACCGCCCTGGCCGCGCAGGACAAGCTCGACCCGGTGATCGGGCGCGACGAGGAGATCCGGCGGGTGATCCAGATCCTGTCGCGGCGCACCAAGAACAACCCGGTGCTGATCGGCGAACCCGGGGTGGGCAAGACGGCCATCGTCGAAGGCCTGGCCCTGCGCATCGTCCATGGCGACGTGCCGGAGGGCCTCAAGAAACGGCGGGTGGTCGCCCTCGATATGGGGGCACTGATCGCGGGCGCTAAGTACCGCGGCGAGTTCGAGGAACGCCTGAAAGCCGTGCTCAAGGAGATCACCTCGGCCGAGGGCGAGATCATCCTTTTCATCGACGAACTGCACACCGTGGTCGGCGCCGGCGCCGCCGAAGGGGCCATGGACGCCGGCAATCTGCTGAAGCCGATGCTGGCGCGCGGCGAGCTGCATTGCATCGGCGCCACCACGCTGGACGAGTACCGCCTGCACATCGAGAAGGACAAGGCGCTCGAACGGCGCTTCCAAACGGTGCTGGTCACCCAGCCCTCGGTCGAGGAGACGGTCTCGATCCTGCGCGGCCTGCGCGAGCGCTACGAGGTCCACCACGGCATCAAGATCCGCGATGCCGCCCTGGTCACCGCCGCCGTGCTCTCAGACCGCTATGTGGCCGACCGCTTCCTGCCGGACAAGGCGATTGACCTGATGGACGAGTCGGCCGCCCGCCTGCGCACCGAGATCGACAGCCGCCCACGGCCACTGGACGAGGCGGCTCGGCGCCAGATGCAGCTTGAGATTGAGCTGACCGGACTGCGCCACGAGAAGGACGCCGCGTCCCTGCTGCGCCTGGAGAAGCTCGAGAAGGAACTGGCCGAGGTCAGGGCGCGCACCGACGCCCTACAGGCCCGCTGGGAGGCTGAGAAGGGCGCTATCAAGGAACTGCGCGATATGCGCGAAGCCTTGGAACTGGCGCGCTCGCAACTGGCCCGCGCTGAGCGCGTCTACGACCTCAACCGCGCCGCCGAGCTGCGCAACGGCACCCTCCCCAATCTGGAACGGCAGATCGCTGAGGCCGAGGCCAGGATCAAGAGTGGCACCGGCGAGCGCCTGCTGAAGGAAGAGGTCGACGAGGAGGACATCGCTGAGATCGTCAGCCGCTGGACCCACATCCCGGTCAGCCGGCTGGTGCAGGGCGAACGCGACAAACTGCTGAAGCTCGGCGACCGGCTGCACGAACGTGTCATCGGCCAAGACGAGGCCGTAACCGCGGTCGCCGATGCCATCCTGCGGGCGCGCGCCGGCCTCAAAGACCCCCGGCGACCGGTGGGCAGCTTCATCTTCCTGGGACCCACCGGCGTCGGCAAGACCGAACTCGCCAAGACCCTGGCAGAGGCGCTGTTCGACGACGAGCGGGCCATGATCCGCATCGACATGAGCGAGTACATGGAGAAGCACGCCGTGGCCAGGCTGGTCGGTGCCCCCCCCGGCTACATCGGCTTTGAACAGGGCGGACAGCTCACCGAAGCCGTGCGGCGGCGGCCGTACTCGGTGGTGCTGTTCGACGAGATCGAGAAGGCCCACCCCGACGTCTTCAACCTCCTCCTGCAGGTCCTGGACGACGGCCGGCTGACCGACTCACATGGGCGTACCGTCGACTTCCGCAACACCGTCATCATCATGACCTCGAACATCGGCAGCCGGGCCATCGTCGAGCACCAGGGAACCGACTTCGAGAGCATGCGGAAGCAGGTGCTGAACGAACTACGCGGGGTGTTCCGGCCGGAGTTCCTGAACCGTACGGACGACGTAGTGGTCTTCCACCGGCTCGACAAGCGGCACATCCTGCGCATCGTCGAACTGCAGGTGTCGGAGTTCGCCCGGCGGCTGGAGGCCCAGCGCATCACGCTCGCGGTCAGCCTGGCAGCCCGAGCCGCACTGGCCGACGAGGGCTACGACCCGCTCTACGGCGCCCGCCCGCTCAAGCGCGCCATCTCCCGGCACCTCGAGACCCCCATCTCACGGGCCATCGTGGCCGGTGAGCTGCTCGAGGGCGGGCACGTGCAGGTCGACCTCAAGGACGGCGAGTTCGTCTGCACGCCGGCCGCTCCGGAAGCCGCGAGCTGACGCCGCAGGTCCGATTCGTCCCGCTCAGCGCGTGCCTTCCCGACGGCGGATCTCCCGCGCTGCGTCGACCATCGCCAGGTAGCCGGCAGGCGGCACGTAGGCCGGAATCGAGTTCCCCGAACCCAGCGCAAAGCCGCGCGCCGACCGCCGGAAGCGCGTGCCTTCCTCGATGACAAAGGCACGCAGGTCGTCCTCCGGCATCCGGCAGAGGCGGTCGGTGTCAATGCCGCCGAACAGCGCAATGCGATCCCCGTAGCGCCGGATCCACTCGTCGAACGGCGCGATCTCGTCCTCGTTGGAGTGCTTGCCGTTGATCCCGGCCGCAATCCAGTCGTCCATGACCTCGAAAATGCTGCCGCACGAGTGCTGCAGATAGGGCTTGCCGGCCGCGTGAATCGCGGCGATGATGCGTCGGTAGTGCGGGATCACGTGTTGCTTGACCGTGGCCGGGGCCAGCAGGGTGCCCGTCTTGTAGCCCAGGTCGTCGCCGATGCGACAGACGGCGAAGTCGTCGGCGTAGTGCTTCAAGAAATCCGTCCACAGGGTCAGCAACAGGTCGGCAAGGCGGCGGTATAGATCGGCGAACAACTCTGGATCGTCCGCCAGCATATAACACAGATACTGGAACCCCACCAGGTCCTCGCTGATCTCGAAAAGGCCATTGCCGACGCCGCCAACCCCCTTCATCCCCGCCGGCAGAGCGGCGTGGAACAGGTCGAACTGCGGGTAGGCGCGCTCCCGAAACAGCGCCGGCAACTCGGCCCAGGGGTACTTCTCGAAGTCAGCCCGCGTCTGGATCACCCCCGGCCGCTCACCCACCAGCGCGCCGCCGCCGGGAAGAATGCCGCAGACACAGACCTCGAACGAGACGACGTCATACTCCATCTGCCGGAAGAAGTCGCAGTAGTGGTCGAAGAAACGCCGACGGTCCGCCGCGTCGCCACCCGCCAGGTCCGCAAAGGGCCGACCCAGGATGTTCTCCATCGAGGGCACGTTGATCGCATGCTCATACAAGGGCAGACGGGCCGGACGGCGGTTCGCCATCACCTCGAGAACATGACGGTAGTCAGGCTGAAACTGCATCGCGGTCTCTCCGTTTGGTGCCAGTGCAGACGTCGGCAACCATAGCCCGAACCACGCCGCCGCGCAACGTCGCCCCAGGACCGTGCAGGGCTGTTCCGTTTTCCCAACGACCATCGGTGTTGGTCACCGGCACGGTGAAAGCGTGAGAGCGTGATTGCGTGAGGGTTAGGGCGCGTGTGCCGGCCGTCCGCCACGAATCCACGCTTTCACGTTCTCACGCGCTCACCCGTAGCGGGAACCGCGATCTTGGAACAGCCCTGAGGACCGTGGGCACATGGCCAAGTTCTCAAGAGGACGAAACCGAGGAGGCTTGCGCCGGCACAATTTCGTGGCAAGTGCCGCCAAGGTGCTCGGCCCCAGCACCACGCCTCCGCCAGAGGCTGGACGGCGGCGGCCCTCCGGTACGATAATGTGCCGGCCGGGGGCAGCGCTGCACCCCGGCCCAGCCCCGCCCCGGCCCTGCCCGGACGAATGCAGTCGAGCCTAGAAGACGCCGCTTACAGCCATGCCGCCCCCATCACTCGCTGCACTTGGCATGGAAACGGCTAGTAACCCAAGTGCGTCGGGGTGCTTGTCGGCTTATGTTCTGAACGTGGTTCGGGCCGCCCCGGGACGGGGCGGCCGCCGGGTGGTATTGCCCGCAGTTGGGTGAGTAGCGTTGACCGGCCTCCTGCCGCCTTGCCGGTGGCGAACGGCGGCCGGTTGGTTGGTGGGGGAGGTCGTGATGAAGAAGCAGGAACGCGAGCACGTAACCAAGCACCTCTTCATTACCGGAGGGGTTGTCAGCTCCCTCGGCAAGGGGATCACCGCGGCCTCGGTGGCCCTGCTGTTACGGCAGCGCGGCTACCGGGTGTGCATCCAGAAACTGGACCCCTACGTCAACGTCGATCCAGGCACCATGTCGCCCTACGAGCACGGGGAGGTCTTCGTAACCGATGACGGGGCCGAGACCGACCTCGACCTCGGTCACTACGAGCGCTTCGCGGATGTCTGCTGCACGCGCAACAGCAACTACACGACCGGCCGCATCTACCAAACGGTGATCGAGCGCGAACGTCGTGGCGACTACCTGGGCAAGACGGTCCAGGTCATCCCCCATATCACCGACGAGATCAAGACCGCCATCCGCAGTCTGGACGGACCCGAGGTCGACATCGCCATCACCGAGATCGGCGGCACCGTCGGCGATATCGAGTCCCTGCCCTTCCTGGAGGCCATCCGCCAGTATCGGCAGGAGATCGGAACTCACAACGGTCTCTTCATCCATCTCACCCTCGTCCCCTTCATCAAGGCCGCCCAGGAGATGAAGACCAAGCCGTCGCAGCAGTCGGTGGGTATCCTGCGCGAGATCGGCATCATCCCGGACATCCTGGTCTGTCGCTGCGAACGCCCCATGGAGGAGGAACACCTGCGCAAGTTGGCCCTCTTCTGCAATGTCCGTCGAGAACTGGTGATCCAGGAGGTCGATGTCGCCCACACCATCTACGAGGTCCCCCTGGAACTGGCGCGCCAGGAATTGGACACCTACATCCTCGAGATGCTCGACCTGCACGTCCGCGACCTGCGCCTGGACGAGTGGTGCGCGTTCGTCGAGCGCACCATCGCCCCCAAGACGCGCACCTGCGAGATCGCGGTCGTCGGCAAATACATCAGCCTCAAGGATGCCTACAAGAGCATCTACGAAGCCCTGGCGCATGGCGCAGCCGCGAATGACGTACAGATGACCATCCGCCAGGTCGAGGCGACCGAGATCGAGGCCAAGGGCGCCGCGGCGCTGCTTCAGGGAGTTCACGGCGTCCTGGTTCCCGGCGGCTTCGGCGATCGCGGCATCGAAGGGAAGATCCAGGCGATCTCCTACGCCCGTGAGCAGGGCATCCCCTTCCTCGGCATCTGCCTGGGCATGCAGTGCGCCGTGATCGAGTTCGCCCGTGGCGTCGCCGGAATCGCCGACGCCAACAGCCAGGAGTTTGCCCCCACGACGCCCTCCCAGGTGATCCACCTCATGGAGGAGCAGAAGAAGGTCCGGGCGCTCGGCGGCACCATGCGACTGGGCGCCTGGCCGTGCGACCTGCACGACGGCACGCAGGCGGCCGCGGCCTATGCCGCCCTGCACATCAGCGAGCGGCACCGGCACCGCTACGAGTTCAACAACGACTACCGCGCCCGCTTCGAAGCCGCCGGCATGGTCATCGCCGGGACCTCGCCAGACGGGCAGTTGGTCGAGGTGATCGAGCTCAAGAAGCACCCCTGGTTCGTGGCCTGTCAGTTCCACCCCGAATTCAAGTCCCGCCCCCTGAAGGCGCACCCGTTGTTCAAGGGATTTGTGCACGCCGCGGCCGCACGGGCGGATTCCCCAAGCAAGGCGTAAGCGGGCCAGTGCGGCCCGCGGGATACAGAGCATGAGCCACACCGAGAAGCCCAAAGAGTACTGCGGACTGTGCGGGGTCAGCGGCGGCGAGCGCGTCCTGGAGCGCATCCAGAAAGGGCTGCACACGCTGCAGCACCGCGGCCAGGAAGCGGCCGGCGTCATGGTCAGCACGGGCCCTTCCTGCCTGCTGCACAAGGCGACCGGCCTGGTCGAACAGGTCTTTGCCACCATCCCCCCGGCCTGGTTCGACGACGGGGTGAACCTGACCCGCGGCATCAGCCACGTGCGTTACGGTACCGCCGGCGGCTCGATCGCCGCCAACGCCCAGCCGCTGATGGTGAACATGGCCGGACAGACCGTCGGCATCGCCCACAACGGCACCATCTGCAATGCGCCCAGCCTGCGCCGGGAACTCCAGAATGACGGGGCGCTGTTCCAAACTACCACCGACACTGAGCTCATCCTGCACCTGATGTCGCGGGCCCTGCAGAAGCGCTGCCATGGCCACCTCTGGGACGCCCTGGCTGAAGCGCTGAGCCAACTCAAAGGCGCCTTCTCGCTGCTGCTGCTGACCAAGGACACCATGGTCGCCGTGCGCGACCCCTACGGCTTCCGGCCCCTCGCCATCGCCGACTATGACGACGGCGGCTACATGGTCGCCAGCGAAACCATCGCCTTCGGGGTCACCGGCGCCACCAGCGTCCGCGAGGTCGAGCCGGGCGAAATGGTGATCTGGAACCACAGTAACCGCCTCGAAAGCCGCCGTTTCGCGGACTCGCCCCGGCGCGCCCACTGCATCTTCGAACACGTCTACTTTGCCCGCCCGGGCAGCTACGTCTTCGGCGACAGCGTCTACCAGGTCCGCAAGGAACTCGGCCGTCAACTCGCCCGCGAGGCCCCGGTCGAGGCGGACGTCATTGTGCCGGTGCCGGACAGCGGCCTCTATGCCGCCCTCGGTTTCGCCGAGCAGTCGGGGATTCCGCTGGACATGGCCCTCAGCCGAAACCACTATGTCGGCCGCACCTTCATCGACCCGGCCCTGACCTCTTCACGGCTCAAACTGGCCACCAGCAAGCTGCAGCCCATTCCCGAAGCGGTCATCGGCAAGCGCGTCTGCCTGATCGACGACTCGATCGTCCGTGGTAACACCTGCCGGGCCCGCGTCCACACCCTCCGCGCCGCCGGGGCTCGCGAGGTGCACCTGCGCGTCAGTTGCCCGCCCCACCGCTTCGGCTGTTACTTCGGCATCGACTTCCCGGAACGCGAAGCCCTGCTGGCCAACAAAGTGCCCCTGCGCGATCTCTGCCGCTCGCTGCGACTCGATAGCCTGTCGTACCTGTCGCAGACGGGGATGCTGTCGTGCGTGCGTACCCGTAAGCCCGAGGACTTCTGCTGCGCCTGTTTCGATGGCGAGTACCCCGTGCAGCCCGACGAGCTCGACAAGCGTCCCTGAACCCGGCAGACGAACGCCAGCCAAAGCTTGCGGGAGCGCCTGAAAAGGCTATAGTGCTGACCCGGCCGCCGGGGCGAATTTCGCCGCGACGGCTAACCATGAACAGACCTGCTGACGCCGGCGCGGACGGGGCCATTCCCAGCCGGCGGCACAGGCCAAAGCGGACGCGCATTCCATGCCCAGGCGCCAGGACATCAAGAAGATCATGCTGATCGGCTCAGGGCCGATCGTCATCGGCCAGGCCTGCGAGTTCGACTACTCGGGCACCCAGGCCTGCAAGGCGCTGCGCGAAGAAGGCTTCGAGGTCGTGCTGGTCAACAGCAACCCGGCCACGATCATGACCGACCCGGAGTTTGCCGACCGCACCTATGTCGAGCCGCTGACCGTACCCATCCTCCATGAGATCATCCGACGCGAACGGCCCGATGCCCTGCTGCCCACCCTCGGCGGCCAGACGGCGCTCAACCTCGCCATGGGCCTGCATGACCAGGGCATTCTCGAACGCTACCGGGTCGAGATGATCGGCGCCAAGGCCGAGGCCATCCGCACGGCCGAAGACCGCTCCCTGTTCAAGCAGGCCATGATCGAGATCGGCCTCGACCTGCCGCGTAGCGGCTCCGCCCATACTCTCGCCGAAGCCTGGACCATCCAGAAGGAGATCGGCGAGTTCCCCGTCATCATCCGCCCCGGTTTCACCCTCGGCGGCAGCGGCGGTGGCATCGCCTGGGATGCGGCCACCTTCGAGGAGATCGTGCAGCGCGGCCTGGCCTACAGCCCGATCACCGAGGTCCTGGTCGAGCAGTCCGTCCTCGGCTGGAAGGAGTACGAACTCGAGGTCATGCGCGACACCAAGGACAACGTGGTGATCATCTGTTCCATCGAGAACGTCGATCCCATGGGCGTCCACACCGGCGATTCGGTCACCGTGGCGCCGGCCCAGACCCTCACCGACCGCGAATACCAGCTCCTGCGTGACGCCTCGATCAAGGTGATGCGCAAGATCGGCGTGGATACCGGCGGCTCCAATGTGCAGTTCGCCGTCCACCCCGACACCGGTCGCCTGGTTATCATCGAGATGAACCCCCGCGTCAGCCGCTCCTCGGCCCTGGCCTCCAAAGCCACCGGTTTCCCGATCGCCAAGATCGCCGCCAAACTCGCCGTCGGCTACACCCTCGACGAGGTTCGTAACGATATCACCCGCGAAACCCCGGCCTGCTTCGAGCCGACCATCGACTATGTGGTCACCAAGGTCCCCCGCTTCACCTTCGAGAAATTCCCCGGCGCCGACACCACCCTGACCACGCAGATGAAGTCCGTGGGTGAAGCCATGAGCATCGGCAAGACTTTCAAACAATCCTTCCAGAAGGCGCTGCGCTCCCTGGAAGTCGGCCGGGCCGGCTTCGGGGCCGACGGCAAGGACGGCCCCTACCAGGCCCTGACCGACGACGCCCTGGCGGCCGAACTCAAACGCCCCAATGCCTGGCGCATGTTCCAGATCCACGAGGCCTTCCGCCGGGGGTGGACCATCCCTCAGGTGCGCAGCCTGACCATGATCGAGCCCTGGTTCCTCGACCAGATGCAGGAACTGGCGGCCTATGAAGACGAGATCCGCAGCGCCGGCACCCTGGCCGGCCTGCGCCAGGATCCGCTGCTGTTGCGCCAGGCCAAGGAGTACGGCTACTCCGACCGCCAGATCGCCTGGCTTCTCGGCGGCGCCGAGGACGCCGTGCGCAAACTGCGCTACGAACTGGACATTCTGCCCATCTACGGCCTGGTGGACACCTGCGCCGCCGAATTCGAAGCCTGCACCCCCTACTACTACTCGACCTACGGCGACCGCGACGAGTGCCGCCACTCCGACCGCCGCAAGATCATGATCCTCGGCGGCGGCCCCAACCGTATCGGCCAGGGCATCGAGTTCGACTACTGCTGCGTGCACGCCTCCTTCGCGCTACGCGCCGCCGGCTTCGAGACGATCATGGTCAACTCGAACCCGGAGACCGTCTCCACCGACTACGACACCAGCGACCGCCTCTACTTCGA
Source organism: uncultured Victivallales bacterium (assembly GCA_903837355.1). GTDB lineage: Bacteria > Verrucomicrobiota > Lentisphaeria > Oligosphaerales > JAFGRS01 > CAILUI01. The sequence continues at coordinate 40,205 of CAILUI010000233.1, forward strand.
GCCGCTTACCCTCGAGGACGTCCTCCATATCTACGAACGCGAGAAGTGCTGGGGCGCCATCGTCCAGTTCGGCGGCCAGACACCGCTCAACCTGGCCCTCGGCCTGGCCGCCAACGGCGTCAATGTCATCGGCACCTCGCCGCAGAGCATCGAGGCCGCCGAAGACCGCGAGTTCTTCCGCCAGTTGGTTGACCGCCTTGGCATCCGCCAACCGGCCAGCGGCACCGCCACACGCCTGGATGAGGGTGCCGCCATCGCCCAGCGCATCGGCTACCCGGTGCTCGTACGCCCCTCGTTCGTGCTCGGTGGCCGGGCCATGGCCATCGTCTATGATGAGGCGAACCTGGCCCGCTTCATGGTCGAGGCCGTCAAGGCCAGCGAGGAGCGCCCGGTGCTCATCGACAAGTTCCTCGAGGACGCGATCGAGGTCGACGTCGACTGCGTGGCCGACGGCGAGACCGCCGTGATCGGGGCGATCATGGAGCATGTGGAGATGGCCGGCGTCCACTCGGGCGACAGCGCCTGCATGATCCCGACACTCTCGCTCAGTGAGGCCGTCCTCGCCGACCTGCGCCGGCACACCTACGACCTGGCCCGCGAACTCAAGGTCTGCGGCCTGATGAACGTCCAGTATGCCGTCAAGGACGGCGCCGTCTTCATCCTCGAAGTCAACCCCCGCGCCTCGCGGACGGTGCCCTTCGTCAGCAAGGCCATCGGCGTGCCGCTGGCCAAGATCGCTTCGCTGGCCATGGCCGGGTACAAGCTCCGCGACCTCGGCTTCACGGCGGAGATCAAACCGCGCCACTTCGCCGTCAAGGAGGCCGTGCTGCCTTTCGTGCGCTTCCTCGGTGCCGATACGGTGCTGAGTCCCGAGATGAAGTCCACCGGCGAGGTCATGGGCATCGACATGGACGTCGGCATCGCCTACCACAAGAGCCAGGAGGCGGCCGGCAACCCGCTGCCCGAAGGCGGCAACATTCTGCTCAGTGTCTGCAAGCGCGACCAGGAGGCGATGGTGCCCCTCGCCAAGATCCTCGGCGAACTGGGCTACACCCTCTACGCCACCGATGGCACCGCCACCGTCCTGCGTAATCACGGCATCAAGGCCCGCGCCGTCTTCAAGCTCAGCCAGGGGCGCCCCAACGCCTTGGACATGATCGCCGACGGCGAAATCGGCTGGATCATCAACACCCCGGCCGGCGCCGCCCCGCAGCAGGACGAGGTCCGCATGCGTATCAACGCCGTCATGAAGGGCGTACCCATCACCACCACGATGAATGGCGTCAGCGCCGCCATCCAGGGCCTGCAGGCCCGCACCCGCCTCCGCGATATGACCGTATGCAGCCTGCAGGAGTACAATCGGCACACGCCGTTCGAACTGGACATCGCTGCCCTGCCCGCCCTGCCCGGATGAAATGCCAGCCATGAGTACGAGCAAACCACGTGCCCAACGCTCGACGCACAGTCGGCCCGTCACCCCGGCGGCCGCCCCCGCGTCTCCGTCCACGAAGGCAGGCACCATGACCCCCGTATCGGCATCCCCGTGGAACTGGAAGGTGCGCCGCGAGAAGCCCGCCTTTATCGCCTTCGAGGACGGTACGGTCCTGCGCGGCTACGCCGTGGGTGCCCCCGTCGATCAGGTCGGCGAAGTGGTGTTTAACACCGGCATGAGCGGCTACCAGGAAATCATCACCGATCCCTCCTACGCCGGTCAGATCGTCACCATGACCTACCCCGAAATCGGTAACACCGGCATCAACCCCGAAGACATCGAGTCACGCCGCCTCTTCCTCAACGGCCTGATCGTCCACGAGCTGTCCGAACCGCGCAACTGGCGCAGCACCCTCTCCCTCGCGCAGTACCTCAACGAGGCCGGCGTGCCGGCCCTGGCCGGCATCGACACCCGCAACCTCACCATCAAACTGCGGACCCAGGGCACCCTTAAAGCCTTCATCTGCTCGACCGGCTCCTGCACCACCGCGGACGGGGTCGCCCGCGCCCGCGCCTGGGAAGGCCTCGATGGTCAGGACTACGCCGCCAAGGTCTCCTGCACCAAGCCCTACGTGTTCGACCCGGATGACGCCCTCTCCTCAACCTGGGGCCTCGGCGGCGCCCTCCCCGCGGCCGACCTCGCGGTTGTCTGCTATGATTTCGGTGTTAAATACAACATCCTCAGGTGCCTGCGGCGGCATGGCATGCGCGTCACCGTCGTGCCGGCCACCACCCCCGCCGCCGCCGTGCTGGCGCTCAAACCCGACGGCGTCTTTCTCTCCAACGGCCCGGCCGACCCGGCTGCCGTGACCTACGCCATCGAGAGTATCCGTCAACTCCTTGGCAAGGTGCCGATTATGGGCATCTGCCTCGGTCACCAACTGATCGGCTGCGCCCTCGGTGGGCGCACCTACCGCCTTAAGTTCGGCCACCACGGCTGCAACCATCCCGTGCTCGACCTGACCACTCGCCGCGTTGAGATCACCAGCCAGAACCACAACTTCGCCGTCGATCCGGCCACCTTGCCCGCCGCGGCCGAGATCACCCATCTGAACCTCAACGACAACACCGTCGAGGGGCTGCGGCACCGCGACCTGCCCCTGTTCTGTGTCCAGTACCATCCCGAAGCCGCGCCCGGCCCCCACGATGCCTCCTACCTCTTCACCCGCTTCCGCGAGATGATCGCCAAAGCCTGAGGTGCCATGAGCAACCCGGCCACTGAACAGATCCTCATCCTCGATTTCGGCTCGCAGTACACCCAGCTCATCGCGCGCCGGATCCGCGAGGCCAACGTCTACAGCGAGATCGTGGACAGCATGATCTCGCCGGCTGAAGTGCGCGCCCGTGGCGTCAGCGGCCTGATCCTCAGCGGCGGTCCGGCCAGCGTTCACCAAGCCGGCGCCCCGGGCTGCGACCCGGCCCTCTTCGACCTCGGCGTCCCCGTGCTCGGCATCTGCTACGGCCTGCAATGGTTTAGCCACCACTTCGGCGGTACCGTCAAGCGCTCCGGGGCCCGCGAGTATGGGCCCGCCCTGCTCACCCAGCGCGGCGACAACCCGCTGTTCCAGGATGTACCCCCGATCAGCAAGGTGTGGATGAGCCATGCCGACGAGGTCGTGCGCGGCGCACCGGGCTTTGAGATCATCGCCAGCAGCGAGTCGGTCCCCTATGCCGCCGTCTGGCACCCCGCCCGGCGCGTCTGGGGCGTGCAGTTCCATCCGGAAGTGGTGCATACCGACCACGGTAAGCAGATCCTCTTCAACTTCGCCCGCCGCATCTGCGGCTGCTCGGGCGCCTGGACGGCCAGCCACTACATCGAGCAGGCCACTCAAGACATCCGCCGCCAGGTCGGCAGCGGCGCCGTCATCCTCGGTCTCAGCGGCGGCGTCGACAGCTCCGTCGCTGCCGCTCTCCTCCACCGTGCCATCGGCGACCAACTCCACTGCGTCTTCGTCGATAACGGCGTTATGCGCCTCGGCGAGGCCGATGCTCTGCGGACTACCTTCGCCCAGCACCTGCACATGAACATCCGGATGGTCGATGCCGCAACCGGGTTCCTCGAACGCCTGGCCGGCGTCACCGACCCGGAGCGCAAGCGCAAGATCATCGGCGGCTACTTCGTCGAGGTCTTCCGCGAGGCCGCGCGCACCGTCCCCGATGCGCGCTTCCTGGCCCAGGGCACCACCTACCCCGACGTCATCGAGAGCTCCGGCATCGGCAAACACGCCGATAACATCAAGAGCCACCACAACGTCGGTGGCCTGCCCGCCCAACTCGGGTTCGATCAGCTCGTCGAACCGCTACGCCTGCTCTTCAAAGACGAAGTGCGTGCCATCGGCGAAGAACTCGGCCTGCCCCACGAAATGGTCTGGCGCCAGCCCTTCCCGGGCCCCGGCCTAGCCGTACGCATCCTCGGCGAAGTCACCCCCGACCGCGTTACTCTGCTGCAGAAGGCCGACCACATCGTCATCGAGGAGATGACGAAGTCGGGCTGGTACTACAAGGTCTGGCAGAGCTTCGCCGTCCTCCTGCCCGTCAAGACCGTCGGCGTCATGGGCGATTGCCGTACCTACGAGAACGCCATGGCCCTGCGCGTTGTCCAGTCCTCCGACGGCATGACCGCCGACTGGGTCGACCTCCCCCACGAACTCCTCGGCCGCATCTCCAGCCGCATCATCAACGAGGTGCGCGGCATCAACCGTGTAGTCTACGACATTACCTCCAAGCCCCCCGGCACCATCGAGTGGGAATGATCCCGCGCTTGGCGGAGACGTGGTGGACGACGGGCCGGCACCGCAGCAGTACTCGTAGGGAGACGAACCATGGCCTGCCGTGGAACCTTTGCTCTGTCCCTGATGCTGGTGACGGCAGGAGGCGCAGCCTCAGGCCAGGCAACGCCGCAACGCTCGCTGCCCGAACCCCAGGCCGCCGCTTTCGCCCAGGTCTTCAGCGCCGGCGGCGAGGTGCTTGTGGCCGTGCCTGCGGAATGGCGCGGCAAAGCCACCCAGTGGGTCGCTGCCGATGAACAGGGTCGTACCGTGGCCACGGGCGCGGTGACGGCTACCGCGGAGCAGGTCTCCTGCGGTCAGGCAGCCATCGGCTGGTACCGTATCGGCTTCAAGGACGCGGCGGGCGCCGAGATCGGCTGGACCAGCGCAGCGGTCCTGGCCCGCGCTACGGTGCCGACCCGCGCTGACTCACCGGTGTGCGTCGACTCCGCCACCGCCTGGTTCGCGCGCAACGACGCCGCGCGACAGGAACGCTTCGCCATCCTCGCCGTCCTCGCCCGCGTCAACTGGGTCCGTGACCGCATGGCCTGGGGCGAAGCCGAACCCAGTCCGAGCCAATTCGCCGCCGCGACCTCCTACGACACCTCCGCCGACCTCCAGGCACGCCATGGCCTGCAGGTTCTCCAAGTGTTCCACGGTTCCCCGCAATGGGCCACTGAACCCGACCTCGACAGCGGCCCAAACCCCGGCCGGCGCTTCCCACGGGACCTGCGCAAACTCTACGCCTTCTGCCGCGAGATGGGCCAGCGCTACCACGGTAGAGTGCAGGCTTGGGAGCCCTGGAACGAGGCCAACATCGATGGCTTTGGCGGTCACACTACCGATGAGATGTGTACGCTGCAGAAGGCAGCCTACCTCGGCTTCAAGGCCGGAGCCCCGGAGCTGATCGTGGGCTGGAACGTCTATGCCGGCTCACCCAACGCCGTCGACGCGGACCTGATCCTGGGCAACCAGGCCGACGCCTGCATGGACACGTTCAACATCCATAGCTACAGCCCGGTCGAAAGCTACCCGACCGAGTTCACCCACAGCCGACTGGCCGCGGTCGGTAAGCCGATCTGGATCAGCGAGTGCGGTATCCATGTCCGCTCCACCGGACCGAAGCCCTGGGGCGACCTCACGGCCGAGGAGGCGTGGCGCCAGGCCTGCTTCATCCCGGCTTCCTACGCCACCTCTTTGTTCGCCGGCGTGAACCGCCACTTCTTCTTCATCCTCGGCAACTACATGGAGGGTGATGTGCAGTTCGGACTCCTCCGCCACGACATGACCCCACGCCCAGGCTACTGCGCGCTGGCGGCGGTGGGTCGTTTCCTCGACGGCGCCACCTGCCTTGGCCGTCTGCCGGTCAGCGCCGGCTCCTCGGCGCGGGTCGTGGCGTTCCGCTCCTACCCCGATGGCGTCGAGAGTGAGGTGCTGGTGGCCTGGTCAGCGTCCACCGCAGCGACCGCCGGACCGACGGTCAAGGCCAGAGCGGTCTATGACTGCCTGGGGCGCACAGTCGCGCCTGAGCGTCTCACCACCCTGACCGCGGAACCGCTGTTCGCGGTCCTGGAGCCTGGCAGCGCCGCCGGCCTCGGCCTCGAGAAGCCGCTGCCCGTGGCTGGACCGCGCACCGTGAAACCGTCCACCGTGGTCCTGCAGGCACAGTTCCCTCTGCTCACTCGTGACCTGCAAGCCCAAGCCCACCGCAGCGCCGCCGGCCAGACCGCCACGATCCCGATCCACGCCTATAACTTCGGCGGGACCAAGGTGGCGGGCCGTATCACCGTCAGCGATCTCCCCCCGACCTGGCGCGCCGAACCGGCGGCCTGGTCGGCGGACATCGCCTCCATGGACCGCGCTGAACAGGCGCTACAGTTGACCTTGCCAACCGGCGGGGGCGAACTGATCAAGGGCGCGACCCTCACCCTGCGCGGCGACTTCGGCGCCGCCGGCAGCCCGGTCCTCCAGTTCCGCATCATCGCCGACCTGGCCACGATCACAGCGGCCGCAACGTACCCCATCGCGGCCGCACTGCGCGCGGAAGCCTGGCAGGATAACACCGTCGGCGGCAGCACCCTCAAGCACCTCCCCGAACCCGGCGGCATACGTTTCGACATGAGTTTCGGCGACTCCGACCCCTGGAGCTACCCGTTGCTCACACTGGATGCTGCCGACGTGCCCGACCCCGGCATCGAGGCCCTGCGCTTCACCCTGCACGTCCACGAAGGCAACGGCTCCCTCCGCGTCCAGTTCGTCGAGGAGAGTGGCGCGGCCTATATCGTGGATACTGGGGCCGACGCTGCCCTGCGGACCGCGCAGACCATCGTCGTTTGCCTGGCCAACGCGCGCTGGGGAGCCTGGAGCAAGCCTGACCCCGACGGCACACTCCGGCTCGAGTCCATCCGGCAGGTGATGGTCGGCATCAACGCGGAACGTAACGCCAAGGCCGCCTACTCCGTCCGCGACCTGCAGTGGGTCCGTTACACGCCGTGATGGGCCGGCTCCGCGGCCCCGCGGCCTGGAGCCCGCCGTCCGCTCGGCATGTGCCCGGCTTTGGTGCTCTCCCGCCGGGGAGTACGGCGGACGCTCCGGCAGAGCCAGGGCAAGGCCGCCGGCTCCAAGGGGGATGCGCTCCCGGCAGGACCCAACCGACCGCGCTATAGTACACGACTTCTGGCGATGACGGGTATCCATGCCTCACGGGAAAGGGCTTCGACGATGCAGCAGGATCTGAAGGCACGCAGCCTGGCTTACCACCGCGATCCGGCCCCCGGCAAGATCTCGGTGCGGCCATCGAAGCCCTGTGACACGGCCCAGGACCTCTCTCTGGCCTACACCCCCGGCGTCGCGGAGCCCTGCAACGAGATCCATGCGGATATCGAGAAAGTGTGGGAGTATACCGGCCGCGGTAACATGGTGGCCGTGGTCAGCGATGGGACTGCCGTCCTCGGCCTGGGCAACATCGGCCCCGAGGCCGGCCTGCCGGTCATGGAAGGCAAGGCGGTCCTGTTCAAGCACTTTGGCGGCATCGACGCCTTTCCCATCTGCGTGCGCAATGTCTTCGGTCCGGATGGACGTACCGACGCCGCCAAACTCATCGAGGTCACGGCAGCCCTGGAGCCGACCTTCGGCGGCATCAACCTCGAGGACATCGGGGCCCCGGCTTGCTTCGAGGTCGAGGCGGAGCTGAAGAAACGGATGGGGATCCCGGTCTTCCACGATGACCAGCACGGCACCGCCATTATCTCCCTGGCTGGCATGCTCAATGCCCTGCCCTTGGTCGGCAAGGCCATCGGTGACGTGCGCGTCGTCGTCAACGGCGCCGGGGCTGCGGGCATCGCCTGTATCGAGTTCTATATCTCTGCTGGCGTCCGCCGGGAGAATGTGATCATCTGCGACAGCAAGGGCGTCGTCTACCAAGGCCGACGCGAGGGCATGACACCGCAGAAGGAGCGTCTGGCGAGCCCCACGAAGGCACGCACTCTGGCCGAGGCCATGCGCGGCGCCGATGTCTTCCTGGGGGTCTCCGTCGCCAACTGCGTCACCCGCGACATGGTGGCGGCCATGGCTCCTGGCGCCATCGTCTTTGCCATGGCCAACCCGGTACCCGAGGTGTACCCCGGCGAGGCGCTGGCCGCCGGCGCCGCCATCGTCGGGACCGGCCGTAGCGACTTCCCAAACCAGGTGAACAACGTCCTCGGCTTCCCGGGTATCTTCCGTGGCGCTCTTGACGTACGGGCGCGGGACATTACCGAGTCCATGAAACTGGCTGCCGCCCTGGCGCTGGCCGAGATCGCGCGGGAGCCGATCGCCGACGATGTCCTCGGCTACCTCGCCCAAGCCTACCCCAAGGATGCCGCTGCAGGTATGTTCGCAGGGCAGTGCCCCGTCAAGCCAGCCTACGTGATTCCGAAGCCCTTCGACCCGCGCGTCGTCCCGCGCGTGGCGCGGCGGGTTGCGGAGGCGGCCATGCTCGAGGGCATCGCTCGCAAACCGCTGGCGGATCTGGCGGCCTACGAGCAGGACCTCCGGGCGCGTCTGCCATTCCGCGGTTGAGCGGCGCGGGCAACGGGGCCCCGGCGGCAAGCGCCAGGCCCCGCGATATGACCGGCCGCACCCCTCAGCCAGCCCCGAACGCGGCGTGCGCCTCGGCGATGAACCGCCGCACCAGGACCTCGTCTTTGCGGCCGCCGGCTCCCTCCACGCCCGTATGGCAATCGACCCCCGCCGGCCGTACCGCCGAGATGGCCTGACGCAGGTTCCCCGGCGTCAGGCCCCCGGCCAGGATGACCGGCCGTGGGGATAGCCGCACGATGTCGCGGCTCACCGCCCAGTCGTGCGTCAGGCCAGTCGCCCCGCTGGCACCGGTCGCGGGGTCGAAGGTGTCGGTGATGAAGGCATCAACGCCGGGCGCCAGTCGCCCCACCTGCGCGTAGACCGCGGACGCATCCTCTCCGGGACGTACGACCAGACTCTTGATGATCACCACCCCGGGCAGCGCCAGACGCAAAGCGGTGAGTTCACGCGCGCAGCAGGCACCGTGCAACTGGACGTGGCGGACGCCAATCCGACGGGCGAGGTCAGCGATCTCGGCGGCCCGTTCCAGATACGTGATCAGCACACAGGTCGACCCCGACCCGGCACAACCCCGCACCACGGCCGCCGCAGCGTCGTCGCTGAGGTCCTCGCGATGCACCGGCAGTCGCAGCGGAATGCCGATCCACCCGACACCACAGGCGCACAACAGACGTGCCTCGTCAAGGTCGTGAACCCCGGCGACCTGAACTCGGGCAATGTCAACGTCACCCATGAACCGCCGCCTCGACGAACGCATTCACGAGCGTTTGCGGGACGGCGGCCGGTTCATCCCAGTCGCCTCTTTCAGCATGGTGATGCCGCCGCCCGGATAGCGCCCGAGCAGAATGCGCCTGGCTTCCGCTGACGAGTCCGCCTGCACCGTATCGTCCGCCGGCCCCAAGGCGATCTGCGCCTGGAAGGTCTCGTTCACCCGGCCGTCCGTAGCCCGGTAGAGGCTCGTCAGGCGACTGCCGGGATGGCGCGCCAGAAACAGCGTCCTGGCTTCACCGGCGGTCTTGGCCTGGGCAGTATCGGAGATAGTGCGGCCATCACGCGTGTTGATCGCGGCACGGTAGACGGCCTCCTCAGGGATCACCTCGAACTCATCAACGCTCACCACGTTACTATTCGGAAAACGCTGCTGCAGAATGCGTAACGCCTCACCCTTGTCGCGCGCCTCACAACCATCCTTACGGTAGGTGCCCTTGAGCGTGACCGCGTACTCGTCGGGACGGTTCGAGCCAAACGCCGAAATGGACCGCACGCTACCCTCCGGAAAGCGGGCCGTAAACACCTTGTGGGCGGCCGCGGCGCCCACCGCCCAGCAGGTGTCAATCACGTTACGACCATCGCCGGTGCTGATACGAGCACGAAACGCACCGATCGCACCGGGATCCGTGACCGGCGTTACGCCGCCGACGTTGCCCTTGGGGTAACAGGGCACCAGAATCGCCCGTGCCTCACCTGCATTCTTGGCGCAGACGACATCGGTGACGTTGCCTACGCCGGGGACCGAGATACTCCCCTGATACAGCGTGAACAGCGGGTCCCGCCCAAGCGCACGCAGATTTGCGACCTTGGCCTCGCCGTGACGGTCCGCCAGGATCTTGCGGGCCTCTCCCGAGGAGGCCGCCGGACAGGTATCGGTAGCCGTACCGCCCTTGGCCAGACTGACAGTCCCTTCGTAGGGCTCTACCGCATCGCCGGACTTGCTGAATTCCACGTTCAGAACGCGGTGCTCCGGGAATTGCGCCAACGCGATCTCAGTGGCGGCAGCCGTGCTCTTCGCCGAGACTATCTCGACAAACTCTTTCGGATCGAGAATGCCCTCGAAGAGGCGGTACGCATTTTCGTCCGAGGCCTGCACGACACGCACGATCCAGTTGCGCGGGTAACGATCGGCAAAGGCGGCCAGCGCTTCCTTTAAATCATACGCCTTTACATACTCGAAATGCCGGGCTCTGTGGACAACCGCAATCCACGTCTGCGGGTCGCGGTTGGCGGGGTACAGCCCGAGGTGATTGACCACGCCGCCCGGATGGCGGTCAGCGAGAATCCGGCGCGCCTCGTCCGTACTCAGGGCCCAGCAGCTCTCTTCGATGTTCCGACGATCTACCGTGCGCAGCCCACCGTAGTAGAGCAGGTAACCCGCCTTGATCGCGTCCGGGACATAGAGGATGGTCACGATGCGCCGCATCTCGAGGTGCCTGGACTCGAACGCTCGGCGCGCTTCGACCATGCTCCGGGCCCGACAGGTATCGATGATGGTCGTGTCTTCCAGGGTCTGGATGGTCACGCGGTACAGGTCGAAGACCGCATTGTCGACGGTGTGGAAGGTGACCCACACTTCGGCGCTTACCAGGGTGGTGGGGCCAAGACTGACGGCACCGGGCAACTTCCCGCCCGTCCCGAGCGCCTCGACGGCCTGTTTGAGCGCATCCAGACGCAGGTTGACGCTTCCGGTGCCGCTGAATAGCTTCAAGTCGGCGGGGGCCGCCGTCGTCAGGCTGGCAGTGGCAGTACCGCTGACGTTGGCCAGGGTGACATAGCCGTTCGCGGCCAACGCCTGGCTGCTCGCGTAGGTCGGAACCACCTGCAGGAAGGGCTTCCTGCCGGGCCGGGCGAGGGTCACTGTCGTGCTGAAGGTGACGCTGATGCTCTGCGCGTTCTTGGTGTCCGGATTCTGCACACTGAGGGTACCCGTGATCGTGGCTGCCACGCGTAGGTCAACCTGCACCACGGACGAGCCGCTGTCGGGGTCGTGCCGCTTGACGGAGATCGCCCGCTGCCAGGCAGGAGTCGTCGGCTTGACGACGAAATGCTGCTCGATGATGCTGTCCGCCGCCAGCTGCAAGGAACAGAGGCCCAGCGCCAGCCCCAACAGCCAGAGGCGCCCGTGCCGCCTGACGACGACGGCCGTTGGCCCGGCGGCGCCTGGCGTTGCACGGCACCGGGAGGGCGACCGCGTCGGTGCTGTAGATCTCATGCCCTGAGAGTGGATTACCATATCCGCGCTGCCTCTTGCCGCCGGGCGGTTTACCGGCCGAACCACTACCATAGACGATTCGTGTTCCATAAGCGAACTCACTGTCCCTTCCGATGCACCTGTAGCGCCGGATCCCCGAGCAGGTTGTAGACCGTCCGCGGATCGAGATCCGCGGCGCTACCGCCCGCGGGCGGCACGTAGCTACGCAGGGTGGCCAGGACGGCGTCGCCCAGACGATCGCGGGCGCCGGCGAAGATCTCGGCGTAAACCCGTTGTGTCAGCGCGCTGGAGACATCGTTGTAGGACAGCGCCGAGGGTGACCAGACGGCGACCGCGCCGCCCATAGGCGTCATGAGCAGCCGTTCGGCCAGGCAGTCATAGCCAGGAATCTCGAAGCGCCCGATGAGGCAGGAGGCGGCCACCAGGACGGTGGGACGACCGCTGCCGGCCAGCCCCGTCAGATCAGCCGTGGTCAGCACCCCGGAGCGACTGAGCCGGTCCAACCCGCCGTGGCCCGTCCAACTCGTGAGGCAGGCGCCGAAGCGGAGGCTCTTGAGCAGCAGTTCACGCCCCTGCTCCAGGGAGAGGTCAGCCAGGAAGACGCGCTTGACGGTGAGGCCGTTGAGCGGTCCGGCCAGCAGGCGTTCGCCTTCGCCGACAAAGTCGCCGCCCTCGTCCGGACGGTCCGCCGCCACCACCGCATCGAAGGCCCAGGAGCGTGGGGCCGCGGTCTCGTAGGCGACGATCTTGCCGATCGTGGCGGTGAGCTCGGCCGCAGTCATCACCGGCAGGCGTCCAATGGCGAGGTCAGGAATGCCGTCGCCGCTGACGTCGGCAAAGGCATTGTCCGAGGCGAACAACCCGAAGGCGGTAGGCGCCAGCAGCGGCGGCATGAGGTTGTCGTTCATGCCTTTGCGGTTGCAGTAATCGGTGGTGCCGTCACCGGCCAGGACGACGTAGCGCGGCGGCTCGCTCCAGTTGGCCGCGGCCCAGCGCAGGAAGGCGGTCACCGCGCCGGGCTCGGGCAGCCCCTCGTTGAACTCATTGTAGACGTCGGTCAGACTGGCCACCCGCGAGGGCAGCCCCTGCGACGTACGGTAGTCCGCCAGCGCCTGGGCCGCGGTCACCAACTCCGGCGGGGCGATGATGAGGTGCGCGGCCGCGACCGTGGTCGAATGCAGTCCCGAAGGCAGCACCTGGGTGCCACTCAGCACTTCGGCCGCGCCCGGCAGCAGGGCCGCGTAGCGGCACGCGCCGGACGCCGCGGTGAAGCTGAGGGTGTAGCCGCCTGAGCCATCAGCAGCGACCGGCGCCCCGGACACCGGCGTCAGACGCGCCGGATCGCTGACGTCAAAGAGCAGGACCCCGGCGGCGGTGAAGCCGCTGACGGCCACGCTGGCGCCGCCGCTGACGCCGAAAACCAGGCTATCGCCCGAAGCCACGTAGCGCCGCGGATAGCTGACCTCAACCCAGTCAAGGTAGGAGCGCGAGGCCGCGCCGCCGGCCGGCGCGAGGGCCCGCACCAGGATCGTATTCAGCCCCGAGTGCAGGACCGCGGCGTCCAGAGTGAAGCTCGCCTCGTGCGGCACGATGCCATCCCACCGGCTCGAGCCCAGGCGCCTCCCGTTGACCTCGACCGCGGTCTCGTGGTCAAACTCCGCCGCGGTATTGTTGCCGCCATGCAGACGGACAGTCACGGTCGCCAGGCCGCCAGTCGTCGCCAGCCCGGGCAGATCAACGTCGACGCTGCGCGTCCTGAACGCCTCAACGTCAGATTGCAGCAGGCCCCAGAGCCACAGGCCGTCTTCCACGGCGGCCAGGAGGTCCGGCCGGGAGTCGTTATCTTCTTCCCGGTGAACCCGTTCGGCGAAGCTGCCCAGCGCGGCGCCGGTCGCGGCGCCGACGCTGGCCGGTGCGACCGCGATACCGATCCCGGGCTGCAGCCAGTAGACGTTGCCAACGCTGTACGGCGAGCTGTAGGCACGACCGTAGAAGTAGAGTCCGGCGCCGTCCGTCGCCGCGACATAGGCGACGGCGCTCCCCTGGCAGGACAGTTCAAACTGCTGCGCCAACAGCGCCGGACGCACTTCTTCAACCCTGCTGCCCAGGCCGCTGGCGATGGCTTCGGCGGAGAGGTACTTGAGGCCCTCGGTGGCGACCTGGATCCGCAGTCTCGAGGTCAGGTCGGCCAGCGACTTCGAACCTGTGCCAGAGGTCTCCGCGGCCTTCAGGATGGCGGCGGCGCCCTTCAGCTCGCTCCCGCGAGCCGCGCTGCGGGCCGTCTTCAGCGGGTCAACCGCATGCGGCCAGGCGCCCAGCAGCAGATCGGCGCCAGCGCGCTGCCCAGCGGCTGGCAGCGGCGCGGCGACGGCGCTGGCGGGACCATCCAGACTAGCCACCGAGACCGTGCCGACCGCCGCCGGCAGCACCACCTCGAAAGGACCATAGCGTCGCGCGCCGCCATCGGCCTGCAGCTCTTCGACCAGGTAGCGGCAACTCACTCCCGGCGTCGCCCCCGCGTCGAGGACGCGGTAGACACCGCCCTGGGCTTCACCTACGGCGGGCAGCCCCTTCGTCGTGACGCGCGAGAGCGTCTCCGCCCCAGCGTCCTCGCGGTAGAGGCTGAAGGCGAGCGAGCCGACCTCGGAGACAGTCTCCCACTGGATGACCAGCCCGGTGGCCTCGCGCAGCGCGCAGAACCGCCCGATCACCGCCACCGTCGGCGACACGTTCACCGTCTGGCTCAGGGTGTTACTGGTGCAGACGTCGTAGGTGGCATCGCTGCCGTATTCCGCGGTCACGCTGTGGCTGCCCAGCAGCAGACCGCTGGTCGCTACGGTGGCGACGCCGCCGCTCAATGCCACCGTGCCAAGAATGTCGATCCCGTCCCTGAACATGACCATGCCCGTCGCCGCGCCCGGCGAAACCGTGGCGGTGAAGGTCACACTCGCACCGACCGTCGACGGGTTCAGCGAGGAGATCAGGACCAGCGTGGTCGTCAGCTTGTTCACCGTCTGGGTCAGGGCGCTGCTGGTGCTGGGCGCGTAGGTGGTATCGCCGCCGTACACCGCCGTCAGACTGCGATTGCCCGCGACCAGAGCGGCGGTGGTGAAGGTGGCGACGCCTGCCGTCACCGTCCCCGTGCCCAGAGTGGTGACCCCGTCCTTGAAGGTCACCGTGCCGGTGACGGTGTCCGGCTCAACCGTGGCGGTCAGGGTCACGCTGGCGCCGACCGTCGACGGGTTCAACGAGGAGGCCAGGGCCGTCGTCGCCGCCAGCTTCACCACCTGGGTCAGGGTGGTACTGGCGCTGCCCATGTAGCTCGCATCGCCGGGGTACTCGGCGGTCAGGCTGTGGCTGCCCAGGGTCAGGGCGTTGGTGGTAATGGTCGCCACGCCGGCCGTCACCGTCCCCGTGCCGATGGTATCGGCCCCGTCCTTGAAGGTCACCGTGCCCGTGGCCGTGCCCGCTGAAACCGTGGCGGTGAAGGTGACGCTCACCCCGAGGCCCGAGGGGTTCGCCGAAGACGCCAGCGCAAGCGTGGTCGTCGCCTGGTTCACCGTTTGGGTCAGGACGCTGCTGGTGCTGCCGGCGTAGACGGCATCGCCGGCGTAGGTCGCGGTGAGGGTGTGGCTGCCCACCGCGAGGGTGCTGTTGGTGTACGTCGCCGTGCCGGCGGTCACCGTCCCCGTGCCCAGGATGGTGGCCCCGTCCTTGAAGGTCACCGTGCCCGAGGCCATGGCCGTTGAGACCGTGGCGGTGAGGGTAACGCTCGCGCCGTAGGTTGAGGGATTGAGCGTTGAGGCCAGGGTCGTGGTGGTCGCCAACTGCGGGTCGTCGAACATCGCAAAGTCGCCGAAGGCGGTGAGGCCGGTTCGGGTCACGGTCGTCGCGTCGAACCCGCTGCGCGCCCCGTCCCAGGCCGAACTCCGGTAGCGGCAGACCTGCGGGTCGGCCAGGCCGGCGGCGTGCGGCAGAACTACCGTGGCGATGAAATCGCTGCCCGTCGGGGTGACCGTCCAGTAGATGGCGGTCGTGTTGGTGCCGGGCGCCTGCGGGTGATTGCCGGCGTGGCGGTCCACCTGTATGGCGCTGAGCGGGTCGGCGCCGGCCAGGCTGGTCACGGCGATGCTCAGCCCCGCGCCGGAGTTTCCGGCCAGGCCGAAGTGATACGCGCCGGTGGCGGCCACGGGCTGGGTCTTGCGGATCACGCCGGCATTGCTCAGCGTGCCGGAGACAGCGGCGTTGTCGGCCGTCTCCGTCTCGATCAAGGTGGTGCCGGCCGTCACGGTCAGATTGGCAAAGGTAGTCAGGGAAGCCAGGGTGAGATTCTGCTCGAGCCCACCATCGAAGGTGATGCCGTGGCCGGCGGTGGTCAGGATGCCGGCGCCCTGGATCACCAGGTTGCCACTGACGGTGATGTCGTTGGTCAACACCAGCGTGCCGTCGGTGGCGATGAGGATGTCGGCGTAATCGCTGGCGCTGACGAGCTTGCCTTGGGTAATCGTTAACAGCTGGGTCACCGTCAGTGTACTGGTGGCGGTCACCGTGGCCGTCTTCGGATCCTGATTCAGCGTCAAGTTGTAGAAGGTGAGCGTGCCGGGCGCAGTGGCGGACAGGGTCTGGTCGCCGCTACCGGTCAGGACGACGGTGCCGGTGCCGGGGTCAAAGGTGCCGGTGTTGGTAAAGTTCCCTTTCAGCGTGAGGGTGTTGGCACCGAGCGCGAGCGTACCCACGATGGTCAGGTTACGGATGGCGGGCGAAGCCACGTCCAACCACACCGAGATACCCTCGGGAATAACCACGTCCTCGCCGGCGCCGGGCAACGTGCCGCCCCAGGTCGCCGGGTCGTTCCACGGGCCATCCCGCATCGCCGAGCGGGTGACCGGGTTGACGGTCACACTGACGCTGCCCGTTACGTTGTTGTAGTTGGCCGTGTCCGTCGGCGTAAAGGTCACCCCTTGCGAGGCCGTGCCGACTCCCGGCGCGGTGGCCGGCGTGGTCCAGGCAAAGCTGCCGGCCACGGAAGCGGAGCCGCCGCTCAGGATGGAACTGGCCAGGGTCTGGCCGTAGATGATCGCGCTGGCGGTGGGCCAGGTGGTCACGCTGGGGGTGGCCTTGTTGACCGTCTGGGTCAGGGCGCTGGCTGTGCTGGCCGCGTAGCCGCCGTCCCCGCCGTATTCCGCCGTGATGCTGTGGTCGCTGACGCTCAGGGCGCTGGTGGCGTACGTTGCGGTGCCGCCGCTTAACGTGCCCGTGCCCAGGGTCGTGACCCCATCTTTGAACGTCACCGTACCCGTGGCCGCGCCGGGGGAGACGGTGGCGGTGAAGGTGACGCTGGCACCGTAGGTGGAGGGATTCAGGCCGGAGGCGACCGTCGTCGTCGTGGCCGCCGTCGTCTGTGCGTACGCAGCATAGGCGGAGGCCTTCCCGCCCGCCGTCGTGAAGCCACCGCCGACGTAGAGGGTGCCTCCGGACAACGCCAGGGCATAGACCGAGTCGTTCACCCCCGTCCCGAGGGGGGACCAGGCACCGGGGCTGCCGCCCCATTTCGCAATGTAGTTGGCGCTCTCCCCGCCCGCGGTGGTGAAGAAACCGCCCGCGTAGAGAGTCGTCCCGGACACCGCCAGGGCATAGACATCAACAGAGTACCCGCCGTTATCCAGCCCCGCGAGTCTGGACCAGGCGCCGGCGCCGCCGTTGGCGCTGTCGTCCCATTTCGCAACCCCGTTGGTGAAGCTCCCGCCGGCGTAGAGGGTGCCGTCCGACGCCACCGCCAGGGCATTGACCATCGTCTCCCCATCATCCAGCCCCCCGAGCCCGGACCAGGCGCCGGCGCCGTCGTTGGCGCTGCCGTCCCATCTCGCAACCAGACCGGAGAAGCTGCCGCCCGCGTAGAGGGTGCCGTTCGACGCCACCACCAAGGCAGTGACGGTCCCATTCAGTCCCGAACCGAGGGCGGACCAGGCGCCGCCCTCCCATTTGGCGATGCGATTGGCGTACACGTCGCCCGCGACGTAGGAAAAATTACCACCCGCGTAAAGAGTCGTCCCGAACACCGCCAGGGCACGGACCTCCCCGTCCATCCCCGGCCCGAGGGCGTACCAGGCGCTGCCGTCCCATTTAGCAATACAGTTGGCGCTCTCCCCGCCCGCCGTGGAGAAGGAACCGCCGGCGTAGAGAGTACCGTCCGACGCCACCGCCAGGGCATTAACATAGTCATTCATCCCCGTCCCCAGAGCGGACCAGGTGCTGCCGTTCCATTGCGCGATGCGGTTAGCGTTTCTCCCGCCCGCGGTGGTGAAGTAACCGCCGGCGTAGAGGGTGCCGTTCGGCGCCACCGCCAGGGCATAGACCTCGTCATTCATCCCCGTCCCGAGGGCGGACCAGGTGGAGGTGGTGCTGCTCCATTTCGCAATACGGTTAACCGTCGTCCCACCCGCTGTGCTGAAGTAACCGCCGGCGTAGAGGCTCGTCCCGGACACCGCCAGGGCACGGACCGTGTCGTCCACCCCCGTCCCAAGGGCGGACCAGGTGGAGGTGGCACCGTCCCATTTCGCGATGGAGTTGGCGCTCACCGGGGTGGTGGCGCCCCAGTCCGCTGTGGTGAAGTCCCCGCCCGCGTAGAGAGTCGTCCCGGACACCGCCAGGGCATAGACCGAGCCGTCCATCCCCGTCCCGAGGGCGGACCAGGTGGAGGTGGCACCGTCCCATTTCGCAATGTTCCAGGCCTCCGCCCC